>DATHHM010000199.1:0-4877 GCA_035317145.1 Xanthobacteraceae bacterium | reverse complement strand
TTTCTTCCTTGCTGAAGCTGAGATCCATCGGATCCTCCTGTGAGCTACCCTGTCGTCCCCGCGAAAGCGGGGACCCATAACCTCCGGCATTCGTAGTTAGAGAAAGGCCTCTGCCACAATGCCAAACGAAACGACACGGCGTATGGGTCCCCGCTTTCGCGGGGACGACACCGTGATTACTGCACGATCTCGAACAAACCCGCCGAGCCCATGCCGCCGCCGACGCACATCGTCACCACCGCGTATTTCGCCTTGCGGCGGCGGCCCTCGATCAGCGCGTGGCCCGCGAGCCGCGCACCGGACATGCCGTAGGGATGACCGACCGCAATGGCGCCGCCATTGACGTTGAGTTTTTCCGGATCGATGCCGAGCTTGTCGCGGCAATACAGCACCTGCACCGCGAAGGCTTCGTTCAATTCCCACAGGTCGATGTCCTCGACCTTGAGGCCATGACGCTTCAAGAGGCGCGGTACCGCGAACACCGGGCCGATGCCCATCTCGTCGGGCTCGCAGCCGGCGACGGCCCAGCCGCGGAACGCCCCCATCGGCTTCAGGTTCCGCCGCTCCGCTTCCGCGGCCTCCATCAGCACCACGGCCGCGGCGCCGTCGGAGAGCTGGCTGGCGTTGCCGGCGGTGATCGTAAAACCTTCGCCGCGCACCGCCTTGAGACCGGCGAGACCTTCGGCGGTGGTTTCCGGGCGCGGACCTTCATCCTTGGACAGCGTCACGTCCTTGAACGAGATTTCGCCGGTGGCCTTGTCGGCGACGCCCATCTTGGTGGTGATCGGCGCCAACTCGTCGTTGAACCTGCCGCCCTGCTGCGCGGAGGCGGTGCGGCGCTGGCTTTCCAGCGAGTATTCGTCCTGGCGCTCACGCGAGATGCCGTAGCGCTTCGCCACCGTCTCGGCGGTGTCGAGCATCGGCATGTAGACGTCTTTCTTGATCGCCACCAGTTCAGGATCGACGGCGTGGAATTTATTGGCGTGATCGTTTTGCACCAGGCTGATCGACTCGCCGCCGCCGCCGACCGCGATCTCGACGCCGTCGAACAGCACCGAACGCGCCGCCAGCGCAATCGCCTGCAGGCCCGACGCGCACTGCCGATCGATGGTGGTGCCGGCGGTGGTCACGGGAATGCCGGCGCGCAGCAGCGCCTTGCGCGCGATGTTGCCGCCGGTGGCGCCCTGCTGCAGGGCGCAGCCCATCACCACGTCCTCGATCTCCTTCGGATCGAGTTTTGCGCGCGCCACCGCCTGGCCGATGGCGTGACCGAGCAAGGTCGCGCCTTCGGTGGCGTTGAGCGCGCCGCGATAGGCCTTGCCGATCGGCGTGCGGGCGGTGGAGACGATAACGGCGTCGGTCATGAACGACCTCCTGTTGCGAGTTGTTGTTTGACTTGTGGTGCATGCGCGGGCTGCAGCACCCGCAATTCATGGCGCGACAGTTTGCCGACCGACGTGCGCGGCAGTTCATCGACGAAGTCGAGCGCGGCGGGCAGTTCGTGCTTGCCGAGCTTGCCGGTGAGAAACGCGCGCAGCTCTTCGACGCTGAACGGATGCGCGCCGGCGCGCAGCTTGACAAAGGCCTTGGCCGCCTCGCCGCGATAATCATCGGGAATGCCGATCACGATCACTTCCTGCACCGCAGGGTGGGTGTAGATCGCCTGCTCGATCATCTGCGGATAGACGTTGAAGCCTCCGGAGATGATCATGTCCTTCTTGCGGTCGACCAGATAGAAGTAGCCGTCGTCGTCCATATAGCCGATGTCGCCGGTGAGGAATCTATCGCCGACAAAGGCTTCCGCGGTTTCCTCCGGCTTGTTCCAGTAGCCCCTGGTGACGTTCGGGCCCTTGATGCGGATTTCGCCGACCTCGCCGGGCGGGAGCGTTTTTGCCGGATCGTCGAGCGACACCACGTCGAGTTCGATGCCGGGCAGCATCAATCCGATCGAGCCGGGCTTGTCCGGTCCCTCCTGCGGGTGGCCGGTGCCGGGCGAGCAGGTTTCAGTCATGCCCCAGCCGCTCTTTAACTTGAGCTTCGTCTTGGCCTCGAATATTTTTGCGACCTCGACCGGCAGCGGCGCGCCGCCCGATCCGGCAACAACCAACGACGACAAATCGCGCTTGTCCAGATCGGGAAGGCTGGCAATCGCGATCCACATGGTGGGGACACCGGGAAGCGCGGTGGCGCGCTTGACCTCGATGTCGCGCATCACGGCTTCCACATCGAAGCGTTGATGCAGCGAGATCAGATGGCCGCGCCGGATTGCGGAGAGCAGCACCACCGTCAGCGCGTAAATATGAAACAGCGGCAGCACGCAGATCACGCGCTCGGTCGTTTTGCGTTCGGCGCGCGCGGGTGCGCTCCAGACGTCGTAGATCGACACCGCCGAGGTGAGGTTGCCATGGCTGAGCATCGCGCCTTTCGGCAAGCCGGTGGTGCCGCCGGTATATTGCAGCAGTGCTACGTCGTCGGCGGTGATCTCAGGCCATTGCGCCGGCTTCGTTGCGCCTTCGACAAACTTCCTGAAGGTGACGATTCGCGGATCGCCGGGAATCGGGATCTGCGGCGTACCGACCGCGCCCCAGTCGTCGTCTTCGCAGACGATCAGCTTGTCGAGCAGCCCCTTGGCAAGAAATTTCAGCGCCATCGGCATCAGTGCCGCGAGGTTGCTGGTGACGAGAATGCGCGCGCCGCTATCGCTGAGCTTGTGCGACAGCGCGATCTCGCCATCGAGCGGCGACAGATGCACCACGCGCGCGCCGGCCTTCAGCGCGCCGAAGAAATTCACCGGATGATCCGGCGTGTTGCCGAGGAACAATGCGACGGACGTGTTCTTGCCGGTGCCCGCGCGCAGCAAGGCAGCGGCCGCGACCTCGACCATCGCTTCCAGCCCGGCATAGCTGATCGGGTGATCGCGGAATTCGATCGCCGGCCGCGCTCCGAAATCTTCCGCCGCCTTCGACATCAGGTCGGACAGCGTGCCGCGCGCGATCGGGGCGTCCCAGCGGACGCCTTCCGGATAGAACTTTTCGCCGGGGTGAGTCATGGGTGTTGTCGTCCCCGCGAAGGCGGGGACCCATAGCCTCCGCGCCCGCGATCGCGGAAGGTGTAAGCCACTTGCGGCCCTGACCGGCTCAACAATAACCATCGGTGGTTACGGGTCCCCGCCTTCGCGGGGACGACGGGCTGATGTATTCCGCCGCTCCTCATCACGCCGCGGCTTTCGACGCCTGCGCCAGCGACGCGAAGGTCTTGCCCTCGGCGGCGAGGCGCTTCAGCAGCGGCGCCGGCTCCAGCGAGGGATCGTTGGTTTCCTTGGCGTAGTAGGAAAGCCGATCGGCGATGTGCTTCAGGCCCACCTGGTCGGCGTAGAACATCGGGCCGCCGCGATAGATCGGCCAGCCGTAGCCGTAGAGCCAGATCACGTCGATGTCGCTCGGACGCGCCGCGACCTTTTCTTCCAGGATCCGCGCGCCCTCGTTGATCATCGGATACATCATGCGTTCGAGAATCTCGTCGTCGCTGACGACGCGGCGCTTGCGCCCTAGCCGCTGCAACGTCTCGTCGATCAGCTTCTCGACTTCCGGATCGGGCATCGCCGCGCGCGAACCCGCTTCATACTTGTAATAGCCCTTGCCGGTCTTCTGCCCGAAGCGCCCGGCTTCGCACAGCGCATCCGCAATCTCCGACTTGATGCCGCGATCCTTGCGCGAGCGCCAGCCGATATCGAGGCCGGCGAGATCGCCCATCGCGAACGGTCCCATCGGCATGCCGAATTTGGTCACCACGGCGTCGACCTGCTGCGGCAGCGCGCCTTCGAACAGCAGTTTCTCGGCCTGCTTGCCGCGCTGCGCCAGCATGCGGTTGCCGACAAAGCCGTCGCAGACACCGACCACCGCCGGCACTTTCGCGATCTTGCGCGCGACCGCGACCGCGGTCACCAGCGCATCGGGCGCGGTCTTGTCGGCGCGGACGATCTCGCACAGTTTCATCACATTGGCCGGCGAGAAGAAGTGCATGCCGAGCACGTCCTGCGGGCGGCTGGTCACCTTGGCGATCTCGTCGATGTTGAGATACGATGTGTTGGACGCCAGCACCGCGCCGGGCTTGGCGTATTTATCGAGCGCGGTGAAAACTTCCTTTTTGATCGCCATGGTCTCGAATACCGCCTCGATGATCAGGTCCGCATCCTTGACGTTCTCGAGGCCCACCACGCCGTTGATCAGGCCCATGCGCTTGGCCGGTGCGTCGGCGGGAATGCCGCCGCGCGCCGCGGTCGCCTCGTAGTTCTTCTGCATCACGCCCATGCCGCGCTTGAGCTGCTCGTCGCCGGTCTCGATCAGAGTGACCGGAATGCCGGCATTGGCAAACGACATCGCGATACCGCCGCCCATGGTGCCGGCGCCGATAATGGCGACGCGCTCGACATTGCGCGGTTTTGTCCCATCGGGAACGCCGGCGACCTTGGCCGCTTCGCGCTCGGAGAAGAAGGCGTAGCGTTGCGCCTTGGACTGGTCGCCGGTGACCAGCTTCATAAAGCCTTCGCGTTCCTTTTTCAGTCCTTCATCGAACGGCAGATCAATGGCGGCGCCGACCGCGTCGGCGGCGGCGAACGGCGCTTCCAGCCCGCGCGCGCGCTTGGTCATCGCGGCAACCGCATTGGTGAAGATCGAGCGGTCGGCTTTGGCCGCTACCAGCTTGCTGTCGTCGTCGCGCAGCTTGCGCAAGGGGCGTTTCTCCGCCAGCACCTTGCGGGCAAAGGCCTCGCCGCCACTGGCCGGGCCTTCGACGATTTCCTCGATCAGCCCGTTCTTGAGTGCCTCAGCCGCGCCGATCGGCTCGCCGCCGACGATCATCTTGACCGCGAGTTCCGG
>DATHHM010000198.1:0-10184 GCA_035317145.1 Xanthobacteraceae bacterium | reverse complement strand
CTTCGGCGTCATGCCGCCGATCGCTAAACTCACGCCGGCGCAGGCGATGTACCATTTCCTCTCCGGCTACACCGCCAAAGTCGCCGGCACCGAGAAGGGCTTGGTCGGCGTCGAGCCGGAATTCTCCACCTGCTTCGCCGCGCCGTTCCTGCCGCGGCCGCCGTCGGAATACGGCAATCTCCTTCGCGACCTCATCAAGCGGCACAATGTCGATTGCTGGCTGGTCAATTCCGGCTGGACCGGCGGCATCTACGGCACCGGCCGCCGCATGCCGATCAAGGCGACGCGCGCGCTGGTCACCGGCGCGCTCGATGGCTCGCTGAAGAACGCGAGCTACCGCACCGATCCCTATTTCGGCTTCGCGGTGCCGACCTCAGTGCCCGGCGTCGAGCCGCATCTGCTCTATCCGATGAAGACCTGGAAGGACAAAGCGGCGTTCGACGAGACCGCGCGGAAGCTCGTGCGCATGTTCCAGGACAATTTCGTCAAATACGAAAAGCACGTCGACGCCGACGTCAGGGCCGCAGCGCCGGAAGTGCGGCTGGCCGCGGAGTGACGTTGCTTCCCGATCGGGCGATCTTTACAAACGGCGGTCGCGAGACCGCCGTTTTTCATTTCAGGTGAGGCAGCGATGCAAAAACTCCAACTCGGCCGCAACGGCCCCATGGTCTCCGCCTTCGGGCTCGGCTGCATGGGCATGTCGGGCGGCTATGGGCCGGCCGACGAGAAGGAGTGCATCGCCACCATCCACGCCGCGCTCGAAGCCGGCGTTACCATGCTCGATACCGGCGATTTCTACGGCATGGGCCAGAACGAGATGCTGATCCGCGAGGCGATTAAAGGCGGCAAGCGCGAGCGCGCCTTCATCGCGGTGAAATACGGCTCGATGCGCGGGCCGGATCTAAGAATCCTCGGCGATGACGGGCGGCCGAATGCGACCAAGAATTATCTCGCCTATTCGCTGCGCCGGCTCGGCACCGACTATGTCGATCTCTATCAGCCGTCCCGCGTCGATCCCGCCGTGCCTTTCGAGGATACGATCGGCGCCATCGCCGACATGGTGAAAGCCGGCTATGTGCGCCACATCGGCGTGTCGGAAACCTCCGCCGCCAGCGTGCGGCGGGCTCATGCGGTGCATCCGATCGCCGCGCTGCAGATCGAATATTCGCTGTTTTCCCGCGGCATCGAGCGCGACATCCTGCCGACGTTGCGCGAACTCGGCATTGCACTGGTCGCTTATGGCGTGCTGTCAGGCGGCCTGATCAGCGACCGCGCCGAGGCGGCCAGGACTGCCACAAGTGAGATCCGCACCCGGAAGCCGCGTTTCTTCGCTGAGAATTTTGCCAAAAACATCGCGCTGGTCGAGTCGCTTGGCAACATCGCACGCGAGAAGAACGCCACCACGGCGCAGCTTGCCTTTGCCTGGGTTAAATCGCGCGGCGACGATGTCGTGCCGCTGATCGGCGCGCGCCGCCGCGACCAGCTCAAGGAAGCGCTTGGCGCACTCGACGTGAAACTTACGCGTGACGATCTTGCGCGCATCGAACAGGCGGTGCCGGCCGGCGCCGTCGCCGGCACGCGTTACATGCCGGCCGTGCTCGCGCATATGGACAGCGAGCACGCCGGCTGAGTTAATCGGGAACCAGCACCTGACGCCGGCGGCTGCTTCCGGCATGGGCGTCCCAGGCGGCAGCGATGTCCGAGAGCGGCCGTGTCTCGATGTCCAAGGCGATTTCGCCCGAGGCGGCAAGTCGGCACAGCTCCGCATAGGCTTCCGCCTGCATTTCGACAGGCGCGTGGTAATAGCCGAAACCCATGATGTCGATGCAGCTGCGCCGCATAGTCGCGCCGGGCACTGTCATGACGGGCCCTGCCCGCGTCCCGATGTGGACCAGGCGCCCATAGGTCGCCATCACCTCGAGTGCCGCCTCGGCCGGCGCGCCGTAGACATAATCGATGACCACGTCGACGGCGCCGCCTGCGGCATTGCGATAGGCGGCCACGAGGTCGGTCGCCGCCGCAAGATCGACTGTTTCGTCGGCGCCAAGGTGCTTGGCACGTTGCAGCGCTTCGCGATTGCGGCCGGCGGCGATGACCCGGCCGGCGCCGAGCCGCTTCGCCGCAGTGACCGCAATCAAACCGGAGACGCCGGTGGCGCCAAGAACCAACACCGTCTCGCCCGGCCGCATCCGACCGCGCCAAGACAGCCCGAGCCACGCGGCAAGTCCGGCATTGCCGAGCGCCGCCGCGGTGTCGTCGGCGACACCATCAGGGATCGGAAAGGCAAAGCGCGGATCGATCAGCGTGCGTTCGGCCATCGAGCCGAACGGAGCGACCGGCGCGTTGAGATTGAAATAGATGCGCCGGCCATCGCTCCGCCGCGCGACACCCTCTCTACCCAGCACGAAAGGACCGTCAGGCATTTTGACGTAATGAACGCGCCGGGCGACCACCTTGTCGAGCCCGGTCAAAGCGGCGGCCAAAACCTCGACGACAACTGCGCCATCAACCGCTTCAGGTTCTGCAAAACTTCCATAGACAGGCCGCTGATCGTCTTTCATCACCGCGGCTTGCATGGTTTTCCCTGCGATGGTCCTTGCAGCGTGCAGAACGTCCGAAGCCGACGTTTCCGCTACATCGGGTTGATGCCGAGCTCTTTGGCGAAGTCCGCGATCTTGGCGCGCTGCTCGTCGATCGATTTGCCGAATTCCTCAGGCCCGCCAATATTGGTGAGCTGTCCGGTGATGGTCAGGCGGTCCTCGATAGTCGGATCGACCACCGCGCGGATGTCGGCGGTGATGCGTTGGCGCAGCTCAAGCGGCATTCCCGTTGGCCCAAACAGTCCGACCAGGCCGTCGATGGTCAGCGCCGGGTAACCCGCTTCCGCCACTGTGGGAAGGTTCGGATGGGTCGGCGCGCGCACCGAGTTGGTCACGGCCAACAGTTTGATCTTGCCGGACTCAAGCTGCGGCCGCACGATCGCCAATGCCGCTTCGTAAACCTGCACGCGGCCTTCGGCGAGATCGTTGGCGGCATCGACCGGATTGCGGTACGGCACTTTGTTGATGTTCAATCCTTCCTGCTTGAGCCAGCCGGCAAAGACGAAATCCAGCGCGCCGGTGACGCCGGCCCAGTTCAGCTTGCCCGGCTCGGCGCGCGCCATCGCCGCGAGCTCTTTCAGCGAATTGACGTTCAAGCTGGCCGGCACCGAGATGGTGATGATGGTGTTGGACACCCGCGCGATCGGCACCAGGTCGCTCGGCTGGTAGGGCAGGTTGTCGTGCAGGAATGGATGCGCGGTGAACGAGGATGACGGCGCGAACAGCAGCACGTGATCGTCGTGCGCACTGACGAAAGCATTGATCGCCACGATGGCATCGCCGCCGGGTCGATTTTCGACGACCACCGGCTGGCCCCAGCGCGGGGTGAGGCGGTCGGCCAACAGCCGCGCGCCGATGTCGGAGCCGCTCCCAGCGCCGAGCGTGAGGATGAAGCGGACCGGCCGGGTCGGCCATTTCGTCTCGGCCGAGGCCATGACGGTGACCGCCGCGACGACAATCAGCGCCAAGGCTGGAGCAAACAGATGACGCAGGCGCATGGTTTCCCCCATTTCGCGCCACATGGGTCGTGGCGCGGACGTTCGCAGGATACAAAATAGCCGCGGCAACGATAGCTAGGCCGCGAATGTCATATTGCCGCGTACCGGCGCTACGCTTCCGGCTGCATCTCGCGCCCGGCGCGGCGCGCCCAGTTCTCCCAGGCGCGGTTGAGCGTGTAGGCAGTCACGCGCGAGGCGATCTTGTCGACCTCGCCGGCGGTGAGGAATTTTATCTCGCCCATGGGCATCGCCTGCATTTGCAGCTTGGCGCCGAGTTCGAGATAAACCGAGACGAAAACCGCATGGCGCACCGAGCGGCCCACCACGGTGGCGCCGTGGCCGCGCATCAGCGCCGTCGGCCGCGGGCCGATGAGATGGGCGAGGTCGCGGCCCATGGCCATGTCGCTGACCAACAGCGCGGTGTCGCCGAACTTGTCGTGGGAATCCCAGACCGGCACTTCGTGGCCCATCGAGGCGCACATGTGCAGCAGCGGCTTCAGTTTCTTGCTGGTGACGCCGAACGGGATCGTGCTCGGTGAATGGTTATGGACAACGGCGTGCACGTCCGGCCGCGCCTCGTAGATCGCGCCGTGGATAAAGCGCTCGAGATAGGGCGCGCGGCCGCGCTCGTCGATCGCGGTGCCGTCGAAAGTATATTCGACGATGTCGTCGCGTTCGATGCGCTCGGGCGCGCGCGCGCGTGACAGCAGATAATGCTGCGGATTGTCGGGGTGACGCGCGCTGACATGGCCGAATGAATCGACGATGCCCTCGTTGGCCAGGATGCGATTGGCGGTCACCAGTTCTTCGAGAATGAAATCGAGCTTGCTCATTGCGCGCCTCTCCCTTGTCGGGGCGCGATCCTATGGGCCGACATGGGGTTTGTGAACCGCCGTTCGGCAAAGCCGCTATGCACAAGACCGCGATGCGATGGGGCGGCAGTGCGTCGCGGGACGACGCCGCCGATCTGCGCTATGCCAAGCTGACGTCGCGCCGGAATTTAGGGACCAAAACCATGTTGAGACACGTAGCGATTGCCGGAATAGGCCTCCTGCTTGCGGCCGCCGCCGCCGGCGCGCAGGACAGCAAATTCCCCGATCATCCGGTCCGGATCATCGTCTCGGTGCCGGCGGGCGGCGGGGTCGACACCGTCACCCGGATTGTCGCCGCCAAGATGAGCGCCGTATTGGGCCAGCCGCTGCCGGTCGAGAACAAGAGCGGCGCCGCCGGCAGCGTCGCGGCCGATGCGGTGTTCCACGCCGATGCCGACGGCTACACCTTGCTGGCATCGCAACCGGCGCCGATCACGACCAATCCCTTCCTCTACAAATCGCTCAATTACGATCCGTTGCAGCTCACGCCGGTCGTGATCATGTCGCATGTCCCGAACGTGCTCCTGGTGCGGCCCGACTTCCCGGCCAATACCGTGCAAGAGCTGATCGCCTACGCCAAGGCCAATCCGGGCAAGCTCAATTATGGCTCGCAGGGCATCGGCACCACCTCGCATCTGACCACGGAACTGTTCGAGACGATCACGCATATCCAACTCGTTCACGTGCCGTACAAAGGCACCGCGCCGGCGCTCAACGATCTGATCTCGAGCCACGTCGATCTGATGTTCAATGAGCTCGCGACGTCGATCGAGCTCAACAAGGCGGGTAAGGCGAAAATTCTCGCCGTCGCGACCAAACAGCGGGTCGCCGCGATCCCTGACGTGCCGACGCTGCAAGAGGCCGGCGTGGCCGGCTGCGAATCCGATACCTGGAACGCGCTGACGGCGCCGCCGAAAACGCCGGCCGGCGCCATCGCCAAGCTCAACGACGCGGCCAACCAGGTGATGAAGGATCCGGAGCTGCTCGACCGTTACAAACAACTCAGCCTGGCGCCCGGCGGCGGCACGGTCGCGCAGATGAGCGATTTCCTCAAAGCAGAGACGCAGCGCTGGGGCGCAGTCATCAAAGCTGCCGGTATTCAGCCGGAATAATCGGGGATCGCGGCCGCGGCGTCTGTCCTGCATACTGATATGACGATTATATAATTTTCGCTCACGCGCTCTTGCGGCCTCACGGGCTGCGTCGTATCGATACGTTACCGCTCGCGCCGGGGCGTTGTGCCGATACGATCATGCGTAAAACCTTATTCGGATTGTTCAATGACCGGGATTCCGCGCTTGGCAGCAAGCTTGCCGGTATCTATGGCCTGCTGATCGCCGCCAATGTTCTGGCTTGGATTTGGGCGCTGATCGCGTTTCGCGACTATCCGGTGCTGGTCGGCACCGCCTTCCTGGCCTATGCGTTCGGTCTGCGCCACGCCGTCGATGCCGACCATATCGCGGCGATCGACAACGTGACGCGCAAGCTGATGCAGGAGGGTAAGCGGCCGATCGGCGTCGGCTTCTTTTTCGCGCTCGGCCATTCGACCGTGGTCGTGCTCGCCTCCGCCGTCATCGCATTGACCACCAGCGCGCTCCAAGGCCGCTTTGAAGGGTTCAAGCTCGTCGGCGGCACCATCGGCACGCTGGTCTCGGCGATCTTTCTGTTTGTCGTCGCCGCCGCCAATTTCGTCATCCTGCTATCGGTCTATCGCACCTTCCAGGAAGTGCGCCGCGGCGGCGCCTTTGTCGAAGAAGACCTCAATCATCTGTTGGCACAGCGCGGTGTTTTGGGCCGCCTGTTCCGGCCGATGTTCCGGCTGATCTCGCGCAGCTGGCATATGTATCCGCTGGGCTTTTTGTTCGGGCTGGGCTTCGATACCGCGACCGAGATCGGCGTGCTTGGCATCGCCGCGGCGCAGGCCTCGAAAGGATTGCCGATCTGGTCGATCATGGTTTTTCCCGCGCTGTTCACCGCGGGCATGTCGCTCGTCGACACCACCGACGGCGTGCTGATGCTCGGCGCCTATGGCTGGGCCTTCACCAAGCCGATCCGCAAGCTCTATTACAATCTGACGATTACATTCGTGTCAGTGCTGGTCGCCGTGCTGATCGGCGGCATCGAAGCGCTCGGCCTGTTGGCCGATCGATTGAATCTCGAAGGGCCGTTCTGGCTTTATATCGGCACGCTGAACGACCATTTCGGCAGCCTCGGCTATCTCATCATCGCGATCTTCGTCTTGAGCTGGCTGGTCTCGATCGCCGTCTACCGGCTGGCGCGGTTCGACCGCATCGAAAGCCGCGTCAACGCCCGAGCATGATCCCGAAAAGTGGACCCCGGTTTTCGGAAAAAGATCATGCTCCATCAAAATGCCCGCGCGCCTGGCGGCAAACCGCCGCTTGTGGCCGCGGCGCCGAAACCCAGATAGAGTGCCGCGAACAACGCACGAAGCGATCTGCCATGGCAAACGATCGAGACCAACCGGAACTGCCTCGGGTCGAGCCCGAGATCATTCCGCCGGACCGCCAAGGACGCGAACCAGAACGCGGACCAGAACGCGGATTCGACTGGCGGCGACCTGCCTGGCGCCCCGACGGGCAGAACCAGGCGGCCGGGATGCATCGCGTCTATGTTGCGCGGGTCGGACCGCTTGGCTTCGCCATTCTGGCGCTGGTGTTCGCCATCCTCGCCGCGGCATTCTTGTTGATCTTCGCCGGCGCGATTCTGCTCTGGCTTCCGGTGGTCGCCTTGCTGATCGTCGTTGGCGCCATTTTCCGCTTTTTGCGCTGACCACGCGCCCGTTATTTCGACGGCCGAACACGCCGAATACACGCGGCGTTAACCTTAAGTCTTTATGAATTGATTAACCATATCGCGTTGCGCGGTCGTGCCACAGTGGCGTGGCCTTGATGGCGGATGCGGCGGGCCACCATGTACGCGGCCGGCCGGCCGCGGTGTCGAGATTAGAGTGCGAGACTAGAGTGAATGTTTGAAGCGTCGAGTCATATGCCATCGGCGGTGGTCAGCAGGCGCGATCCGAGCCCGGGCTTTGCTGCTCTTCCTCCGATCGACGTCCAGAAAATCTGGTCCGTCTTGTGGCGGGGCAAAATCACGATCGTGCTGTCGACGATCGTGGCGGTCGCTTTGGCCGCGGCCTTCGTGCTGCTCACGCCGCACAAATACACCGCGACGACGCAGATCCTCATCGACCCGATGGATTTGCGCGCGGCCCAGAGCGACATCTCGCCGACCATTCCGCAAAGCGATGCCGCCGTGCTCCAGGTCGAGAGCCAGGCCCGCGTGATCGCGTCCGACAATGTGCTGCGCCGCGTCGTCGCTTCGGAAGGTCTCGACCACGACCCGGAATTCATGCGCGGCGCGTTGGCGGAGAAATACGGACCGCTTGCCGCGCTCAACGAACTGCAAAGACGCGTCCTGGTGAAGCGCTCCGAGCGCACCTACGTGGTCGACGTCAGCGTCACCAGTGAAGACCCGGACAAGGCCGCACGCATCGCCAATGCCATCGCGCAGGCCTATCTCACCGAACAGATCGAAGCGCGCTCCAACGCCGCCCGTCAGATCTCGCAAGCGCTGAAGGGGCGGCTCCAGGAGCTGCAGACCCGCGTGCGCGATGCCGAGCAAAAGGTCGAAGCCTACAAGGCGAGCCACAATATCGTCGGCTCCAACGGCGAACTCGTCAACGAGCAGCAGCTTACGAGCTTGAACGCCCAGCTCAGCGCGTCGCGCGCGCGCACGTCGGAAGCAAAGGCGCGCCTCGATCAGGTCGAAAGCGTGCTGCATTCGAAAACGCCGGTCGGCGCCTTCCCTGAAGCGGTGCAGTCGCCGACCATCAGCCTGTTGCGCAGCCAATATGCCGAGATCATGCGCCGCGACGCCGAGCAGAAGTCCTCGCTCGGCGAACGTCATCCCGCGGTCATCGAGATCGAGGCGCAGGGCGCGCGGCTGCAGAAGCTGATCGAAGACGAGGTCGCCCGCATCGCGGCGTCCGACCGCGCCGAATACGAGCGCGCCAAGGCCGACGAGGACATGCTGTCGCGCCAAGTCGACGGGCTCAAGAACACCGCGGTGAGCACCAATGAGTCGTTGGTCGGCTTGCGCGAGCTCGAGCGCGACGTGCAGGCGAGCCGCGCGGTCTATGAATCGTTTCTGGTCCGCTCCCGCGAAACCGGCGAGCAGGAGCAGGTCGACACCAAGAACATTCGCATCATCTCCAAGGCCGACCGGCCGATATACCGCAGCTCGCCGCCGCCGAGCCTGATCGTCGGATTGGCGGCGATGTTGCTGGGCTTCGCTTCGGGCGTCGGCATCGTCATCATGCGGGGTTCGCCCGAAGAAGCTGCGCCGCGGCCGGCTAAAACGCGGGTAGAGACAAAAGCGAAGGCGCCTGCCAATTTCGGCAGACTGGGCGCGTTCGCCAAGAAATTATGGGAGCCGCCGGCAACGCCGTCCGCCATTCCGGTGCTGGCGACACTACCCAATGTCGATATCGCGTTCGGTTTGGATGCAGTGGAAGACCCGCATTCGCGTTTCGCCCGCGAAATTCAGAAAGTGTACGAGGCCGTGCGCGCAAGCCACAAAAAGCGCGGCAATCCGAGCGTTCTCGTCGTTGCTGCCGACGATGAAGACGACACCGCGTCGGTAGCGCTGATGCTCGCCGCGGCGGCCGCGGCAACCCAGCGCGTGCTGCTGATCGATACCGACCTCAAGCGCCGCACGCTGTCGGCGATCGACGCCGAAGAAAGCGAAGCCGGGCTGGTCGACGTCGCCGTCGGCCGCCTCGAGCTCTCCGACGTGATCGTTCGCGACCGTGACACCAACGTCAATCTCTTGCCGTTCGTTTCACCGAACAGCCGCCGCGATCGCCGCATCAGCGATGCCGACATCAAAGAGGCCTTCGACAAGACCAAACGCTTCGACATGGTGATCGTCGCCGCGGTCGACGTTAACCGCGACCCGAGCGCCCGGTTCTTTGCCGGACTGGTCGACCATATCGTGCTGGTCGCCAGAGCCGACGAGCGCGACGATGACGCCGTCGAACTGTTCGTTGCGCGGCTGGGCGCCGATGCGCAAAAAATCCGCGGCGCGGTGCTGACCGGCGTCGAAGCCGCCTGAAGGCCGCACGGCCGCGCGAGCGAGGGAAGTCGTCGTGGCGAATACCGGCTATCTTCCGCGGCAGGATTTTGCGGCCCAAACGACCGACCCTGCCGATATTCTGATCCGCAGCGTGCTGATCGCCGCGGTATTTCTGTCGCTGTGGATTTCGTTTCGTCCGTTTGCGCCGCTCGACGAGCCCATCGAAGTCACCGAGGCCGGCAATCTGGTCAATCAGCTCAGCTACACGACGCTGTTCGTGCTGCTGGCGGCGTGGAACCTGGCGCATCAGCCGCAGCGGCTGTTGCTGCTGGTGCGGCCGGTATTGATCGCGACGCTGTTCTGGTTTGCGCTCTCCGTCGTCACATCGTGGGATCCGGCAGTCTCCGCGCGGCGTCTCGCCTTCGCCTGCGTCGCCATCGGCATCGCCGGCATGGTGCTGTTGGTGCCGAAGAGCCCGCGGCATTTCGCCGAGGTGCTTGCGGTCGTGGTGCTGATCGTGCTCACCGCCTGTTATCTCGGTGTCGCGCTGATCCCGACGCTGTCGATCCACCAGGCGTCCGACGTGCTCGAGCCCGAGCTCGCCGGCGACTGGCGCGGCG
>DATHHM010000197.1:0-27296 GCA_035317145.1 Xanthobacteraceae bacterium | reverse complement strand
CGTCTCGTGGGTGGTCCAGACTTGGCCCGACGGCGGCACGAACTGGCGTTCTTCATCGCAGATCGGACAGCGCGCCGGCTCCTTGTCGGACGGCGTGAACTGCGTGCCGCAGGTGTTGCAGATGAAGGCCGGCATCGGCGGATCGGACATGAAAAACGCGGCACTCGCAAGCGCCGCGTCTTGTTGCAACGACGAGTTGTCTAGCTCAGCACGCCGTACTTCTTGAACCAGGCGGTCATCTGCTTCCAGCCATCTTCCGCCGCGTCCTTGCGGTAGCTCGGCCGGTAATCGGCGACAAAACCGTGCGGCGCGCCGGGATATTCGTGGAACTCCGCAGTCTTGCCCGCCGCCTTGAGCGCGTCCTCCATCTGCTTGACCTGATCCGGCGGGATGCCGGTGTCGGCTTCGCCGTAGAGGCCGAGCACGGGCTCTTTCACCTCTGCGGCAAGCTCGAGCGAGCTCTTCGGTGCGGCGTCGTTCTTGTCTGTGAGGCTGCCGTAGAACGCGACGCCGGCTTTCAGGTTGGGATTATGCGTCGAGTAGTGCCACACGGTGCGGCCGCCGCGGCAGAAGCCCATGATGCCAAGCTTGCTGGTGTCGCCGCCTTGCGATTTGGCCCAGGCCACGGTGGCGTCGAGATCGGCGAACAGCTCGGTATCGGTCTTGGCGTTGACGATCGGGAAGATCTTCGGCATTTCGTCGATCTTGGTCAGGTCGACGCCGCCGGTTTCGGCGCGGAAATAATAATTCGGCGCAATCGCCAAGGCGCCGAGATGACCGACGCGGCGCGTGATGTCCTTGACCCATTCGTGCAGGCCGAAAATCTCCATGCAGACAATGATGACGGGCGGGTTCTGCGCAGCGGCCGGGCGCGCGAAATAGACCGGCATGTTGCCGCCGGTGACCGCGACATCGGCCATGCCGGCTTTCAATCCATTGGTGTCGGTCTGGATGGCATCGGCGCGTACCGGGCCGGCAGCGAGCGTGTAGCCCGCGGCGGCGGCTGCGGAACTCGACATAAAACCGCGCCGCGACAACGGCGGCATGACCTTGGACAGCCCGACGATGTCGGACGGCAGCTTTTGCATGTTCATTTGGGGAATCCTCCCGTTTTGATTGGAACGGCTGTTATGCCTGCAAGAATAGTATGACGGCCGCGCGACGTATAGGCGGCACCGCACCCCCGGTATGAACCCCGCGAATGGCATTTGCATTCCGGCCGCCGAGCGTCTAATTCGAATTCAAACGAGAGTTTGAAAAATGGCGCAATCGTGACGCGGCCGTCCGATATCACCCGCGACCGAATCATCAAGGCGGCGGAACGGCTGTTCGCCGAGCGCGGTTACGATGCCACCTCGATCCGCGCCATCGTCGCCAAGGCCCGCGTCAACCAGGCCGCCATCAATTACCATTTCGACGGCAAGGACGGGCTTTATCGCGAGGTTTTGCGCGGGGCGTTCCGGGCGCTGACCGAGCAGCAGCTCGAACATGCCGACGAAATGAAGGCGATGTCGCGCGAGGCGGCGCTGGCCGAGTTCATCCGCCGCCAGCTCCGCCCGCTGTTGGGCCGCGACGAGTACAGCCGGCACATGCGCATCCTCAATTGGGAGACGGTGCGGCCGACCGCGGTGTTCCGCAAATTGCTCAGCGAGGAGGCCGCCCCCTTCATGGGGCTCGCCGTGGAGCTGGTGCGCCGGTTCCAGCCCGAGGCGGATCAACGGACGCTGACCGCAGCCGCGGTGTGGCTGGTCGGCCAATGCAGCGTTTTTCTCCGCAATCGCGAGCAGTTAGCCGACCCGCCGCTGGGGCTGGTGCTCGACGAAACCGGGGTGGAATGGCTCGCCCAATTGCTCAGCCGTTGGGCAACCGGAGGACTCGGCCGGCGGGTTTGAGCCCGCCGGGGCCTGAAAAAATCGGGGATTGCCGCAAAAATTCCTTTTTCCGGGCCTGCGGCCGCCCAGAACGGATGTTTGAAATTCAACCGGCCGTTTGAAAAAACGGGATGGTCAAAGGGACGGGGATCATGCAGCACCAAACGACCCAGCAGACCGGACTTGTGAAGTACATAGCCCAGACGAGCTTGGCCCAGACGAGCTTGGCGCCGAAGACCGTGGCGCAGACGAACCTGGCGCCGAAGCGCGAAGCGCCCTTGCTCAAGCGGTTCGTCGGCAAGCTCGTCGTCGACGTCCTGCCCGCGGCCTTCGTCAGCGTGCTCGGCGGCTTCATCATCACCCAGTACCAGTTCAGCCACGTCCAGGCCTCGCGGCCGGCCACCGAACAGGTCGTGCCGGCGTCGGCGGAGATGATGCAGCTCGTCCGCGACGAGCATGCGGTGATCATCGGCTATCTCAAGACCCAGATGACGGCCGAGAAGAACCGGCACGCCGCGGAAGATGCGGCGGTCGCCGACGCCCGCCTGGCGGCGGTGGATCCGCCGGCGCCGGTTGCCGCCCCGCTTCCGGCGCCGCGTCCCGTAGCGACGGCGGTTGTAGCCAAGCCGGTCCCGGCGCGGACCAAGGTGGCGGCTGCTCCGGTCCTGCCGCCGCACGCGCCGCTGCAGATCGCGCAGACCGATCAGGCGGTGAGCGCGACGCCCGTTGCGGAGCCCGCGCCCGAGTCGAAGTCGCTCTTGACCAGGACGCTTGAGGTCAAGGACCACGTGGTCGGTGCCACGCTGCATGCGGTGTCCGCGATCGGCAGCATTCCGTCGTGGATCGCCTCGATGGGCGATCGCGTCACCGGCAGCTCCGGTACGACTTCGAGCTCCGACGGGCGGATGTTCTCGACCTCGTTGTGATGCGCCGGCGCTATAGGTTTGAGCGCCGGCTTTAAGGATTGACCGGCGTCCCCATGAAATCGCGCTTGCCGACTTCGACGCCGCAATGGCGCAGGATGTCGTAAGCCGTGGTGCAGTGGAAATAAAAATTCGGCAGCGAATTTCCCAACAACAGCGACTGCCCGGTGAAGTCGCGCGTCGCCCCGCTCGGGAACGTGATCTTGATCGCCTTGTCCTCGCTGCCGTCGATCTGCGCAGGCTTGAAACCTTTGACGAAGTCGATCGCCTTGGTCAGCCTTTCGCCGAGCTCGGCAAAACTCTTTTCCGTATTGGCGAATGCGAGCGGCTCGGCGCCGGCAAGACGCGCGGTGGCGTTGACGGCGTGATCGGTCGCGGCGCGCACCTGGCGCACGAGCGGAAACATGTCGGGAAACAGCCGTGCGTCGAGCAGCGCCGATGGATCGATCTTTTTGGCATCGCAATGGGCGGCTGCCTTGTCGAGCACGACGCCCAGCGCGGTGAGAAATTGAACGAAGATCGGCACGGAAATCTTGTACATCGAGACGGTCATGGCAGAAGCCCTCATTGGTTCGACACAAAGACTTTGGCAGCTTACGACATTGCCAGCTTACGACATTGTGTGGGAATCGCGGCAAGGGGCGACAAACGATCGCCACCAAAACCTGTTCGACTCCTGTTCCAGAAGGACAACCATCCGGCTGTTCACAGCGAAGAGGAGCCTTCGATGTGCGACTATAGTCTGCATCATGTCGCCTCCCGACCCGCCAAGGTCGGCGACAAGCTGGTCACCACCAAATTTGTCAACACGCCGACCGGCGGCTTCGCGGCGGTCGACAATCCCAATGTCGCGGTCTGCTTGCGTCCCGGCACCGAGCTTGCCTTCGAGCACGACGTCGCATGCGAGCCGATGCTCGGCATCCTGCCGAGCCGCAAGATCGGCCAGCGCCTGGCGCGTTTCCGGCAAGTCAATGTGGAGCAACCATGCGTCCATCACGACGCGCTGGAATTCCCGGACGGTAAAATCGTCCTGGTGACGCGGCTGCGCGAAGGCCAGCAGGCGGCCGTGCTGCAAATGCCGGCGGCGATTCTTGGCGGGATTCTTGGCGAGCGGGTTGCGGCGCCGGCCGCGGCAAGCGGCGACGACGAACGGGTGCTGGAAACGGCGCTCGAACGCTTGCTGTCGCGCTAGGCTGGCCGATCGACGAACGGACCAAGTCGTGGGCCTTGCGGGGGCCGCGGCGCCAGGCCGAGGCTCCCGCATCCAGCGGCTTTTGCCGCAAGACCGATGCACCCGGACTTATGCACAATGGGGTGCTGCGGAGCGGTAAAATGCGGCGCATTGTCGGCAAGTTGCGCTTGAATTGATGCCTATTGGCAACAGGTCATAAATTTCGTGTTTACAGTGTCTTGCCGCAGCGGCGGATCGTGATAATCGGAGTCTCGCAAGCGGCGGAACTCGCTCCGCAGTGACGCGTTTTGGCCATGATCGGGCGTAGTAATCGGCAGTTGTAAATATCGGGCAGGCTCAACTTACGTTGCCTTGTTGGCTTCTCAGGTGGCCTTGTTACGTTCCTTGGAGGTTGCGATGCGGTTCGCGGGGAATTTTCATCCCGAATGGGGCTATCTCGCCCCCGCGCCCAATTTCATGCGCACGGCCCGGGTCGTGATCGTCGCCACGGCGATCGGCGCGACGGCCGGTGCCGCCGTGGTGTTGTCACTGGCCGAGCGCTCGGCGCCGGGCGCGGTGACCGATGCCGGCAAGACCTTGGTCGTCGTGCACTCGCTGGTACAGCCGGCCGAGGCCGCAGCGCCCGCCGCGGCGCCTGTTGCCGCTGCGACGCCGGCGCCCGTCATAGCGCCCATCGTCACCGCCGCGCCGGTCGCTCCGGCAGCACCCGCGAAAGTGCAAGCCAGCGTTCAACCCGCACCGGCCAATCCACAAATCATGCGGCAACCGAGCGCGCCGCCTGTGACCGCCAGTGCGCAGCCGATCGCGCCGCTGCCTGCGGCGGCGCAAGTCCCGGCGCCCGCGCCGAGCGACTCGCGCACGGTCTCGACTCCGGCGGCGCCGGCGAGCGTTACCGCGCTGTCGGAGAGTCCGCCTGCGGCCGAGGCTTCACCGCCCGCGGCGACCAATGACGCGGCCGTTTCGCCTGTTCCCTTGGCGCCGCAAAAGGACGCGATCAAAAAGCCCGCCGCGACCGGCCAGACTGTCCAACAGCCGCAACGCGGCCCGCAACCGGCCGTCGCCGCCGCCCCGAAGAAGAAACCGGAGGAGCGCGGCCTCGGGCCTGTGTTGCGCCGGCTGTTCAGCGCGAACTAAGCGCGACCTAGCAAAGCTATTCACTCGCGTGACAGCGCGGTGCTGAGCAAACAAACAAATAAAAACCGCCCGCCGGTTGTTCGGCGGGCGGCAATCAAAAGACCAGCGAGCGGTTAGCCTACTTGTCCCAGCCCTTGCACCACTTGTGACCCATGGCGTAGGTGCCCTTGGTCTGAGCCACGTCCCAGCTATTCACGCTCACCCAGAGAACCTGCGAGGTCCCCCACGGCTTCGCGGCGTGGTCGTACCACGCGCGGCAATACCCGGTATCCTTGAACTTGACTACGGCGTAATCGGCGCTCGCAGGCGTCACGGCAGCAAAGCCGAGCGCCAGAACGCCCATCCCAAATACCAAACTTCTCATTTCCAGCTCCCTGTTGCTCCCGTTCGGGAGCGTTCCGAAAGCGCGCGGTCACGTTCAGGCAAGCCTATGGCGGCCACGCACTGCGCTATCTGTCGCTTGCGGCAAGAGAAAAGTTCACCGGCCGCGCCCAGCGAGTTACAGGTTAGTTGCAGCTTCTGGCGGCGATCGCGGCGTACAGGGCCGCATAAGCCGATGTCCAGTCGGGCGTCACGGCGACCTTGGTCCAATTGACGCCCCACGGTGTCGCGCTGCCATCCCACCAGATCTGGCAATAGCCGGTTTCAAATCGCACGACCGCATAATCGGCGCGCGCCGGCGTGGCAGCGGCAACGCCCAGCGCCACGATGCCAACGGCAAATGCAAGACGCTTCATGGTCAGCTCCGTGTTGTGTAGGTCCCTGAACTTGCAGATAATGCGGCCCGATAGCGCGGCAAGACCGCCGCTCCCGGACACGATCAGCGCGTTCGTCGCACAACCAAGGAGGTTAGTTCATGCCCGAAGTCGTCGTTTATATTTTGGAAGGTCGCACGCTCGAGCAGAAGCGCGGCCTGGTGAAGGACATCACCGCCGCCGTCGTGAAGAACGCCGGCACCACGCCCGAGCAAGTCACCGTGTCGCTGCTCGAGACCGCGAAGAACGCGAAAGCCAAGGGCGGCGTGCTGTTCAGCGAGATGCCGGCGCGCTGAGCCGCCGGTAGCCGATTACAGTTAACAGCGTTGGTGGCCGGTGTGCCGTGCGGCACATCGGCCGCCGTCGTTTTTAGCCATAGTCACAGCAGTTGAAATCCTTGTGAGTGCACTGCACAATTTTCTTGTTGCAATGCGGCAAATGGCTGATAATACATCTTGTATGCCAGGACAGCGTAATAACAAAAGGGTGGCAGATGAGCGACATATGGGACACGAAGGATGGCCGGCGCCGGGTGCGGCGCGACCCGCCGACGGTCGAGGAAGCGGTGCAGGCCGCCCAGGGCCTCACCGATGAGCTCAGCGAGCAGATCGAGATCGTGGCGTCGCTGATGGAGGTCTCCGCCGATGAGGCGCGCAGCGCCGTGCTGCGCCTGGGCCAGCGCAAGGACGTCAGCAGCTTCACCATCGTTGGTCGGGCCGGTTCGCCGCGCGCCGTCGTGGTCGAACGCCGCATCACGCGACGCCCGCTGCGCACCGGATCGATCGGGCGCTGAAGGCCGCCGCTATTTTCTGCCGGGATCGGAGATCACGCCCGCGGCCACCAGGCGGTGCCAGATGAAAAGCACGACGATCGCGCCGATCACCGACGTGATCAGTCCCGCGCCTTGGTCCGGACCGTAGTGTCCGATCGCCTGACCAATCCAGGTCGCCAGGAACGCGCCGACGATCCCCAAGATCGTGGTCAGGATGAAGCCCGACGGATTGTTCGGTCCGGGCGACAGGAAGCGCGCGATAAGACCGGCGACGAAGCCGATGATAATGGTCCAAAGGATACCCATGTCGACCCTCGCAATGATGGGTGCGTGATATACGCACGGACGCGATGGGGAACGCTACTACGTCGGACCCGGTCGGAGCAACGCCGCGGCGCGCTGGGATGGGGCGGCGGAATGAATTATGCTGGCGCGGTTTGTCATCGGCAAATCTGCTGGGGCAAGTCTGCTGAGAGATGACTGCTGAGGGTCTTCAATGACCAAAACCGTCGAAAAGCCGCGCACCAAGGTGCGGCCGAAAACACAGCGGCCGCCGCTCTATAAAGTCATTTTGCTCAACGACGACTACACGCCGCGCGAATTCGTCGTGCAGGTGCTCAAAGCGGTTTTCCGCATGAATGAGGATCAGTCCTATCGCGTGATGATGACGGCGCACCGCCGCGGCGCCTGCGTTATCGCGGTCTATACCCGCGACGTCGCCGAGACCAAGGCCAAGGAAGCCACCGAGCTCGGCAAGAGCAAAGGCTATCCGCTGTTTTTCACCACCGAGCCGGAAGAGTAGGAGAGGGCGGTCACTCCGTCTTGATATGCGCCTCTTCGATGATGCGCGCGTAATCGTCGCCGAGCTTTTTCATGTAGGCGCCGAATTCGGCGCCGCAGGTGCCGACCGGAAATAATCCCTCCTTGGCGAGTTTTGGCTTCATCACCGGCGCCTTGAGCGCGGTCGCGAACGTCTTTGACAGTTGCGCCAGCGTGGCGTCGGGCGTTTTACCGGCGCGACGAGGCCATAGAAAATATCCGCCTCGTAATTGCTCACCCCGGTCTCGGCGAAGGTCGGCACGTCGGGCAGCGTTTCGACGCGGCTGTGCGACGTGGTGACGAGGGCGCGCAAGGTGCCGGCCTGAAGCTGGGCCACCACGGTCGGATAATCCGCCCAGACCGCGGCGACATGGCCGCCGAGCAGCGTCGCGACCGCCGGCGCCGTGCCGCCGAACGGCACGTAGTTGATGTCGATATTGGCGGCGCGGCGCAGCACTTCGATGGCGATATGCAGCGAGGAGCCCGGGCCGCCGGAGGCGAACGCCAGCTCGCCCGGATGCGCGCGCGCCGCCGCGATCAGATCCGCAAGCGTCTTGTAGGGCGAAGCGCCCTGCACCACGAGCACCATCGGGGTTGCGGCGAGATAGCATAGCGGCGCGAAGTCCTTCGACGGATCGTAATTGCCGCGATGCAGGGCCGGATTGATGACGAAGGAGCTCGCGACCAGGAGCACGGTGCCGCCGTCGGGCTCGGCGCGCTGCACCACTTCGGTGCCGACCACGGTGCCGGCGCCGGGCCGGTTTTCCACCACCACGATCGGGCCTTGCTCGTTGCCGACTTCCTCGGACAACAGGCGCGAGAGAATGTCGGGACCGCTGCCGGGCGTGTACGGCACGATGATCCTTATTCTGTGCGCCGGCCTCGCGACCGGCGGCCGCGATCAACAGGCAAGCGAGCCCGACAAGCCCCAGCATTTTGCGCCAACCCATCGGATGTCTCCCCAAATGGTGTCGTCGCGGCGAGCGTCCGCCGTTTCGCGCGGCGGTGCAAGGTGCTGGCTATTTCTTCTCGATCGACAAGCCGTTCGGGCCGAGATCGATGCGCATGCCCTCGGGCTGCTTGCGGTCCTGATAAAGCTGATAGCCGAGCACGGCGGTGACGATCACCAGCGCGCCGATAGCCAGGTAAAGAATATTGTCGCGGGTCACGCTCGCCCCCTCAAATGTTCCGTTGCCGGCAGGTTATCACCGCGCGACGTGAGTCGGGACGTTTGATTTTTCCCATCGATCCCGCGGCGGCGGCTTATTCCACGCGGGTACTCAGAATTTTGTGATGTGCGCCAGGCGGCCCAGTGCATTACATCGTAGCGCGGGGCAGCGATGAGGTTTATTCGTTATGGATCAAGCTACCGCCAAAGTTCCAATTCCCTCCGCCGTCCAATCGCCCGCCGCCCGAGCCGGGATGCCCGCCCGGCCGGCGCCCTACGTGCTCAGCATCCTGCGCATCATGGTGGGCCTGTTGTTCCTCGAGCACGGCCTGTCGCGGCTGTTCGGCTTTCCATCGCCGCTGCCGACGCCGCCCATGCTGACGCTGTATTGGTTTGCCGGTTGCATCGAGTTCGTCGGCGGCATTCTGGTCACGCTCGGACTGTTCACGCAGCCCGCCGCCTTCATCATGTCGGGCGAGATGGCGATTGCCTATTTTCACAGCCACGCGCCACGCGGCTTTTTTCCGATCCTCAATAACGGCGACGGCGCGATCCTCTATTGCTTCATCTTTTTCTATCTCGCGTTTGCCGGCGCAGGGCCGCTGAGCCTCGACGCGCTTTGGCGGCGAAAGCGCGGCTGAGTCGGCACGTCCCGGATTGCGCCCGCCGTCAGAGCCGATAGGGTTGGCGCCAGTTCCGCGGGGTAGGCCGGAATGAAGCAGCGAACCAGGACAACACATTGCGCAGGAGGGGAAACATGTTGCCGAAGGCAGTTGCTGTCGTCTTTGCGCTGATCTTGGTCGCGCTGATCGGGCAGACCTATTCCGCGCGCGCCGTCGGTATCGGCGGGACCTGCGCCGGGGTCGCCGGGCTCGGCTGCGATGCCGGCCTGTGGTGCGAGCTTGAACCGGGCACTTGCAAGCGCGCCGACGCGGAGGGCCGCTGTGTGCATGCGCCGCAAGTCTGCAATCTCGCCTATCGTCCGGTTTGCGCCTGCGGCGGGAAAACCTTCGGCAACGATTGCGAACGCCAGCGGGTCAAGGCGCAAAAGGCGCACGCCGGGCCGTGCCGGTAGCGGCGCTGGCCGCCGGGCGGTTCGCTTGAGACTTGTCGTTTAAGACTTGCCTATTGCCGCAAGCTTCACGGCGCGTCGATGAGAACCGAGGCGATTTGCGGATTGGCAGCGCTCGGCGCCGGTTCGTGCGGCTTGGCCAAGGCGCCGCCGATGATGATGCCGCCGAGGAACACCGCGACAATCGTTGCAATCACGACGCCGTTGCGGCGCGGCGTGACATGGAAGTTGCGCAACTGCTTGTCCAAAAGCTCCTGATCTTGCCGGTCCATTCGAAAATCTCTTCGCCGATGCAATACCAATATAGAGAACGCGCCAGCGGGCAATGCGTTCCCGGCATCTTTCGCATCCTGCGCTCCAACATATGCGAGCGTAGCGTTGCCCTAACGCTTAGGTTGTGCGATGCTCATCGACCAATTTGTTCAAGGGAGGAATATGATGTGGAATAGGGGCTCGGTTTTCGCCGCCGCCGTGCTGACCGGCATGTTACTGACAAGCGGCGCCAGCGCGCAGCAGACGTTTCCGCCGGTGGGCACGAAGGTTACCGTCAACGGCTGCGTCACGCGAAGCAATGACAATTTGTGCTGGGTCATCCGCGACGCGAAGACCGGCCAACCCTACACCGTCAGCTCCGCCACGCCGCCGTTCAGTCCGTTCGCCCTAAGGCGTGTCATTCACCTGACGGGCACCATCGAATCGTACATCACGTTTTGCTGGAGCGGGCCGATCCTGAAAGATATCAAGTGGTTGTATATCAGGGGATTCTGCCCGCAGCCGAGCAAGTAACAATAAGGGCGCTGTAGGTTTGATGGCGCCAACGGGGTCGCGTCGGGGCGGTGCGATCGGCGCGCGTCAGGCGCGCCGCCGCGCCGGCACGCGATAGGCCATGCGGGCGTGACCGGCGCAGTATGAGAAGCCGGTGACCGCCTCGTTGCCGCAAAACGCAAAATCCGCGGCGTGCGGATCGCCGATCGGCCAGTGGCATTTGTCCTGCGCGATCTCGAGCAGCGAGCAACGTTGCGCGCTGTCGATCGATGCCAGCGCGGCAGCCGCGTCGTGGGCAACGCCCGGCGCCTGCGCGCCGATCAAGCGCAGCAGCCGGCTGTGCGGCGAGCTCCGCGGGTGCCCGACGCGTGGAGGGCAAGAACGCGCCGGGGCACCCGCGGGCCGCGCCGGCGACAAGCCGAGGCGGTGGATTTTGCCGATGACGGCGTTGCGGGTGACGCCGATTTCGGCGGCAATCTGACTGCAGGTCAGGCCGGAGCCGACGCAGTGCCGGAGCTGCTCGATGCGCTCCGCCGTCCAAGTCTCGATGCTCATGGTTCGATGCTCATAGAACGGCCTCGCGGTTGCGGCGGCCGTTCTGGGCCGCCGACAGGGCGAGAGCTGCGCGCAACCGGCACCGCGAGACGGCTAAAGTCCCCCAAACGCGCAAATTCGGTGCGCGGCTTAGCCCATGGCGCCGCGATCACCGAGCCGCATCCGCACCTAAGGGATTGCCAGCCCGCTGTTTTTTGCCCGGCCGCGGACCGTCGAGACGGACCGGGGCCGCTTTAAGCTTGTTGAGCGAAAACCCTCGCCGGGAATCAAACTTGCACGATTCGATTCGCCTGCCAAGGGTTTTAACTATATTATAACCCTGTTTTAACCTGAGGCGTTTCCATGGCGCGACCCGAAAACCGCTCGGAGGCGAGGGCGCTCAGCCTGACGCTGCCGATCGAAACCTTCAATTATCTGGCTCTATTGGCCACGCTCGGCAAACTCGGCCGCACCGAGAACGAGGTGGCGACCCATATTTTGGTGCGCGAGGTCTATGCCATGCATGCCGAGAGCTTCCATGAGATGCGGATTCCACCGCCGTCGGATGAGTAATCTTTATCGCAATACCGTCGGCGTCGGGTTTGATCCGCTCGGGGCCGAGAACGCCGCTTCGATGGTGTTGAAGTGCACCGGTTCGCGGGCTTGCGAGCGCATGTTGCCGAGGAAGATGCCGGCCAGGAATATCGCGACGATCGCCAGTATCATCGTGCCGTCGCGGCGTTGCGGGATGCAAAGTCCGCGAAGCTGCCGGTCCAAAAGCTCCTGATCGCGCCGGGTCATGTCGACCTCCTCTGAACGAGACGTTTCTGTCTTGGCCTACACCTGTAGGACAGCCGGCCGGTTCCGAGGTTCAAACCGGATGCAAGAAAATTGCGCGGCGATATTGCGCGGCAGGACGCGCGCAAAAGGCGCATTTTTTGCGGGCTTGGGCGAAGCGCCGCAGCGCGACACCCGTCTTGTGCGGCGCACAAGGCGAACCGCGCCGCCCGGCTGTCGCCGTTCGAACCAATCGTGCGGCAGCCGCGACGCTATTTGACGCCGAGCAACTCGACGTCGAACATCAGCGTGGCGTTGCCCGGAATGACGCCGCCGGCGCCGCGGGCGCCGTAGCCGAGCTCGGGCGGAATGATCAGCGTGCGCTTGCCGCCGACCTTCATGGTCGAGACGCCTTCGTCCCAGCCGGCGATCACCTGATGCATGCCGATCTTGAACTCGAACGGCTCGTTGCGATCGACCGAGGAGTCGAATTTCTTGCCCTTGGTGCCGTTGTCGTAAAGCCAGCCGGTGTAATGCATGACGCAGGTCTGGCCGGTCTTCGGCGAGGCGCCGGTGCCGGGTTGGGTGTCGATGATTTTCAGTCCGGAGGGTGTCGTCATGACGGGTTGGGCTCGGGTTGGGGTGGAGGTGAGTGTGATGATCGCGAGTGTAAGCAAGGCGCCGCGGCGCGAAAGGGTGAGCATTCTACCGACTCCTTGAGGCAGTCTGGCCGCTACCTTCACGCGTCGCGGAGCCTGGCGAGCGCCGCTTCAACCTGCTCGTCGGTCGCAAAGCGTCCTTCGGCCGCATCACGCAGGCCGCGCTCGATGCCGGCGCTTTCCTCGTCGGTCGGCTCATAGACGACATCCTTGAGGCCGGCATCGATGTCGAGCGCAATCTCGGCCAACTGATCCTGCGCGTCCGCCGGCCAGTTCTCGATGCGCTCCAGGGCTTTGCTCAGCAGCTCGGTTTTCATGGGGTTATAATATCCGAAGCGGGCGCAATAGCGAAGGCCGTTGCGCCATGTCGGGTCTGCAGATTGGCGGGACAAAGCCACACTGGGCTACGCTTGCTTTCATGCTAGCGCAGCGACGAAGATGCAACAGGTGAGGGAGCGACAATGCCGCAACGGGTTTTGATCACCGCCGGCGCCGCCGGCATCGGCCGCGAATTCGCGCGCGCGTTTGCCGCGACCGGCGCCAGCGTGTTCGTCTGCGACATCGACACCAAGGCGATCGAGGCGATTGCGCAGGAAATCCCCGGCGTGATCGCGCGGCGCTACGACATGGCGCGCCGCGTCGACATCGAGCACATGGTGTCGGTTGCGGTCGCTCATCTCGGCGGCCTCGACGTGCTGATCAACAATGCCGGCATCGCGGGGATGACGCTGCCGGTCGCCGATTATCCGCCGGACGACTGGGACAAGGTGGTCGCAGTCAATCTCACCGCCATGTTCGACGTCACCAGGCTTGCGATCCCGCACCTCAAGCAATCAAAAGCCGGCGTCATCATCAACATGTCCTCGGTCGCCGGGCGCTATGGCTTTGCCAACCGCAGCCCCTACGCCGCCACCAAATGGGGCGTGATCGGCTTCACCAAGACGCTGGCGATTGAGCTCGGCGAGTGGGGCGTCCGCGCCAACGCCATCGCGCCCGGCGCGGTCGAGGGCGACCGCATCGAGCGCGTCTTCGCCGGCCGCGCCCAGATCGGCGGCCGGTCAGTCGAGGAGGTGCGCGCCGAGGCGATGGCCGCGCAGTCGATCAAGGCGATGATCGATCCGAAAGACATCGCGGCGCTCGCGGTATTCCTCGCCTCCGACGCGGCCAAGTCGATCAGCGGCCAGGTGCTGCCGATCGACAACGACAGGCAGCGGGCGTGATGGGTTTGGGTGCCTGGGTTAGTAGCCCGGATGGGGTGAAGCGAAATCCGGGGCCGCCGTCACGGACTTCTAAGCCGCTCCCGGATTACGCTGCGCTCTATCCGGGCTACGCTTGCTACGGGCTAACCATAGATTGTGTGTTACGAAAGAATAATTTACAGTAGCTGCGCTCGGTAGGGGATTGCGCGGCCGGGGAGAGGGCAGTTTTGTCCAGCCAGTCTAGTTAGGGGTGCGGCACCTGGTTGCCATGTTGACGGAGGTCTTCGATGCGCACATTTGCGGAGAGGCCACAGGCAAGTTCAAAGGCGCCCGCTGCCAAGCCTGCGACATCCCATTGGGCGCAGGTCCAGCCAAGCCGTGCAGCAAATCCGATCCATCACTTGCAGCGCGCGGTGGGGAATCAAGCCGCTCTGCGGCAGTTAGAAGCAAACGCAACGGCTGCCAAAAGAGAGACAGCGGCTGGTCCAGCCGTCGCAGGTTTCGATTTCAGCCGAATGCCGATCCACGCTCCGGCTGCCGTCAGTGAGAAGAGCGTAGAGGGCGGCGAGCAAAATTTCATCGATGATGGTCTTGTCGAGCGCGCGCCGGAGGAAAAAAATGGTGATGCCGGTGTCGCTCCCACTCCGGCGCCCGCTCAGACTCCGGCTCCAACCCCCACTCCGACCCCCACTCCGGCGCCGGCTCCCGCTGCGCCGGCGAAAACCGCCGGGGTCGATTCTTTTTCGGTGACATGGTCCAAACACGCCGGTGCCGGAGCGGCCGATGCAAAACTCAGATTGGATTTCACCGCCAAATTCAAGAATGACGCCACCCACGATCCGGCGCTGGCTGGGTTCCGGCAAAGTGTGATGTCGACATGGGATATCACCGCGGGCCCCAATAAAGGGCGGAAGGGGACTTCGGCCCCGATGCATGATGACCACTACTCCAGGGCGGATGATCCGAACCACAAGATCACCGATGTTGACTTCTCCTCAAACGATAATCCGGGCTATGACGACCTCGATAAGGACGACGTTCTCGACTACAGCTTCACCGCGCAGGACACGATCATAGACACGTCGCAAGCCAACAAAGTCATAGCAACGCAGGGTCCTCACACGGCGACTGTCAAGGGGAAGCATCCGCGGACCTATACTGGCGTGTGATTCAATTGAATGGGATCGTGGTCTGGATGTTTGTTGGAACATGATCTTCTTCGGCCATTCTTCCCGCCGAAACGCGCTTCGCGAAGGCGGAAAACCGCGCTTTTCGGGGTTATGCGATCAGAGACGGGCCTGAACCACGAAAACAACGAGCGTTATTTCACGTCGGCAAGAGGGCGTTGTGCCAAGTGCGAAAGACGACGTGGCCGGCATCTTCGAACGCCTTAATGCGGGAGATTTGTCGCCGCCCGAGACAAGCCCGCAATCCGGGTGGGAAATCGCGCTTCCCTCGGGAAGGACCGTCGTTCGCTCGACGCTTCAGGCGGAAGCCCGGCCGCTTATCGCACTGGGCGCCGCGGCCGTGCCTGAGCTGCTGCCTTGGGTGATGGATGAGCGTCCTGCCCTGCGTTATGTGGCAATCTATGCGCTGGAACAAATCACGGGAAAAAACCCCTACATTCCATATTTTGCCGACACGGACGAAGAAGGATACAGGGCGAAAGCCGTTGCCATTTGGCGGAGCTGGTACGCATCGCGAACCGAGGCAAAGCCGGCGATGCAATAGCCGATATTGAGCGCGACAGCTCTCGCGGACTTCTAAGTCGCCCCGGATTACGCTGCGCTCCGTCCGGGCTACGCTTACTACTGCGTCACTTTTTCAGCTTGGCGATTTCCGCGCGGCCGTGCTCGGCGTCGAGCGAGTAAAAGACGTAATTAAACAGCCCATGTCCGCGGACCTATGCCGCCGTTCCTTTCCCGTGATCCAATTGAATCGGATCAGGGCGTTTGGAGCCGTGCACGTTGCGGGCTTTTCAACGTACCTTTAGCGCGAATGTAGCGAAGCGAAGTTAGGCATCCCGCTCACAGACTTCTCGGCTGCGTCCGGATTACGCGCCGTCGAATTTTAGTTGGTTGGAGTGCCCGTCGCGGGCTCCTTTGTCCTCCGGCAAACCGGCCAATCGACTTTCTCGGCGAGCGAGCCGCGCCAGCAGCCGGGCCGCGGCGCTTCAGAATCCATGGCAATCGCAGTGGTGGCATAAAATCATAATACGTCGTAATATTGTCGTCTGTAATTTTGCAACCGGAGTGGAGGAGACCTTGGGGCTGTTCGACAAAGTGTGGCATCTGCCGCTGAACTGGTTTGGCCTGAAGCACATTCCGGCCGTCCCCATCCAGCTCGCGGGCCTGCTCGACACCATCTTGAAGCGCAACGAGCGTGCCAAGGAGGCCCTGCGGGCGCGCCACAGCCTGACGAACCTCTATACGATCGACGGGCAGACGGCGACGGGCGAACAGTTCTTGTATGGGCCGAGCGAAAAGCTGATGGCGCTGTCGCTGGAGCACCCCGAGCAGTTCGCAATGTCCTGGCCCAATTTTGAGGGTGTCTTCGCGCGCTATGCGCATCTGATCCGGGACTATGCGGCGACGCTCACCGACCCCGAGGAGGCGACGCGGCAGTTCTGGCCGTTCTTCGCCGAGCACGGTACCGCCTATAATCTCTTGATACTGCGCAAGGTCGGCACCGCCGATCTCGCCCGTCTGCAAAGTCTGTTTGCCCCTTTCTGGCCGCGCAATGAGCTCGCGCGCGGCAAGCTGTTTTTCATCGATCTGAGCATCTTCACCGATGTGCCGTCGGGGACATTGGACGGGTTTACGCGCTTTACGCCCGCCACCGTGACGCTGCTGGAGCAGAATCCCGACACCAAGGCGCTTAAGCCCTTCGCGGTCCGGGTGTCCGGGCAGGACGATGCCGGGGCGCAGATTTTCGTGAAGGGACAGGCAACCCCCTCCGCCTGGCTCTACGCGCTGCAGGCGGCGAGGACGTCGCTGACGGTCTACGGCATCTGGCTGGGTCATGTTTATCACTGGCACATCGTCACGGCCGCCATGCAGATGACGATGTACAACACCTTCAAACGCAGGCACCCGGTCTATCAGCTGCTGGCGCCGCAATCGAACTATCTCTTCCAGTTCGACGAATTGCTGCTGCTGGTGTGGAATGCGATCGCGCCGCCGACCTCGGTCACGACGCGGTGCGGCATCCTGCATCTGCTGGACCGCTTCGCCGAAGGCCGCGACTATTTCGCCGACGATCCGACGACGACCTTGCAGACCCACGGCCTCGTCGCGACCGACTTCACCCGGGACAAGCCGTGGGACCTCTATCCGGCGGCGCAACGGCTGCTGCAGCTCTTTAACTATACGCAGAGTTACGTCGAAGCCTTCGTGACCAACACCTACGCCAACGATCAGCTAGTCGCCGAGGACCGGCACCTGCAAAAATGGATGCGCAAGTCCGGCCACCGCCACGGCGGCAACATCCGTGGCCTGCCGACTCTGAATAGCCGCGCCGCGCTCACGCGGGTGCTGACCAGCATGATCTACCGCATCACGGCGCACGGCATCTCGCGGATGATGCCGTCGGTGCATCCGGCGCTGACCTTCCTCGGCAACGCGCCGCCCTGCCTGCAGATCGATGCGATCCCCTCGCCGCAGGCGACGCTGACGACGGGCGAGCTCTTGGCCTACCTGCCCAAGACCGGCACCATCGGCTCAATGATGAACTTCGGCACCACCTTCGCCTTTACAACGCCCTACGTGCCGTTCGTTCCCGAGGTCGTCCACGAACCCGACCCCGTGCCCAAGCCCGACCCCAAGGCCGATCTGTTCTTCCCGGGCGGGCTCGACGACCCGCGCAACGCGGCCCTGGTCGCCTACCGCCAGGCGCTGATGGAATTCATCAACGCGTACTCGCCGGACTACCCGACAATCGGGCAGTGGCCGCGGAACATCGAGCTTTGAGGGTGCGCGTCGCAACCTCTTGAAGGCGGCGCGGAGTGGCGCATTCGATCAAGGCGATGATCAAGCCTGAGGACATTGCGGCGCTCGCGGTGTTTCTGGCCTCCGACGCGGGGAAGTCGATCAGCGGCCAGGTGCGGTCGATCGATAACGACAGGCAGCGGGCGTGATGCGCCTGCTGCTCGCTTAGTTCGTCATTGCCGGGCTTGACCCGGCAATCCATGCTGACGATCCGCATGAGAAGCTATTGGGTTTATATTCTGGCGAGCCGTCCGCGTGGAACGCTCTACGTCGGTATGACCAACGATCTTATCCGCCGCATCTACCAGCACCGCGAAGGATTGATCGAAGGTTTCACCACCGCGCATCGCGTGAAAATGCTCGTCTACTATGAGCAACACGCAACCGCGATGGCCGCCATTCAACGCGAGAAGAACATTAAGCACTGGTCGCGCAAGTGGAAGATCGACTTGATCCGCTCAATGAATCCCGATTGGCGCGACTTGTGGGAGGATATCGTACGCTGACTGCGCCGCCTTTCTCGCGGATGCTCAGCATGGACCACCGGGTCAAGCCCGGTGGTGACGAGGTAGGGTGCTGCGATGGACAATCAGTGATGTGGACTTGAGCGCGCTGTAGCGTAGTTTTCTCAATCGTCATGCCCGGGCTTGACCCGGGCATCCATGCTTGGTGAGCGAGATGCATGACGGGTTTCGCAAGGGCGCCACCCCTCCTACGCTGCGTGCTTGTGGCGCTGTGTGAATTTATGCGGAATGATTATTCGGAAGTCATTCTGCGACAAGGAAGATTTGTGTAGCGCAACTGATGGTCGACGCTTTTTTATTTCCGTTCTCATTTTCTGTTCTAGGTCAGACGATGATTTTGGCCCGAGAATAAAACCTACCAGCTCGCTAGGCTCAAACGAAAGTTTTTGAAATGCGCTGAATGGATAAAAAATACGAGCTTCCTGTTCGTATGCCCAATGGTCGCTTTTGTGCAAAAACGATAAGAAAAATATATCGTTTGCAATATCATCGAAATCTTGGCCTGAGATTCGACGTATTGACATCTCGTGGAAAAGACTCATGGGAAGGTGGGGGCGTTTATCCACATAGGAAACGCTAGCGCATATTGATAGCGCGCTGTCCGTCGATGCGCTGCGCCTGAATATCGCACAGATACCGGCAAACGATGCCGCATAGTGGCCCCAAAGCAGCGGGTTTTCCGCCGTAAGCGAGAATGACAACAAGCCGCCTGTATCAAGAAAGTCCTCTGTGGCTTGGCGCATCTCAGCCTTGATGTTTTCTACCATTTTCTTGTTGAGGCGCGTTCGACCTGAAGCTTTTAAATCTAGTATATGCGCGATCCCTGTCAGGCTTCGTTTCGGATCAAACGGATTTTTAATCATCTCTTCGCAGTAAGCGCGAACCGCTGAAGTCGATAGGTCATTTTCAATTATTGGGTGACTGTCGTAAGGGTCGTTGAACCGGGTGCGCGAATTTACAAACAGCGTTTGTTCAGAGAGCATATCTGTGATTGCGGGCCAAAAGTGTTCTGTGCGAGAATCCATGAAGCGGAATAGGTATGTTCCGGCTTTTACAAATGGAATCTTTTCCATGGCAGAATACCAAAATGGGCGACTAAAAGCCGCCCATTTATCGATTGATAGTTGATATCAATGATGCGCCTTAAAAATCACGAACACCCCGTCGTGCTGCCGCACGTATCGCACTTCAAACACGTGCCGTTCCGCACCAGCGTGAAATTCAAGCACTCCGAGCACATCTCGCCCTCATAGCCTTTCGCCTTGGCCTCGGCGCGGCGTTCGGCGGCGACGGCTTTGGCGTCGGTCTTGGTCCATTGCATTTGCTCGAGCGCTTGGGTCGGCGAGAGTTTTTGCTCCGGCTCGGCTTTGAGTGCGGTCGAGCCGGAGATTTCGCCGCGCGGGCTTGCGGAGGAGAGCGCTGTCACGTTGGAGACGGCCCCACCTCGTCCGCCTTCGCTCGCTCCGCGAGCTTCGGCGGACGATCCTCCCCCTGCAGGGGAGGATGAGGCGATGTCGGCGCCGCCTTGCATGACTTTCAAGCGGTCGGTGCGCGAGCGGGTGAGGCCTTTGGAGACGTAGCGGCCTTCGCTGGCCGGGCGGCCTTCTTCGACGCCTTTGCCGAGCGCGTCAAAACCGCCTTCGGTCGGATCGACGTGGGCGAGGTCGAAGCGCTCCATGTAGGAGACCGCGAGCTCGCGGAACACGTAGTCCAGGATCGAGGTGGCGAACTTGATCGAGTCGTTGCCCTGCACCGGGCCGGACGGCTCGAAGCGGGTGAAGGTGAAGGCATCGACATATTCGTCGAGCGGCACGCCGTATTGCAGGCCGAGCGACACTGCGATGGCGAAGTTGTTCAAGAGCGAGCGCAGCGCCGCGCCTTCCTTGTGCATGTCGATGAAGATCTCGCCGAGCCGGCCGTCGTCGTATTCGCCGGTGCGCAGATAGAGTTTGTGCCCGCCGACCACGGCCTTTTGCGTGTAGCCCTTGCGCCGGTCGGGCATGCGCTCGCGCTCGCGCATCACCACGATGCGCTCGACGACTTTCTCGACGATCTTTTCCGACAGCGCCGCGGCACGCGATGCCGCCGGCTTGTCGATGAACGCCTCGATGACATCGTCGTCGTCTTCCTCGTCGGCGATGAGCTGGCTTTGCAGCGGCTGCGACAGTTTTGAGCCGTCGCGATAGAGCGCATTGGCTTTCAGGCCGAGCTTCCAGGAGAGAATGTAGGCCGCCTTGCAGTCGTCGACTGTCGCCTCGTTCGGCATGTTGATGGTCTTGGAGATGGCGCCGGAGATGAACGGCTGCGCCGCCGCCAGCATGCGGATATGGCTGTCGACCGAGAGATAACGCTTGCCGGTGCGGCCGCACGGATTGGCGCAGTCGAACACGGCGTAATGCTCAGGTCTCAGGTGCGGCGCGCCTTCGACCGTCATGGCGCCGCAGACGTGGATGTTGGCCGCCTCGATCTCGCGCTTGGTGTAGCCCATATGCGCGAGCAGATCGAAGCTCGGCGCCGCCAAATCCTCGGCGTCGACGCCGAGTTGGTCACGCAGGAATTCGGCGCCCAGGGTCCACTTGTTGAAGGCAAATTTGATGTCGAAGGCAGTCGGCAAAGCCTTGGCCACTTTCTCGATCGCCTCGTCGGTGAAGCCTTTGGCCTTCAGCGTGGTGTTGTTGATCGCGGGCGCCTGGCCGAGCGAGCCGTGGCCGACCGCGTAGGCCTCGATCTCGGCGATTTCGCTGTCGCGATAGCCGAGCACGCGCAACGCTTCCGGCACGGCGCGGTTGATGATCTTGAAATAGCCGCCACCGGCGAGCTTTTTGAATTTCACGAGGGCGAAATCGGGCTCGATGCCGGTGGTGTCGCAATCCATCACCAGGCCGATGGTGCCGGTCGGCGCCACCACGCTGGCTTGCGCATTGCGGTAGCCGTGCGCTTCGCCGAGCTTAAGCGCGCGATCCCAGGCCTTCTTGGCATGTTCGGCGAGCTTTTGGTCCGGATTGGCCTTGTGGTCGAGCGGCACCGGCGGCGTCGACATCTGCTCGTAGCCGGTGCGCTCGCCGTAAGCGGCGCGGCGATGATTGCGCATCACGCGCAGCATGTGCTCGCGATTTTCCGGAAAACGCGGGAACGCGCCGAGCTCCGCCGCCATTTCGGCGGAGGTGGCGTAGGAGATGCCGGTCATGATCGCCGACAGCGCGCCGCAAATGGCGCGGCCGGCTTCGGAGTCATAGGGAATGCCGGATGACATCAGCAGGCCACCGACGTTGGCGTAACCAAGGCCGAGCGTGCGGAAATCGTAGGACCGCTGCGCGATCTCGCGCGACGGGAACTGCGCCATCAGCACCGAGATTTCCAGCACGATGGTCCACAGCCGCACCGCGTGCTCGTAGCCCTCGACATCGTAAAGCTCACTCTTGAGCTTTACGCCGGTTGCGGCAGCGGGCAGCGCCTGGGTGTGGAACGCGAGCAGGTTCAGCGACGCCAGATTGCACGCGGTGTCGTCAAGGAACATGTATTCCGAGCACGGATTCGAGGCGATGATCGGCCCCGACGCGGCGCAGGTGTGCCAGTCGTTGATCGAGGTATGAAATTGCAGGCCGGGATCGGCGCTGGCCCAGGCAGCGTGGCCGATCTTCTCCCACAGGTCGCGCGCCTTGATCGTCTTGGCGATTTTTCCGCCTTTGGTGCGCCAGAACAAATCCCAGTCGCGATCGGCTTCGACGGCTTTCAAGAACTCGTCGGTGATGCGCACGGTGTTGTTGGAATTCTGGCCGGAGACCGTGAGATAGGCTTCCGAATCCCAATCGGTGTCGTAGATCGGGAAGTGAATGTCGGTATAGCCCTGCTTGGCGAACTGGATGACGCGGCGGATGTAATTGTCCGGCACGTGGTTCTTGCGCGCCGCCTTGATCTCGCGGCGCAGCACCGGGTTCTTCTCCGGATCGAAGCAATCGTCGCCGGAGCCTTCGCAGTTGATGCAAGCTTTGAGGATTGCGCGCAGATGGCGCTGGTTGATCTTTGAGCCGGTGACGAGGTTGGCGACCTTCTGCTCCTCGATCACTTTCCAGTCGATGAATTGCTCGATATCGGGATGGTCGGCATCGAGGATCACCATCTTCGCCGCGCGGCGCGTGGTGCCGCCCGACTTGATGGCGCCGGCGGCGCGGTCGCCGATCTTCAAAAAGCTCATCAGGCCCGACGACTTGCCGCCGCCGGACAGCCGTTCGCCTTCACCGCGCAGCTTTGAGAAATTCGAGCCGGTGCCGGAGCCGTATTTGAATAGGCGCGCCTCGCGCACCCACAGGTCCATGATGCCGCCCTCGTTGACGAGGTCATCGGCGATCGACTGGATGAAGCAGGCATGCGGCTGCGGATGCTCGTAGGCCGTGGCCGATTGCACGAGTTTTTCGGTTTTGAAATCGACGTAGTAGTGGCCCTGGCTCGGGCCGTCGATGCCATAGGCCCAATGCAGGCCGGTGTTGAACCATTGCGGCGAATTCGGCGCCACCATCTGCATCGCCAGCATGTAGCGATGCTCGTCGAAGAAGGCTTGCGCGTCGGCTTCGGACGAAAAATAGCCGCCCTTAAAACCCCAATAGGTCCAGGTGCCGGCGAGCCGGTCGAAAACCTGCTTGGACGATTGCTCGCCGATGAAGCGTTCCTTCTCGGGCAGCGCCTGCAACGCGTCTTCGTCGGCAACGCTGCGCCACAGCCAGGAGGGGATGGTTTCTTCCTCGACCTTCTTGATGCGTGCGGGCACGCCGGCTTTGCGGAAATATTTCTGCGCCAATACGTCGGAGGCGACTTGCGACCAAAGCTCCGGCACTTCCACGTTCTCGGCGTGGAATACGACGGAGCCGTCCGGATTGCGGATCTCGCTCGTGGTCAGACGGAAAGCGATGTCCGCGTACGGGGACTGTCCCTCTTTGGTGTAGCGCCGCTCGATCCGCATTTTCTGCCCCTTTCTTTCAGTTTCTCATATCGGCGGCCTTGCGGAATACCCGCTTGAATATAAGCCGCCCACGGCTTCCCCGCGACACGGCAGCGAACGTTCGCCGCCGCGCTGGCCTCAACCCCGTCGTTCTGTCGACACCCACTGCGCCCGGCCTGTTAGCCGGGTCTTTTATTGTTCGGCGCGTCCAGGTCCCGCCAGAGGCAAAGCGACTTATGCCTCGCGCTGGCGTGCAGCACGGTGCCCGTCCCAAACCCCTTTTTGGAGAGCCCGGCGGACTTCGATACCCGCGCGCCGAACTTTTCAAAGCTAGGCCAAGCCGGCCGCGCACGTCAAGAGTTAGTATCAATAGGTAAAGGAACCCACCACATGTGGGGATAGCGGGGACGAATCGTGAGGGGATGCGCAAGTATCGGAGATTCGTAGAGAATCTCAAAGGCAGCGATGTCCGAGCGGCGATTTGGGTGTGTGCAACACGCGCTCAAGGCAATTTTTTGCGCCGCCGCAGGCCGCCTCGATCGGGCATTTCGGCGACATGGTTTCCACATTCAAAATGGCGCCGTCACCGTCCCGTCACGCAATGACGGGGTTTTTTCGCTGATTCTGAGTGAGAGGGCCTGACAAAACCGGCATTTCTGCCCTCCGCGAATGAACGATGCATCGTAAGCCATTGAAACGACTTGGCGACTCAACGCTACGCCAAAGTGCACTGCGTGCGCGTGGAACTCGGCCCCGATTTTTGCGCCGGTAACCGGCGGCTGCCGCGCGCGTTGCGCCGGTAGAGCGGCACCGGCGCGTTGCAACACCGATTAACCTTAAAGAAGTCTTACTTTTCGCTTCGCCTTGGCTTTCCTTGACGGGGCAGGACGGTGACGCCGATAACCTTTCATTAATGGGCGGGTGTGAGTTCCAGCGTCTGGTTCGCGCGGGGCGTAGTGTTGCGTTTGCCGCCCTCGTGGTCGGCTGCACGCAAATCCTCGGCTGCGCCCAAACCATCCACAACGATCCGATCAACGCGCGGCTCACCGCCACCCCGCAACAGGAAGCCGCCGAGCTCGGCGTCAACGGCAGGCCGACGTTCGACGACACCGTGGTCGCGGTGACGTTCTCCGGCGGCGGCACGCGGGCCGCGGCATTTTCCTACGGCGTGCTGCAAGGCTTTGACGAAACGCGGGTCGAGAATGGCGGCCGCGCCATGTCGCTGCTCGACCAGCTCGACTTCGTCTCCGGCGTTTCCGGCGGCTCGGTGCTGGCGGCCTATTACGGCCTGAAGAAGCGCGCGGCGATGTCCGACTTCAAGCAGCGCTTCCTGCTCGCCAATGGCGAGGAGGCGCTGCAGACCGATTTGAGCTTCCTCAATCTGGCGAAAGGCTTGAGCGGCGGCATCAACGACACCACCGGATTTCCGCGCTGGCTCGACGCTCATCTGTTCGGCGGCGCGACGTTCAAGGACATGACCAGGGGCGGCACGCCCGAGGTCTGGATCAACGCCTCCGACATTTACAATCGCACGGCTTTCATTTTCGCCGACGTGACGTTCCGCGCACTGTGCAGCGATCTGGCGAACTATCCGCTCTCGCTGGCGGTGGCCGCGTCGGCGGCCGTGCCGGTGGTGTTCGCGCCGGTGGTCATTCAGAATTTTCCGGGCGGCTGCCCGGCGGAGCTGCCGCCCTGGGTCGAGCGCGTGCGCAACGACGATACGGCTGCGCCCCTGATCCGCGCCTATGCGGACGCGCTGGAGCGGTATCGCACCGGCGATATCAAATACGTCAAGCTGCTGGACGGCGGCATCGTCGACAATTACGGGCTCGCCGGCTTCACCATTTCGCTCCTGGCCGCGAACGCGCCCTATGGGCCGCTGCCGCCGCGCGAGGCGGTCAAGCTGCGGCGCCTCCTCTTCCTCGTCGTCGATTCCGGCCGCGGTCCGTCCGGGACCTGGGCGCAGACTGTCGCCGGGCCGGCCGGCGTCGATCTGATCAATGCCACGTCCGACACCGCCATGGTCTCGAGCGCCATCGGCAGCTACACCTCGTTCGACACCACCATGGATCAGTGGCGCAACAACCTGGTGAATTGGCGTTGCCATCTCTCCGAAGCGGAGCGCAGCCGCCTCGGCGCGCCGGCGGGATGGAATTGCAAGGACGTGAAGTTCTTCGTCGGCCGCATTTCGTTCGATCAATTGGGCCCGGATCGCTCGGCGGCGCTGAACGCCGTCGAGACGCGGCTAAAACTGCCGCCGGATCAGGTCGAGATGCTGATTGGCGCGGGCCGCGATGCGCTCAAGGCCAACAAGGTGTTTCGCGAATTTCTCAACGCCGGGCCGCGTTTGCGGCCGCCGCCGCTGCGGCCGCCGCGTAGCGCGCCGGTGGCAACCGCCGCGCCAGGTCCTCAAGAAGCTCGCCCGCAAGAAGCGCACGCCGCCGAAGAGCAGCCGCAGTGACGTCACGCCGCCGTCGCTGCCGGCTTGATTAAGCGTCCATTTAAGCGTTCAATTTTGACCTATTCCAAACGGCGGCCATAACGCCGGCAAATCTTACTTTCGGTAAAGTGGCGGGAGGAAAAATCATGGACGAGATTCAACGGCGCGCCTTCATGAAAGGCGCGGCCATCGGCGTACTCGCGTTTTCCGTCGGCGGCGCCGAGGTCATGCTGACGCCGCGGCAGGCGCAAGCGCAGAACATTCCGCTGCGCACGCTCACCCCCGAACAGGCGGCGACGCTCGACGCCATGGGCGAGGCGCTCGTTCCCGGCGCTAAAGCCGCCGGTATCACCAATTTCGTCGATCAGCAGCTCTCGATTCCGGCGGAGCAGGCGCTCCTTGAAGCGCGCATCATGAACGTGCGGCCGCCTTACGCGAATTTCTATCGCGGCGCGCTCGGCGCGATCGAAGGCGCGAGCCAAGCCAAGTTCAGTAAAGCCTTCACCGCTCTGACGGCAGCCGAGCAGCACGACTTCATCGACCTGATGCGCCAGAACAAGCTTGACGGCTGGAAAGGCCCGGGCGCGGGCTTTGTCTATTTCCTGTTGCGCACCGACGCGGTCGACGTGGTCTACGGCACCATGGATGGCTACGCCCATCTCGGCGTGCCCTATCAGCCGCACATCGCACCGACGCAGAGCTGGTGAGGAGCGCATCATGGCCAACGAAAAAGTCGATGTCGTCATTGTCGGCGCCGGCGCTTCCGGCTCGGTCTATGCCGCGGTGCTGGCGAAAGCCGGCAAGAAGGTGGTTTTGCTTGAATCCGGACCGGACTGGCAGCTCGGCGATCTGATCAGCTCGGATTTCTGGGGCCGCCGAGTCAAGCCGGCCGGCCCGCCGTTCCTGCTCGAAGGCAAGAACCCTTACGGCTATGTGTACCAGGCCGGCTGGGGTGTCGGCGGCGCGGCGCTGCATTACTTTGCCAATTTCCCGCGCCTGATGCCGAACGATTTCAAGGTCAAGACGACCTACGGCAAGGGCCTCGACTGGCCAATCGACTACGCCGACATCGCGCCATACTGGGACAAGGTCGCCGACGACGTCGGCGTCTCCGGCGATGCCAAGGCCGAGGAAGTTTGGCGGCCGGCCGGCAAACCTTATCCGATGCCGCCGATGAAGACATTTCCGGGCGGCGACGCCTGGAAGAGGGCGTTCGACAAGCTCGGCATGCGGCTCACGCCGGCCGCGGTCGGCATCAATTCGACCGAGTACAAGGGGCGGCCGGCCTGCATCTATGACGGCTGGTGCCACGTCGGTTGTCCGATCGGCGCATTGTCGAACCCGCTGGTCACTTATCTCGGCGACGCGCGAAAGGCCGGCGCCGAAGTGCGCGCGCACGCAACCGTCACCCGCGTTCTCACCAGCGCCGACGGCAAAAAAGTCACCGGCGTCGAATATTTTGACGCCAAGAAAGAAAAGCAGGTCCAGGAGGCGAGCGTCGTGGTGCTGGCCGCATGGTCGGCGCAGAACCCGCGCCTCATGCTCAACTCTGCGACCGACAAGCATCCGAACGGGCTCGCCAATGCCAGCGGGTTTTTGGGCAAATATCTCACCGCGCACTTCGCATCCGGCACCTCGGCAATGTTCGACGAGGACATTCAGCCGTATATGGGAACCATCGCGGCGCAGTATTTCTCCTACGACCTCTACGACAAGAACGCGCACAAGGACAAAGGCGCGTTCGGCTCGACCTTCATGGTCGCCGGCTCG
>DATHHM010000196.1:0-7076 GCA_035317145.1 Xanthobacteraceae bacterium | reverse complement strand
CCGCGCTCGAAGCGGTCAAGCTCGCGCCGACACTGGTGCCGGCGGCGGCGCTCGCCGCGCACCTCCTTGCCGACGGCGGCTACCTGCGCAAGGCCAACCGCATCATCGACATCGCCTGGCGCGCCAATCCGCATCCCGAACTGGCGCAAAGTTTTGCCGAGCTGCGCGCGAGCGAATCCGCACGCGAGCGTTTGAAGCGGATCGACGCGCTGGCAAAACGTGCCCCCGAAAATGTCGAGGGGGCGCTGGCCGTCGCGCGCGCCGCCATCGACGCCCGCGAATTCGCCCGTGCCCGCACCGCGCTCGCGCCTTATCTGGACGCGCCGACCAAACGCATCGCGCTTTTGATGGCCGCGCTCGAGCGCGCGGAAGGCGACGAGGGCCGCGCCCGCGAATGGCTGGCGCGCGCGGTCAATGCCGCACCCGATCCGGCATGGACCGCCGACGGCTACGTCTCCGACCGCTGGCTGCCGCTGTCACCCGTTACCGGCCGGCTCGACGCCTTCGAATGGCGCGTGCCACTTACCGCCATGACCAGCGTCGCGCCCGTGATCGAGTCGGACACGGTTCTGGCCATCCCGGCCAAGCCCGCGGCCGACCCCGCGGTGAACGAGCAGCACGACAGCGACCACACGCCGCCGCTGGCGACGAACGGTCACGCCGCGCCCTTGCACCCAGGCCTGCAGGCGGCGCAGCCGAAGGCCGATCCGGTGATCCCGCTGGTCCACGCGCCGGACGATCCCGGGCCCGAAGCCGAGATCGTTGAAGAAGTCGAAACGGAGCCCGACGCAAAGCCCAGCGGTTGGCGGAAAATTTTCGAGTGAGATTTGCCGGCGCGGCTTGCCAAAGGCCGCGCATAAGTGCACTATACCGCATGAAATATAGTGCACTTTAACGGATAGTCCGTGGCCAATTCGACACCAAATCCGGCTGAAAAGCCCGTATCGCCGACCCTTGCCGCCTCCGAAGCCGCATTCCTCGCCGCGATCGGGAGCGCGGTCCGGCGCAATCGCGCCAAGCGCGGCATGACGCGGCGGCAGTTGGCGCAAGCCTCGCAGACCTCCGAGCGGTACCTGGCGCAGATCGAAAGCGGCGTCGGCAATCCGTCCGTCAGCGTGCTGCGCGCCATCGCGCAAGCGCTCGACCTGCCCTGCGCCGCGTTGCTGCCGGAAGCGGGCGCGCGCACCGCGGCGCTCGGCGCCATTCTCGATCTGTTGGCGCAGGTGCCGGAGGGCGAATTGCCGGCGCTCGCCAACGACATCGAGACGCGCTTGGCGCGACCAAGCAGCGCCGATCGCGCGCGGCGCATCGCGCTGGTCGGCCTGCGCGGCGCCGGCAAATCGACGCTGGGGCGCATGTTGGCGCAGCATCTGGGCTGGCCGTTCATCGAGCTCGACCGGCTGGTCGAGGAGGATTACGGCGCCAGCATTCCCGATCTCATCGAGATGGCCGGCACGGCAACATTCCGCCGCCATGAACGCAGCGCGCTCGATCGCATCATCACCGCGCAAGACGCGGCGATCATCACCACCGCTGGCGGCATCGTCGCCAACCCGGAAAATTATGCGCTGCTGCTGCGCCGCACCCACACGATCTGGATCAAGGCGCGGCCCGAAGATCACATGAGCCGCGTCATGGCCCAGGGCGATTTCCGCCCGATGGCGCAAAACCGCGCCGCCATGGCGGATCTCGTGGCCATCCTCGAGGCGCGCCACGCCGACTATTCCCGCGCCGAGGCCGAGATAGACACGTCGGGCGATGCGATCGAGCAAAGTTTCGCCAAGCTTTTGCGTACCGTGACGGCGTTGCTGGAAGGGAGATAGCGGCCATGACGGCCACCACGCTCTCCGACACCGGCTTTCTCGACCTCGATGCGCTGCGGCTCGAATACCGCATGATCGGCCCGCGGCCCGACGCTGCGCCGACCATCGTCATGCTGCACGAAGGTCTTGGCTCCGTCGGCCTGTGGGGAAGTTTTCCCGACGCCGTCGCCGAGGCGACGGGCGCCGGCGTCTTCGTCTATTCGCGCGCCGGCTACGGCACGTCGAAACCCGGAGCGATGCCGCGCTCGATCTCGTTCATGCACGAGGAAGCCTGCACGGTGCTGCCGCGCGTGCTCGACGCCATCGGCTTCCAGCGCGGCCTCTTGCTCGGCCACAGCGACGGCGCTTCGATCGCTACGATCTATGCCGGCAGCGTGCAGGATCATCGCGTGCGCGGGCTGGTGTTGATGGCGCCGCACTTCTTCATCGAGGACATGGGCATCGCCGAGATCGAGCGGGCGAACGCGGCGTTTGCTTCGGGCACGCTGCGCGAAAAGCTCAAGCGCTGGCATGCCGACGTCGATTGCGCGTTCCGCTCCTGGAGCGAGCCGTGGCTGCATCCGGATTTCCGCAAGTGGGATATCACCGAGGCGCTCGGTTACATCCGCGTGCCGATCCTCCTCGTGCAAGGCGCCGACGATCAATACGGCACGCTCAAGCAGGTCGAAGCGGCGGAACAGGAATGCTTCTGTCCGGTTGAAGCGGCGGTGCTGCCGAACGTGCGCCACGCCCCGTTCCGCGAAGCGCCCGAACTGACACTCAAGATCGTCGCGGACTTCATCAACCGGCTGTTTCGCGACCACCACGAGGGCGAAAAACGGGCCGATTCAGGGGTTGCGGCGATATGAATTATAATGCATATTAGGCATCTAGCTGCACTATAATACATATTGCCGTTGCCGAGCGAGGCAGAGATGGCTGAAACCGCAACTGCGCGTCCGCTGGCGAACGGCAAGACGCGGATCGATTTCCAGACCGAACCGGCGCGCTATCGCCATTGGCAGCTCAAGATCGACGGCGACGTCGCCACGCTGTTGATGGACGTCGACGAGAAGGGCGCGCTGTTCGAGGGTTACGAGCTGAAACTCAACTCCTACGATCTCGGCGTCGATATCGAATTGGCCGACGCCATCGAGCGGCTGCGCTTCGAGCATCCGGGCGTGCGCGTCGTGGTGTTGCGCTCGGCCAAGCCGCGGGTGTTCTGCGCCGGCGCCAATATCCGCATGCTGGCCGGCGCCACCCACGCCCACAAGGTCAACTTCTGCAAGTTCACCAACGAGACCCGCAACGGCATCGAAGATTTGAGCGAGCATTCCGGACTCAAATCCATCTGCGCCATCCACGGCACCGCGGCCGGCGGCGGCTATGAGCTGGCGCTCGCCACCGACCACATCATGCTGGTCGACGACGGCTCCGCTTCGGTGTCGCTGCCGGAATTGCCGCTGCTCGCAGTACTGCCCGGCACCGGCGGCCTCACCCGCGTCTCCGACAAGCGCAAAGTGCGCCGCGACCATGCCGACGTGTTCTGCACCACCGAAGAAGGCGTCAAAGGCAAGCGCGCGGTCGAATGGCGGCTGGTCGACGACGTGGTGCCGGGCTCGAAATTCGACGACACCGTCATGGCGCGCGCCAGGGAATTCGCCGCAAAGTCGCCGCGCAACGGCGCCGGCAAAGGCATCACGCTCGCGCCACTGACGCGCACATTCGCCGCGGACGGCGTCGAATACGGCTCGCTCACGGTTGAAATCAACCGCGCCGAACGGATCGCCACCATCACGCTGCGCGGGCCTACCGCGCCGCCGCCGGCTTCCGCCGACGCCATGGTGGCGCTCGGCGCAAAATTCTGGCCACTCCAGCTTGCCCGCGAGCTCGATGATGCGATCCTCAATATCCGGCTCAACGAACTCGACGTCGCCGCGATCGTGTTCAAATCCTCCGGCGAGCCGGCGCAAGTTCTCGCTTACGACCATTTCCTCGATGCCAACAAGGAGCACTGGCTGGCGCGCGAAATCCGCCATTTGTGGAAGCGCGTGCTCAAGCGCGTCGACCTCACCTCGCGCTCGCTGGTCAGCTTGATCGAGCCGGGCTCATGCTTTGCCGGCACGCTCGCCGAACTGCCGTTCGCCAGCGACCGCGCCTACATGCTGATCGGCGCCCGCGACGGCGATAACAAGCCGCCGGCAACGATCGCCCTGACCGACATCAATTTCGGTGCCTACCCGATGTCGAACGGGCTCACCCGGCTCGGCTGCCGCTTTCTTGCCGACCCCGCCGATGTCGAAGCCGCCAAAGCCGAGCGCGAGAAAATGCTCGACGCCGAGGCCGCGCAGCGGCTTGGGCTCATCACCTTCGCGCTCGACGATATCGATTGGGACGACGAAGTGCGGGTCTTCCTTGAAGAGCGCGCCAGCTTCTCGCCCGACAGCCTCACCGGCCTTGAAGCCAATTTGCGCTTCGCCGGGCCGGAGACCATGGAATCGAAAATCTTCGCCCGGCTGACCGCGTGGCAGAACTGGATTTTTCAGCGCCCCAACGCGATCGGCGAGGAAGGCGCGCTGAAACGCTACGGCACCGGCCAGAAACCGGTGTTCGATACGCGGAGAGTTTGAGTTCTTCCTCCCTCCCCCTTGTGGGGAGGGGAAAGAAATATGGAGTCCACCATGATCGACAACGTCGACTACACCACCAAGATCCCGAACAACGTCAATCTCGCCGAAGACCGCCAGGTGCTGCGCGCGCTGGAGAGCTGGCATCCCGGCTATATCGACTGGTGGATGGACATGGGGCCGGAGGGTTTTCAGGACGCGGAGGTCTATCTGCGCACCGCGATCTCGGTCGATCCGAAGGGCTGGGCCAAGTTCGATTACGTCAAGATGCCCGAATATCGCTGGGGCATCCTGCTGGCGCCGAAGGAAGACGACCGCAAAATCCCGTTCGGCCGCCACAAAGGCGAGCCGGTCTGGCAGGACATTCCGGGCGAATATCGCGCCATGCTGCGCCGTCTCGTCGTCATCCAGGGCGACACCGAGCCGGCTTCCGTCGAGCAGCAGCGCCACCTCGGCAAGACCGCGCCGTCGCTCTACGACATGCGCAACGTGTTTCAGGTCAATGTCGAAGAAGGCCGCCACCTGTGGGCGATGGTCTACATTTTGCAAAAGTATTTCGGCCGCGACGGCCGCGAGGAAGCCGCCGAGCTGCTCAAGCGCCGCTCAGGCGATGCCGATAAGCCGCGCATGCTCGGCGCGTTCAACGAAGCGACGCCGGACTGGCTGTCGTTCCACATGTTCACGTTCTTCACGGATCGTGATGGAAAGATGCAATTGGAGAGCCTCGCCCAGTCCGGCTTCGATCCGCTGTCGCGCACCTGCCGCTTCATGCTGACCGAAGAGGCGCACCACATGTTCGTCGGCGAGACCGGCGTCGGCCGCACCATCCAGCGCACCTGCGAGGCGATGAAGGCGGCCGGGGTCGAGGACCCGAGCGATATCGGCAAGGTGCGCGACCTCGGCGTCATCGACCTGCCGACCATCCAGAAGAAGCTAAATCTGCATTACACGCTGTCGCTCGATCTGTTCGGCTCCGAGGTTTCGACCAACGCCGCCAACACGTTTACGGCCGGGGTCAAGGGCCGCTTCCAGGAAACCAAGATCGACGACGATCACCAGCTCGAACATTCCACCTATCCGGTGCTGAAATTCGTCGATGGCGAGATCAAGAGGATCGATGAGCCGGCGCTGACCGCGATCAACATGCGGCTGCGCGACGATTACACCGCCGATTGCCAGCGCGGCCTCGACCGTTGGAACAAGATCATCGACAAGACCGGCGTCGCGTTCAAACTCGAGCTGCCCCATGTCGGTTTCCACCGCCTGATCGGCGAGTTCAAGGACGTCAAAGTGTCACCGGCCGGCAAGCTGATCGACGACGCGACCTGGACCCGCGACAGTAGCCAGTGGCTGCCATCGAAGGACGACGGCGATTTCATCAGTAGCCTGATGCAGCGCGTGGTCGAGCCCGGCCAATTCGCCAGCTGGATCGCCCCGCCGCGCGTCGGCATCGACAACAAGCCGGGCGATTTCGAATACGTGAAGATCGCGGCGTGATTTGCCGTGCCCTCTCCCCTTGCGGGAGAGGTCAGCGCCGGCCCCTCAACAAACTCTGTTGGGTGAGGGGTTGCGGCACGACCCCTCACCCGGTCTTGTCGCTGAACTGCCGTGTAGCCCTCTCCCGGAAGGGGAGAGGGCACATCACGGCTGCTCCAGAACCGGCTTCAGATTCCCTTCGGCTCCGCCAGCGGCCCTTCACGTAAACGAGAAAGATCGAAGCGATCGATCTCGCGGAGCAATTCCACGAAGGCCCGCGCGCCTTGCATGAGCGAGGCCTCGCCTTTTTCCGCTGTCGCCAGCGTCGCATCGCCGAGCGCGCCGCTTGGATGCAGATCCTGCGTCATCCAAGCGAAGCCGGCGGGCCGGTAGGCGCCGAGCCATTTGAACTCGCGCGCCATGGCGATGGTCTCAGGCTTAGCGTTGGTCGCTTTGTCCATGCGCACCGTATCCGGCTGCGCCGCCAGCATCAGCGAGGTCTCGACGTCGCCGGCGTGGATGCCGTGCCGCTTCTCCTCAGGCCCGAACGCGCCGTCCGGATAGCCGAAGCGATGCCAGCCCACCGTTACCGCCAGCATGCCGAGCCGGGTGCGCAGGTCGCGCGCCACAATTTCCATCGCCGCGACATTGCCGCCGTGGCTGGTGATCAGGATGAGCTTACGCACGCCTGCCCGCGCCAGGCTCTCGCCGAGCTCGGTCCAGGCCGCGATCGCGGTCGTGGCCGAAAGCGTCAGCGTGCCCGGGTAGGACAGATGCTCGGCGGAAACGCCGATCCGCTGCACCGGCAGGAACGACACCGGCAGGTCATCGGGCAGGATTTTTTCGACCCGCGCCAGATAGGCTTCGGCGATGTAGGTATCGACGCCGAGCGGCAGATGCGGCCCGTGCTGTTCGACCGCGGCGAGCGGCAGCACGGCGATCCAGCGGGCGGTGTCGGCGCCCGCGCCGGCGACGTCCTGCCAGGTCATGTCCATCCAGTTGCGTTTGGGCAGCGTCATCTGGGTCCCACTTTCCGGCGGCATGCTCTATTGTCGCGTCGCCGTTGAAAAGGAGCAACCGATGCGATTGGTAAAGAGCTGCCGGGCGATGCTGGCCGGGCTCGCCGTTTGGGCCGGCGCCGCGGCGGCACCGGCTTTTGCGCAGGCGCTCG
>DATHHM010000195.1:0-5411 GCA_035317145.1 Xanthobacteraceae bacterium | reverse complement strand
ACCACGGAATTCCCGCGGCTAGCGTTCACGCCGATCGAATGTTACGTCGTGGTCGCCGAGCACAATCCGGCCAAAGGCAGCTACGATGTGCTGGCGAATTTCCAGGGCCCGTTCAGTATGCATCCGGTAATGGCGCGCGCGCTGCGCGTCGCCGGGCCGAAATTGCGTCTGCGCATCCCGCCGGACTCAGGCGGCAGCTTTGGCATAAAGCTTTCGGTGTTTCCCTATGTGGTGCTGATCGCGCTCGCGGCAAAAATCACCGGCCGTCCGGTGAAATGGGTCGAGGACCGCATCGAGCATCTGGTCGCCGCAAGCTCGGGGCCGAACCGCGTGACCGAAATCGAAGCGGCGATCACCAAGGAGGGCCGCATCCTCGGGCTGAAACTCGATCAGCTCGAGGATTACGGCGCGTTCTTGCGCGCACCGATGCCGGGGCCGCTCTACCGCATGCACGGCGCGGTGACCGGCGCCTATGACATTGCCAATGTCGAGGTGACCAACCGCGTCGTGCTGACCAATAAAATGCCGTCGAGCCTCATTCGCGGTTTTGGCGGGCCACAGCTTTATCTGGCGCTGGAGCGGCTGATGCAGCGCATCGCGGTGGAGCTGGAGCTCGACCCGCTCGATGTCATCCGCCGCAATCTCATTCCGGCGGAGAAATTTCCCTACCACGCGGCGGCGGGCGCGCTTTACGATTCCGGCGATTACCCGCGCGCGGTCGAGAAGGCGGTCGGCAGCGGCCGGCTCGACGCGCTCAAGCGTCGCCGCGACGAAGCTCGCGCTGCCGGGCGCATATACGGCATCGGCTTTGCGGCCATTGTCGAGCCGGCGATGTCGAACATGGGCTATCTCTCGACCTTGATGACCGCGCAGGCCCGTGAAAAAGCCGGGCCGAAGAACGGCGCGGTGTCGATGGCGCGGGTCAATATCGATCCGCTCGGCGCGGTGTCGGTCACCGCCGACGTCACGGTGCAGGGGCAAAGCCATGAGACCGTGCTGGCGGAGATCGTGTCGCGCGAACTCGGATTGAAGTCCGACGACATTGAAGTGGTTTTGGAAATCGACACCGCCAAGGATCAATGGTCGATCGCGGCCGGCACCTATTCCAGCCGTTTTGCCTCGGGGACGGCGGTGGCAGCGCATCTCGCCGCGACACAGATGCGCGACAAGCTCAAGGGTATCGCCGCCAAGCAACTCAATGTGCTGCCGGACGACGTCGAGCTGGCGCAGGGGAAAATCCGCAGCCGCAGCAATCCCGACAACGCGCTGCCGTTCGGCCGGGTCGCCGCGACGTCGCATTGGTCGCCGGTGATGCTGCCCGAGAATATGGCGCCGGCGCTGAGCGAGACCGGAATCTGGTCGCCGCCGGAGCTTGAGCCACCGACCAGCGACGACCGCATCAACACCTCGCTGACTTACGGTTTTGTGTTCGATATGTGCGGCGTCGAGATCGATCCGAAGACTTATCAAGTACGCGTCGACCGCTACGTGACGATGCACGACGCCGGCCGCATCCTCAATCCCACCATCGCCGAGGGCCAGATCCGCGGCGCCTTCGCCCAAGGCATTGCCGCCGCGCTCTACGAGGAATTCACCTATAACGACGAAGGCGCGTTCCTGAGCGGCACCTTCGCCGATTATCTGGTGCCGACGGTGAGCGAAATCCCCGACGTCGAGATTTTGCATTATTCCTCGCCATCGCCGTTCACGCCGCTCGGCGCCAAGGGCCTTGCCGAAGGCAACTGCATGAGCACGCCGGCCTGCATCGCCAACGCTATCGCCGACGCGCTTGGTGTCGCCGACGTGACGCTGCCGGCGACACCGCGGCGCATCCACGCCCTGTTGGCGGTGAGCGGCAAGCCATGAAGCCGCGCAAATGAAACCCAGGTCTTTCGATTACGTGCGCCCGGACACGGTCGAGGAGGCGGTCGCGCTGTTGGCCGAATACGGCGACGATGCGCGCATCCTCGCCGGCGGTCAGTCGCTCGTTCCCATGCTCAATCTGCGGCTGATCGATGCCAGCGTGCTGATCGATATCTCCCGCATCGGCGAACTCGATGTCATCCGCAATTTCAGCGAAGCCGGAGACGTCGAAGACATCGTGGAAGAGACGCAATCTGCCAAAGTGCGAGGCGGGCTGCAGGTCATCGAAAACCCGAAACCGCATGAGAAGGTGGAGATCGGCGCGGCGGTTACGCAGAACAAGTTGATGGCTTGGCCGCAGCTTTCACAAAAGCTACCGTTGCTTGCCGCCGCGCTGCCATTCGTCGGTCATTTCCAGACTCGCAATAAGGGCACGGTCTGCGGCTCTATCGCCCATGCCGATCCCAGTGCCGAACTACCGCTTGCGCTTGCGGTGCTCGAGGGTGAAGTCGTGCTGCGCTCCCAACGGGGAAGCCGCGTGCTTCGCGCCGCACAGTTTCAGAAGGATATGCTCACCACGGCACGCGCTGCTGACGAATTGATCACCGCCGTTCGGTTTTCCGTGACGGTGGGGCAGGGCGTTGCCTTCCGCGAAGTCGCGCGGCGCCACGGCGATTTCGCCATCATCGCCGTTGCCGCCACTGCTACAGGCAAGTGGGTTCATCTGGGTATCGGTGGCCTGACCGGACAACCTGCCGTGTCGGGTTTTAGATCCGATCACACTCACCCCATGCCCGATTGGTTCGAGACGTTGCTGGGACAGATCGAAGGCTACGATGATCTGCACGCCTCGGCGGCGATGCGTCGCGATCTGTGCAGGAATCTCGCTCCCGATGTGATCGCGGAGGCCATCCGATGCGCCGCGTGAACAAAAGCGAAAAAGTGCGCATCGCGCTGATGCTCAACGGCCGCAAGCTCGCGGCCGAAGCCGAGTCGCGCATGCTGCTCAGCGATTTCCTTCGCCAAGGGCTCGGCGCCACCGGCACCCATGTCGGCTGCGAGCACGGCATCTGCGGCGCCTGCACCGTGCTGATCGACGGTGTCGCCACGCGCTCGTGCCTGACGCTTGCGGTACAGGCCGAAAACCGCGAGGTGCGCACCGTGGAATCGCTCGCCGCGCCCGACGGCAAGCTCAACACTCTGCAACAGGCGTTCCGCAACAATCACGCCTTGCAATGCGGCTTCTGCACGCCGGGCATTCTGATGTCGTTCACCGATTTCCTCGCCCGCAACCCCCATCCGTCGGAAGCCGAAATCCGCGAAGTCTTGAGCGGCCACCTCTGCCGCTGCACCGGCTACGCCGGCATCGTCGCCGCCATAAAAGAAGTGGCTGGCACGGACTAAACCCTCCCCCTTGTGGGGAGGGTAGGGTGGGGGTCGGGAGGCGACGCTCGGCGAAGACACCCGAAGAAAACCCTCAACGATCTCGCACACCTCCCGACCCCCACCCCAACCCCTCCCCACAAGGGGGAGGGGCTAAAAGGCGGCGCCCGTGACGCTTGGCGCGGGTCTTGCTATGTCAGCAGTCAGGGATCGGACGTCAGGAATCAGGCCCCTGATTTCTGATCCCTGAACCCTGATCCCTGGAATCTGACCATGGCAGACATCATCGACAGGCTCGAAGAGCGCCGCGAAAGCGCCCGCGCGGGCGGCGGCCAGACGCGCATCGACGCCCAGCATAAGCGCGGGAAACTGACGGCGCGCGAGCGGGTCGAACTCTTGATGGACCGCGACTCGTTCCAGGAGCTCGACATGTTCGTCGAGCACCGTTCCACCGATTTCGGCATGGAGAAGTCGCACATCGCCGGCGACGGCGTCGTCACCGGCTGGGGCACCGTGAACGGCCGCACCGTCTTCACCTTCGCCAAGGATTTCACCGTATTCGGCGGCTCGTTGTCGGAGACGCACGCGCAGAAGATCATCAAAATCCAGGACATGGCGATGCGCGCCCGCGCCCCGATCGTCGGCCTGTTCGATGCCGGCGGCGCCCGCATCCAGGAAGGCGTGGCGGCGCTCGGCGGCTACGGCGAGGTGTTCAAGCGCAACGTCATCGCCTCGGGCGTCATCCCGCAGATTTCGGTGATCATGGGCCCGTGCGCCGGCGGCGACGTCTATTCGCCGGCGATGACCGATTTCATCTTCATGGTGCGCGACACCAGCTACATGTTCGTCACCGGGCCCGACGTGGTCAAAACCGTGACCAACGAGATCGTCACCGCCGAAGAGCTCGGCGGCGCATCCGTGCACGCCACCAAATCCTCGATCGCCGATGGCGCGTATGACAACGACGTGGAATGTCTCTTACAGATGCGCCGGCTGCTCGATTTCCTGCCGGCGAATTTTTCCGCCGGCGCCCCCGAATGGCCGTCGTTCGACGATGCCGAACGCACCGACCCGTCGCTGGATACGCTCATACCCGACAATCCCAACAAGCCCTACGACATCAAGGAACTGATCCTCAAAGTTTTGGACGAGGGCGATTTCTTCGAACTGTCCGAAGCCTTCGCCCGCAACATCGTCATTGGGCTCGGCCGCATCGCCGGCCGCACCGTGGGCGTCGTCGCCAATCAGCCGATGGTGCTGGCCGGCGTGCTCGACAGCGATGCCAGCCGCAAAGCGGCGCGCTTCGTGCGTTTTTGCGACGCCTTCAACATCCCGATCGTCACCTTCGTCGACGTGCCGGGTTTTTTGCCCGGCACCGCGCAGGAATACGGCGGCCTGATCAAGCACGGCGCCAAGCTGTTGTTCGCCTATTCGCAGGCCACTGTCCCGCTCGTCACCGTGATCACGCGTAAAGCGTTCGGTGGCGCCTACGACGTGATGGCCTCAAAGCACATCGGCGGCGACGTCAACTACGCCTGGCCGACCGCGCAGATCGCGGTGATGGGCGCCAAGGGCGCGGTCGAAATCATCTTCCGCGCCGACATCGGCGACGCCGAAAAAATCGCCGCGCGCACCAAGGAATACGAGGAGCGTTTCCTCTCCCCCTTCATCGCCGCCGAGCGCGGCTACATCGACGACGTGATCATGCCGCAGGCAACGCGGCCGCGCATCGCCCGTGCGCTCGCGATGTTGCGCGGGAAGACGGTGGAGATGCCGGTGAGGAAGCACGATAATTTGCCGGTGTGAGCATGTCTTGGGATAAGCCGCTTCTGGGCGCATTGCGTGTTGATTGGGAACTTGCTGGGCAACTCGCTCTTGATGAAACTGGTAAGGTCTGTTTCCCTAAAGTTCCCGCTAAAGCTGGGGTCTATCAATTTCGCATCGAAAGGTCTGGAGGACGTCTAGGACGCTACGTCGGCGAAAGCGATAATCTCACTCGGCGCTTCGGTAATTACCGAAATCCAGGGCCGACACAAAAGACGAGTCTTAGGGTGAATGCGCTCCTCAAAGAATTACTCACGCTGGGTGAACTTATTAGAGTCGCTATAGTGACAGATCGCGCTTGGATTTTACAGAATAACCGGGAGATTTTGGCTGATCTCCGA
>DATHHM010000194.1:0-2067 GCA_035317145.1 Xanthobacteraceae bacterium | reverse complement strand
CCGCGCATTCACGGTGGCGGCCGTGGTCGCGCAAAGCGCGATTTTCGCGTTCCTGCTGTCATGTCGTACCGAGTTGGCATGGCAGGTCGCGATGATCGCCGTGGTCGCCTGCGGCATCGCTTTGTCTGTCTTGCTCGGGCGAAGAGACCCGAAGCATCGTCGGTTGATCGATCGATTGGCTCCGCTATGGCCCGCCGCCATCTTTTTGGCCGTGGTTTTCGCTTATTCGGCTGTCGTTTCCATGAGCGCCGATCGGCGCTATGCGATGGAGCCGAAGGCGCACATCGTCTGGCACGAAGTCATGATAGGCCTGCTCGGCAGCAATGCGGAATTGCGGCGCGACTATCTCGGCGGCGATCTGCACGATGCCGGCGACAACGACGTCTATGCGGCGGTCATACGCGATCTCAACGCCCGCAACGACTCGAGCTCGCCGATCGCCAGCCGGCTTGGCGACGGGCAACTGACCATCGACCTGATGCGTGGCTGGGGCGAATACGACAGGCTCGTTCGATCGCTGGCTTTGCGGATCATCCGCGATCATCCCTTGGCCGTGCTCGAGACGCTGCCGGCCAAAATCAGCCATCAGATGCGCTGGTACGACAATCCGGTGCGGCACAGCATGAGCTGGGGTAATGTGCAGGTGCCCATCATCCTGATTGCGGCGGGAGCGCTTATCTGCATGGCGGCGGGAGGATTTACCATCGGCGCCGCAATGGCGGGCAGCGCCGCCGGCGCGATCGCAATTGTTCTGTTGTTTGCCGCGGCAACCCCCGTGATCGAGCCCAGTGCGCTGTCCATCGGGACGCTGTTTTCCTACCTCGGCGCGGTTGCGATTTTGGTTGCCTATGCGGCGATGCTGTTGATCCGGGCCATCGTCGGGGTCAAATCGAAGGCCAAAGGTGTATCCTTGGGCGCCGAATCGTTGCGATGAATAGTTCCGCGCCGATGCCGTCCGAGCGCTTGTGCCGGATCGCAGGTGCAACGCCTTTGCCGGCCTGATGCGATGCGCCATTCGATAATCCGCCGATCGCTGATTCTGACCACGTTCTATATATCCGGGCACGGTTTCTATTATTTGCTGCTGCTGATCGCGAATGGGATGCTGGATCCGACCGGGTTCGGCCGCCTGTATACCGCCTGGGCCGTCTTGAACGTCCTGGTCGCGCCCATTTCCATCATAGCGCTCTTGCTCTCCAGCTATTTTGCGCAAGCCAATGCCAGCAAAGGGCCGGCGTTCGTTTCCCGGATGCTCGCCCGCGTCGCGACGATTGCCGTGCCGTGGACGGCGGCAACGGTGCTGCTGCTCGAAGTCGTGTTTTATGTCGGCGGCAGGCTGATCGGCGCCGACTCGCTGGCGCTGATCCTGGTGCTGCCGCTGACCGCGGTATCGTTTCTGGGCGTGGAAATCGTCCGCGCTTCGCTGCAGGGCACGTTGCGGTTTGTGGCTTATGGCGCCAGCTGGTTCTTGTGGTGTGTCGCCCAATGCGCCGTCGGCGCGGTTGGGTTGCTGTTGACCCGGTCGCCGTGGGGATGTTTTGCTGGCATGCTGGTGGCAAACCTGCTCACGCTCGGCGGCCTGTGCTGGGCGGTCGCCGGCGGCGTCGGCGGCACCGGCGGCGCGGCGGCGGACGTAACGGCAGACAGCCCGAAACTCGCGTCATACTCGCTGCGGCGGGCGCTGGCGTTCTGCAGCGCCTTCGTCGGCTTTGTGCTGTTCAACAACGCCGATATTTTCCTGGCCTATCTGACTTTGAGCCCGGCCGATTTGGGCATCTACACGGCGTCGAGCGTGCTGCCGAAGGCGATCGTGACAGCGACCCAGCCGGTCGTTCAGATCATCCTGCCGGTCGTCATCAGCATTCAAGGCGAAGGCGAGGATACCTCGCAAGCGGTGATGAAGGCGATCTTCGCCGCCTTCGCGCTCGGCGCCGCGGCGTTCGTCGTGTTGTGGCTTGGCTCGGACTTAGCTTGCGGCGCGCCGCACGGTATCCGGTTTTGCACGTCGCCGCTGATGCTGCTGTTGGCCGCGGCGGCGGTGCCATTGTCGGTCATACGGACCCTGGT
>DATHHM010000193.1:0-3106 GCA_035317145.1 Xanthobacteraceae bacterium | reverse complement strand
ATCGTCTCGGCCTGGATCTCGGCATCACCCAGCTGACCCGCTTGTCCTGGGCGGTGAACGCGCCGACCAACCGGGTTGGACGCGGCGATCTCTCCGGCAATTACGGCGGCGTTGGCGCCAATGCGTCGGTCGGCGTCGGTGGCGGCGGCAATTTTCTGGTCGGCGGCCCGGCCAATTCCTACGCGCTGCAGCCGATCAGCGTGCAGGGCCAGACCGGGCTCAACGTCGCGGCGGGAATCGCCGATCTTGAACTGACGCCGGTCGTGTTCGGGCGCGGCGGCCATCACGTCCGCCATCGCCATCGCCGCCGTCATCATTGATCAGTCCGCAATGTGAACAAAGAGGCTCGCGAAAGCGGGCCTCTTTTCTTGTAGGGTGGGCAAAGCGAAGCGTGCCCACCACGCGTACTAACGTGTTAGATTAATATGGTGGGCACGGCGCGAAGCGCCTTTGCCCACCCTACGTACTTTCAGCCGGAGATTTTTTATGCCCCATTTCCCAATTCTCACTAGCGCGGCGGCCGCAGTATTGATTGCATCCCTGACTGGCGCCAGTGCGCAGCAGCCGATGCAGCGCGTGCAGGTCGGAGTGCTCGAATGCCGAGGCGGATCGAGCGTCGGCTTTATCGTAGGCTCCGTCACCAATCTCGGCTGCGTGCTGCGCGTCAATGGCGTGCCGGACGACAGCTACGTCGCAACCATCCGTAAAGTGGGCCTCGATATCGGCATCACTGCGGAATCGGCGCTGGCCTGGGCGGTCTACGCGCCGGTGGCGCGGCTCGGTCCCGGCGATCTCGCCGGCAATTATGGCGGCGCGCAGGGCAGCGCCTCGATCGGCGTCGGTCTTGGCGGCAACGTCCTGGTCGGCGGCTCGGCGAATTCGATCGCGCTGCAGCCGCTCAGCGTGCAGGGCCAGGTCGGCCTCAACCTCGCGCTCGGCGTCGAAGGGCTGGAACTGCGGCCGGGAAGGTAGGTCGCTCACAAGCGCGGAAACTTCTTTGCCGCACAGCGTCATTTTTCCTGCTTGCCAATTCCCGATCCCCCTGAGACGATTGGGCTGCCGACCCAATCACGGGCCGAGCTCCAGATCAGGAGGCGGCAATGGGACAAGACGCCAGAAGTCCCCGCGGTCCCCGGTGCATTGCACTGGTGGGCCCTTTCCAGAGCGGTAAAACCACACTTCTCGAAGCGATATTGGCGCGCACCGGCGCCATCCCCAAAGCCGGCAGCGTCGAAGCCGGAACCTCCGTCGGCGATGCCAGCGCCGAGGCCCGCCGTCACAAGATGGGCGTAGGCCTCACCGCCGCCACCACGACCTTCATGGGCGACAGCTACACCTTTATCGACTGCCCCGGATCGGTGGAATTCGCGCACGACATGCGCGCCGCGATCCCCGCGATCGATCTGGCGGTGGTGGTCTGCGAAGCCGACGAGCGCAAGCTGCCGCAGCTGCAGATCATCCTGCGCGAACTGGAAGACTTGGGCATTCCGCGCCTGCTGTTTCTCAACAAGATCGACAAGGCCAACAAGCGCGTGCGCGAAACTCTCGCCACCTTGCAACCGGCATCGCGAGTCCCGCTGGTATTGCGGCAAATTCCGATCTGGAACGGCGACCTGATTGCCGGTTTCGTCGATCTCGCGCTGGAGCGCGCCTTTGTCTACCGCGAGCACATGGCCTCCGAAGTGATCGCGCTTGAAGGCAGCGATCTCGACCGCGAAAAGGAAGCCCGCTTCTCGATGCTGGAGAAACTGGCCGATCACGACGACGCGCTGATGGAGCAACTGCTCGAGGATATCCAGCCGCCGCGGGATGCGGTGTTCGACGATCTCGCCCGCGAATTGCGCGAAGGCCAGATCTGTCCGGTGCTGCTTGGCTCCGCGACGCGCGAGAACGGCGTGCTGCGGCTGATGAAGGCGCTGCGCCATGAAGCGCCCGACATCACCGCGACCGCCGAGCGGCTCGGCGCGCCCGCCATGGCCAAGGACGCGCTGGCCTATGTGTTCAAGACCGTGCATCTGCAGCACGGCGGCAAGCTTTCTCTCGCAAGGGTCTTGAGCGGCCGTCTCGACGACGGCGCGACGGTGCAATCCTCAAGCGGCGCAACGGGGCGGGTGTCGGGAATAACCGCCGTGAGCGGCGCCCACGACTCCAAACGTCCCTCGGCCGAGGCCGGCGAGATGGTGGCGCTCGGCAAACTCGATAGCATCAAGACCGGCGACACCCTCTCGACCGCCAAGACCGCGCCGGCGGCACTGATCGAGCTCGCGGCGAGCCCGCCAGTGCTGGCGATGGCGCTGGCCGCAGGCGATCGCAAGGACGACGTCAAGCTCGGTCAGGCGCTGGCGCGATTGAACGAAGAAGACCCGTCGTTCACCATCGTGCACAATCCGCAGACCCACGACACCGTGCTGTGGGGGCAGGGCGAGATGCATCTGCGCGTCGCACTGGAGCGATTGAAAGACCGCTTCGGCGTCACCGTCAAATCGCAGGCGCCGGGAATCGGATATCAGGAGACGATCCGCAAATCGGTCAGCCAGCAACGCGGCCGGCACAAGAAACAATCCGGCGGCCACGGCCAATTCGGTGATGTGGTGCTCGACATCAAGCCGATGCCGCGTGGCGGCGGCTTCGAGTTCGTCGACAAGATCGTCGGTGGTGCGGTGCCGCGCAATTACATCGGCGCGGTGGAGGAAGGCGTGGTCGATGCGCTGGTGCGCGGGCCGCTCGGCTTTCCCGTCATCGATGTGCAGGTGACGCTGACCGACGGCTCCTATCACAGCGTGGACTCGTCCGACCAGGCATTTCGTACGGCGGCACGCATAGGCATGAGTGAAGGGCTGCCGCAGTGCCAGCCGGTGCTACTGGAGCCGATCCATGTGGTGGAGATCGTCTGTCCCACCGACGCCACCGCTAAGATCCACGCGATCCTGTCGGGCCGGCGCGGCCAGATTCTCGGCTTCGACACCCGCGAGGGCTGGGCCGGATGGGATTGCGTCCGCGCCACCATGCCGGAGGCCGAGATCGGCGACCTGATCGTCGAGCTCAGGTCAGCCACCGCCGGTGCCGGCGGCTTCACCCGGCAGTTCGACCGCATGGCCGAAGTCAC
>DATHHM010000192.1:0-17342 GCA_035317145.1 Xanthobacteraceae bacterium | reverse complement strand
CGCAAGATGCGGCGGTTGCTACCCAGCGTTTGCCGGCGTTCCGCTTCCTTCAATTTTTTCGTAGCCCGGGTTGAGCAGAGCGAAACCCGGGAGCGGCGACGGAGCCGAACCTTCGTTCCCGGATTTCGCTGCGCTCAATCCAGGCTACGAAACGACGAAACGGTATCACGGACGACCGAAAGCCAGGCACCACCCCTGACTTTCTCAAAGCCGAGCCGGGTTCGCCATGCAGATCGAACGAGTCTCGCGCCGCGCGGGATGCGGCGGCGCATGCCATTTTCACAACTGCCATTTTCACAACAACGTCTGGTGATTAAGCTAGAGGCCGGGCGTGCGCCGAAGCGCGCGCGGAGAGAAATCCATGCGGACCATCGCCGTGACAGGAGCAATCACTATTGCCGCCGCGCTTCTTGCCGCGCCAGCGCACGCGCAAGCCGTGCCACCGGCCGAAGTGCGCGCCATCGCCAAAGACGCCGTCATTTGGGGCTTCCCGCTGGTCGACAGCTACAGGGTGCAATATTCGTATTTCGTCGATCGCGGCGGCGCGGAATACAAGGCGCCCTGGAACACGCTGGTCAACAACGCGCGCGTCTATACGCCCGACGACAAGGCGATCCAGACGCCCAATTCCGACACGCCCTATTCGTTCGTCGGCGCCGACCTGCGCGCCGAGCCGCTGGTGATCACGGTGCCGGCCGTCGACAAGGGCCGCTATTACTCGATCCAGTTCATCGACATGTACACGTTCAACTTCGCCTATGTGGGCAGCCGCGCCACGGGCAACGGCGCCGGCAGCTTTTTGCTCGCCGGGCCGGACTGGCGGGGCGATACCAAGAAGCCGCCGCCGGGCATCAGGTCGGTGATCCGCTCCGAGACCGAGCTCGCGTTCCTGCTGTTCCGCACGCAGCTCTTCAATCCCGGCGACATCGACAACGTGAAGAAGATCCAGGCCGGCTACAAAGTCCAGCCGCTGTCGCAATTCCTGCATCAGCCGGCGCCGGCACCCGCGCCAGCCATCAATTTTGTCAAACCGGTGAGCGCCGACGCGGAGCGGACGTCGCTCGACTTTTTCAACATACTGAATTTCATCCTGCAGTTCTGTCCGACCAATCCGACCGAGGCGGCGCTGCGGGCGCGTTTCGCCAAGATTGGCATCAATGCCGGCAAAAAATTCGACCCCGCCGCGCTCACGCCCGGGATGCGTCAAGCCTACCAGGATGGCATGGCCGATGCCTGGAAGGCCTTCGCCGAATTCAAGACGACGCGGCTCGATACCGGATTGTCCTCCAGCGCCGACGGTTTCGGCTCTCGGGCGTTCCTGAAGGATCATTACATCGATCGCATGGCGGGAGCCGCGCTCGGCATCTACGGCAACTCGAAGGACGAGGCGATCTATCCGGTTTATTTCATCGATGCCGACAAGCAGAAGCTCGACGGTACGCACCGCTATGCGATGCATTTCGCGCCGGGCCAATTGCCTCCGGTCAATGCGTTCTGGTCGCTCACCATGTACCAACTGCCGGCGAGCCTGCTCTATGCCAATGCGCTCAACCGTTATCTGATCAATTCGCCGATGCTGCCGAACCTCAAGCGCGATGCCGATGGTGGACTGACGCTCTATATCCAGAACGGGTCGCCGGGCGCCGACAAGGAGTCCAACTGGCTGCCCGCGCCCGGCGGGCCGTTCTTCGTGGTGATGCGGCTCTACTGGCCCAAGCCGGATGCGCTCAACGGCAAATGGACGGCGCCGCCGTTGCAGAAAGCGAACTGAACGTTGCGGAGATCGCAAATGAAAATGAGACTCACCTGTTGCGCTTTGGCTTTGATCTTTGCTGCGATTGGCGGAGCGGAGGCGCAACCCGCCGCGCCGGCGCCGGCCAGTACCGTGCCCGTCACCGCCGACAATTTCACGCGCGCGGAGTCCGACCTGTATTTTCACTCCATCGCCGTCAAAGAGGGCGGCTTCGGCAAATTCTTTCACAACCGTGAGCCGGCGCCGATCGACAATCAAAACGTCATACGGCTGAACCGCGACACGTTGTATTCCGGCGCGGTGTTCGATCTCGACGCCGGGCCGGTGACGATCACGCTGCCCGATGCCGGCAAACGTTTCATGTCGATGCAGGTATTCGATGAGGACGAATATACGCACGGCGTCTTCTACGGCGCGGGCAGTCATACCCTGACGCGGCAAGGAATCGGCACGCGCTATGTCGCGGTGGCGGTGCGCACCCTCGTCGACCCGGTGGACCCGAAGGATGTCCTTGAGGTCCACGCCTTGCAGGACGCGATCAAGGTCAGTCAGCAAAGCGCCGGCAAGTTCGAAATCCCGAACTGGGATCCGGTCAGCCAGAAGAAAGTGCGCGACGCGCTCCTCGTCCTCGGCTCGACGATGCCCGACTTCAAGCACGCGTTCGGCGCCAAGAACGAGGTCGATCCGATCCGTCATCTGATCGCAGCCGCCGCGGCCTGGGGCGGCAACCCCGACAAGGCGGCGGTCTATCTCAACGTCACGCCGCCGAACAACGACGGCAAGACGATCTATCGGCTCACGGTCAAGGACGTGCCGGTCGACGGTTTCTGGTCGGTCAGCGTCTATGACGCCGCCGGCTACTACGAAAAGAATCCGTACAACGCCTATTCGCTCAACAACATCACGGCGAAGAAAAGCGGCGATGGCGCGATCGCGATCCAGTTCGGCGGTTGCGACGGCAAGATGCCGAACTGTCTGCCGATCGTGGCGGGCTGGAACTATACGGTGCGCCTTTATTGGCCGAAGCCGGAGATCGTGAGCGGCAAATGGACATTCCCACAGCCGCAGCCGGTGCCGTGAAGGTGACGCAAATTTTACGTCGCCTGCGGTACGGAAATCGCATTTGCGGTATGGGCAAGCCGGTGGCAAAGCAGATAGAGTGCAAACCTAGAAATCGCCCGCGCAAATGTGGCGAGTATCGGGAGGCGATCATGATCAAGCTGACAATGAGGCTTTTGGCGGTCGCGCTGTTGTTCGCAGTGCCGCAGGCGGCATCGGCACAGACGCCGCCGCCGCCGTCGCAGCCGGCATCGGCGCCGGCGCAGCAGTTGCTGGCCGCCGGGCAGCTCGACGCGTTGGTCGCTCCGATCGCGCTTTATCCCGACGCGCTGCTGTCGCTCGTCCTCATGGCTTCGACCTATCCGCTCGAAGTCGTCCAGGCCGACCGCTGGGCGAACACCAATAAGAATCTTCAGGGTGATGCGCTCAAGGCGGCGCTCGACCAGCAAAACTGGGACGACAGCGTGAAGTCGCTTACCGCCACGCCCGATGTGCTCGACCTGATGAGCAACAAGCTCGACTGGACGCAGCAGCTCGGCGACGCGGTGCTGGCACAGCAGCCCGACGTCATGGACGCCATCCAGCGCCTTCGCACCAAGGCGCAAGCCAACAACAAGCTGCAGTCGACCAGCCAGCAGACCGTGACCACGCAAAGCACGGGCGGCCGGCAGTATATCTACATCGCGCCGACCGATCCGGACGAGCTCTACGTGCCGTATTACGATCCGTCCGTGGTCTACGGGGCGTGGGACTATCCGGACTACCCGGCATATTACTGGCCGCCGCCGGCCTATATCGGCGTCGGGATTCTCGCGACCGGACTGGCGTTCGGCACCGGCTATGCGCTCGGGCGCTGGGCCTCGGGCGGCAATCGCTGGGGCGGCGGCTTCAATTGGGGCGGCAACAACATCAACGTCAACCGCTCGGCCAACGTCAACAATTTCAACGGCAACAACTGGACGCATAATCCGGCGCATCGCGGCAACGTCGGCTACAACAACCCGGGCGTCGCGGCCAAATTCGGCGGCGCCAACGCCCGTGGCGGCGGCAATCAACTGAACGGCCGCGGCTCCGGCGGCCAGCAGGTGCTGCAACCGGGCGGCGGCAACCGCTCGAATCTGGGCGGCGGCGCGGGCGCGGGCGGCAATCGCAATATCAATGGGCCCACAGGCAATAAGTCGCTCGGCAATGCCGGCGCCACCACCAGACAGACAGGCGGCCAGAACACACGCAGCCGCGGCAATGCCGGTGCCGGTTCCGGCGCAAACCTCAATCGCGGCGGTGGTGGTGGGGGCGGCGGCGGCGGTGGTGCCGTCCACGCCCGCAGCGTCGGCGGAGGAGGCGGCGGCGGTGCCGGATTTCAGGCCCGCGGCGGTGGCGGCGGTGGTGCCGCGCGTGCCGGAGGTGGTGCTGCGCGCGGTGGCGGCGGTGCCGCGCGTGGCGGCGGCGGCGGCGGACGTCGGCGGTAATCGCCGCAGCGTGTCGCCGGCGAATGCTTGAGCCTATCGAGTCTTTTGCGAAGACGGTTCAGGGCTCCTCGCGCCCTGGAAAGGAAGCAGCATGCCGATAGCCGGCGGTCAGATCGTCGACATCAGTCTTGAGCTCGATCCGAAAAACTTCGGCATGCGCACGCCCGCCGGATTCACCAAGGACATGCAGTTCGCCATGGAGGTGCTCAAGGAGCACGACGCGCCGGGCGGCGCCGGCCAGATCGTGCGCGGCGTCCATATGCGCCTGCATGCCGGCAGCCACGTCGACGCCCCCGAGCACAACGTGCGCGGCGGCACGCAAATCCATCAGCTGCCGCTCGAGCTTTTCATCGGCGAGGCGATCGTCGCCGATCTGCGCGACAAGATGCCGAGCAAGGCGATCACCGAGCGTGATCTCGACACGGCCATTGGCGCGTGCGTCAAACGCGGCGACCGCGTGCTATTGCGCACCGATCACAACAACACTTACGACGGCGGCTCTGACACATGGATGAAGACGTCGCCGTATCTGACCATCGGCGCCACCGAGTGGCTGATCGAAAAGGGCGTCGTCATCGTCGGCTACGATTTCTATCACGGCAACGACGAGCCGGGCTCGCCGCGGGTGTTTCACAATTCGCGGACCTTGAGCGAGCACGGCATCATCACCATGCCGTATCTGAAGAACCTGGACAAAATCACCAGCGAGCGTTTCACGCTGATCGCGCTGCCGCTCAATATCGTCGGCGCCGAAGCCTCGCCGGTGCGCGCTGTGGTGCTGATGTGATTTCGTTCAGCAGGTTATGCGCGCTTGCGCTCGCAATCGTCGCGTCGGCGTGCGGTTTTGCGCGTGCGGAGGATCATTACCCGTCGCGCCTGGTCACCATCGTCGTGCCGCTGACGCCCGGAACGGCGATGGACATCCAAGCCCGTCTGTTCGCCGATGGTTTGTCGAAGCGCTTCGGCTACCAAACCATCGTCGTCAATCGCCCCGGCGCCGGCACTCTGATCGGCGCCGAGACGGTCGCCAATGCCTCGCCCGACGGCTACACCATCCTGCTGACCAATTCGGCCCACGCCATTCTCGGCGCGATGAACAAGAATTTGCCGTTCGATCCGGTCGCCGACTTCGCCGGCATCTGCATGGTGGGATTGGCGCCGACCGTGGTCACCGTCGCGCCGTCGCTCGGCGTGCACAATTTGCAGGAGTTCGTCGCGCTCGCCAAAGCAAAACCCGGCACGATCAATTACGGCTCCGCCGGCATCGGCACCGCGACCCATATCGCGGGAGCGTATTTCGCTTTTAAGACCGGCATAGAACTGGTCCACGTTCCTTATACGGTGAGCCAGACGATCCTCACCGATATCCTCAGCGGCAATATCCAGGCGACCTTTGCGCCGGAAGCGTTCACGCTGCCGATGTTGCAGGACGGCCGCCTGCTGGGCCTTGCGGTGGCGGATGAAGAGCCGGTGCGCGAGCCGATCCAAATTCCGACCGCGCGCTCCGCCGGCGTCGATTACATCAATGCGACCTGGTACGGTTTTTTGGCGCCGGCCAGGACGCCGCGCGACGTCCTGCAAGTGCTGCACGACGCCATCGCCGATGTCGGCAAGGATCCGGACATCCAGGCCAAGATCCGCGTGCAGGGGATTACGCCGGCCAGCATCGGGCTGCGCGACTTCGACGCCCATATCCGCGGCGACATGGCGCGGCTGGCGCCGCTGTTGGCCAAGCTCGGCCCGTCGAATTGACGTTGCAGCAATCGCCCGCCGGGATCACTCGCCCTTCTGCGGCAGGCCCTCGATGCTGAACCCGACAGCGGTGCCGGCCCGTTGCAGCGCGGCCTGACAGGTCGGCGGCAGCCGCCATTCCACCGTGTCGGCGTTTTGCGGCATGCCGGCGTAGTCGGGATTGAGCAGCGCCTGCGAGACCCGCAATCCCAGCGGCCAAGTCGCCTTGATATAGGCGATGGTGGCGAGGATCTGATCGTCACTGAGGTTTTGCGCGTAGGCGGGCATATAAGACTTCGCGGCCGCAGGCGTTGTGGCGAACCGGCCGAATTTTATCATGGCGAAGAGGTCTTCGTCGGCATGCTGCCAGGTGTGGCCGGTCTGGTCGTGGGCCGGCGCGCGCCGGCCGGCAAACTCGTCTTGAACCTGCCACAGCAGCTGGCCTTGCAATTTGCGTCCGTGGCAGCCGGCGCAGCGGCTCGCATAAAGCCTTTTTCCTTCCAGCACCGCCGCGGCGTTCTCCGCGTCGGCGAAGTGCGCGCGCGGCGCATCAGGCGCCCGCAGCGCAAGCGCAGCGGCGACCGCGCTCGCGGCCAGCACCGCAACCACGCCGCATCCGAGCAGAAGCCCGCGAACGCCGGTCACTTGCACGGCTCCATCAGCTCATCAATTTCCGCAGTTCGTCGGCCAGTTGGTGGCCGGGCAAATCGCCGGTCAGTAGCCGCACGAATGCGCCGTTGGGATCGAGTAGATAGATGAACGAACTGTGGTCGACCACGTATTCGTTATTGCCGAGCTGCCGCACCCGGTAATAGACGTGAAATTCCTGGGCCGCGGCGCCGATCTCTTGCGACGAGCCGACCAGCCCGACGAAGCGCGGATCGAAATCTTTGACGTATTCACCGACGATCTTGGACGTGTCGCGCTCGGGATCGACGGTGATGAAGACAGGTTGGACCTTGTCGGCGAGCGGCCCCAGCTTGTCCAGCGCCAGCGCCATGGCGCTGAGCGTGGTGGGGCAGACATCGGGGCACGACGTATAGCCGAAATAGACCAGCAGCCATTTGCCATGGAACGTTGCGTCGGTCACGCGGCGGCCGTCCGGCGTCGACAATGCGAAATGACCGCCGATCTGCGGCAACTGCCGCGCCGCATTCACTTGCGATGCGCGGTTCACCGCGATCGCCGCGGCCGCGATAACAAAAACCGACGCGAGGATAATGGCGACGCGTCGCAGCCTGATCTTGCTGAACATGGCAAGCACTCGAACTGGAGAGAGGGGACGAGGGGCGGTCTCACGACCGCCCTGCGCCGACGGTAACCTTTCGTCCCGCCGCCTATGAGTTTGGCGGCAGAACCCGGATGATCGCCATCATGCCTGCGTCCTCATGGCCGAGGATGTGGCAGTGATAGACGAAGTCGCCGACATCCGCGCCGCGGAAGTCCATGCGCAAGGTCACGCTCGGATAAGGCGGCGCGCCAGTGCTGGAGTAGGGGACCTGGATCATGTCGAGGAATTGGCCGATCTCTTGCGGCACCGAGAATCCACTCTGGCTCATCACCAGGAAGTGGATCTGGTGGAAGTGGAACTCGTGATTTTCACCAGTCCTGTTCTGGATCGTCCAATCTTCGACCGCACCCTGATGGGTGGTGATGGCGGGCGGATTGTTCGGATCGAACAGCTGGAGCGGCGCTCCGTCGACGGTGATGAAGAAGTTGGTCGGGCTGTTCGGATTGGTCGGATCCGACAGCACCTCGAAGAAATAGAGCGTGCGATGCACCGTCGGCTGCTGGTTACCGAGCTGCTGCGCCGCGTCCATCGCATTCGGCATCTGTTTCGCGACCGGCGGAACCTTCGGAAGTTGCGTCGGATTGTCGGTCTTGATGGTGGCGATCGTCCGCGTCGGATCGACGTCGCCGATCGGACCGGTATCGATATTGAGCGTAACGAGGCTGGCGTGCTGGCCGTGGCTGGGCGCCGCGACGATGAATTCCGCACGCGCCGCGGGCGCTAGCAAGATGTCAGTCACCGTCTTGGTCGTGCCGCGCTGCTGGCCGTTCTGGGAGTTGATCGCGACACCGTCGAGCGCCACCAGCTGCAACTGCTGTGGCGCGCCGTCATGCTGGATTTGTATATCGAGTATCGTGTCGGCCCCGGAATTGGTGACGCGCCAGAATTCCTGCTGGCCGGGCTGCATCTCGATGACCGCCGGCGTGTAGGTGCAGGTCGCCGCCTGGAATTCCAGCGGCACGTAATTGATGTCCAGGTCCCACGACGGCGTCACGTTGTTGTTGCCGGCGCAGGTATTGCCCGGCGTCGAATTGCCGGCGACAGGTTGATCGCGGATGACGAGAATCCGCTCCGGCAGGCCTGCAACCGCCGGCTGGAGATTCTGAATCCCCGACACGACGAGGGCACCGGACGCACCGCCTTGCACGGTCGCTTCGGCGATGCCGTGGACGTGGGTGTGGTACCAGTACAATCCACCGGGCGAGTAGTTCGGGAAGGCGACGTTGTATTGGAATTTTTCGCCCGAATTGATGATCGTGTGGATCACCTGGTCTTGATGGCACTTCGGCGAGGTAGTCGTGCCGTGATAGTGGATGTTGAGCGACGAGGTGTACATTTCCAGGTCGCCGCATTGGTTCTGCGAATTAGACACCTGCTCGACCGGCGTTCCTACCGGCACGTCGTTCGCCGCGAGGATGTTGAGCTGATCGCCCGGATTGAGGCGCAGCGTCGGCCCTTCCATTCCGTCCGGCGTCTGGAAGCAGAACAGCGAGCGGCCGTCCTGATCGACCCTGGTGAAATAGTTGAGCTGGACGTTAAGCGCGCCGTTCTGGCTGAAGATGTCCGGCGGCGGCAGCACCACGCTGCCGGGTGCAAAGCGCTGGCAGTTGACGCCGTGACCGTCAGCCCAGGCTTGAGACGCTGCGAGCACTAACAAAGCCGACACGAACGCTTTCAAAATGATCTTGCCCATCGCTTTCCTCCCCGCGATTGGGCGTTTTGGGCGTTGGGTCACGGCATGAAATTTATTCCATGCCGTATGTGCGCCAAAACGCCGCGGCCGAAGCCAAACACGCTTAAGGAGAATTGGCAATATGGGAGTGTGCCCACTGCATTAAAAAGAACGCTATTCTGAGCACATCCTAGAATCGAGATACAATCTCAACGAGTATTACGACATTGGGAGAAGACTATTCTGCCTTGCGCCCAACGCAGACAGGCACCTGGGTTACCGATTGTAGGCATTGCGTGTCGATCGCGGGGGAGGCCGCTATGCGGGCTTCCGCGCTCCGCCGCCTCGACCCATCGTCAACCGTGGCCGCTGTCGGTCCCGAGCAGTCGCGGCCGCCGACGCTCGCGCAACGGGTGGAACGGATCGAGCGGCATGGCGACGGGGACAGCGCGCTCGCCACGCCTGCCGAGGATGATGACGGCGAGTTTCGCGTCGTCCTGCTTGATCACGTAGTTGTAGCCGTCCAACACGCGCGATATCACCCGCCGCAAAGATCCCGCATAGGTGCCGGTGATTTCCTCATCGAGCGCGATCGAAGACCGGTAAGACATATCGAACGCCGCATTCAGCGCGGCAAGCACGTCGGCGATCGTGGTCCGGCGGGCGTCGATACGAACTGCCGCCATGTCACCCCGGACGCGTACCGCGCCGCCATCGGGTTCGAACATCGGCGCTACGCCATTGCTGAAATAAGCATTGGCGTCCGGCGGCGACTGCGATCGAGGTTTTCTGCGGCAGCTGGCCGATGCCGAGTGCAGGCATCCGGTCGAGCCGGCATAATCAGCCTGGAATTGCGGCGGCGCGGCAACAACGGCGCCACCTTGCGCGTGTAGCTCCTGGGCGAACGCGCCGATAGCAACGATCGAAAGCACCGCGACTGCCGGTCTCATAACTCGGCTTACCTTGCCTGCGCCAAGGTATACAGCGCGGCGGCAACGCGCGACACCGCCCTTGCTGCGGACACGCCGGTCCGTTTGCGGCGTCGGACGCTACGGCCGCAGATAAACGTAGCCCTGCGACTGCAATTCGGCGAGCCGCACGACGCCGCCTTTGTCGGCGATGATGAAGCCCGGCAGCAGGTCCTTCAGCGTGACCTCCTGCGCCCGCATGGTGTTGATGCAGGCATTGAGCTGCAGTCCGGACTTTTTCATCTCGTCGGTGCGTTTGGTCATGTCGGGGTTGGCGCCCGCCGCGTGAAACGCCTTGAGCGCCGGGCCGTGCACGACCAGCGCGATCGTCACTTTGTCCGGGCCGCCCATGCCGTTGTAGTGGTTGCGGATGTTGCCCAGCACGAAATCGACCTTGTCGAGATCGGACAGGTGATAGGCGACCTTGGCTTGATCCGGCGTGGCGGCCTCGGCGCGCGTGGTCAGGACTGAGATGGGCATGATCGCGCAGGCCAGCTGCAGCAATGAGCGTCGTTCCATGGTATTCTCCTTAGGCTTTGCGCCAATCATAACATATTGCGTTGGTCACTTGTGCCGCATCGCGGCGAATTCCTTATCGCGCGCATGAAAGGCATGCTGTCCTCACCCAGCAATTGCGGTTGACGCTTAGTCGCCGCTGCAATGCCTGACGTTCATGGCCGCTTCGGGGCGCCAGTGCCGGCAAAAGTCTGAATCCGAATGATGCAACGACCCCATCGACCGGCGCTCTGGGTTCGGCGAACCGATAACAACAACACCGTCCCCAATCTGCATGCGTTTCGTATAAGCGCAGCGCGCTTGGCCCGCAGGAACGACCGAGGTGTGGACTCGTTAGCTTCGCCGTCTGATTGAGGATAGGCTGGAGTGCTCGATACGCGGCGGTTTCCGCTCAATTTGCGTGCGTTCATGCAATCGGAAGGAAGGGGATTATGAGAGTTTCGATTCCAGCGATCGGCCTCGTCTGTCTTGCGTCCATGGCGTTGGCCGAGCAGCCGGAATCCAACGCCATGGTGCCGAGCGACGAGGCAGTGTTTGAATGGCAGGTTGTCAGTACGGGGTCACGCAAGATGCTGGAAGTCCAGCGCGAGACCGATCCGACCGTCAAGACCGCCGTGCCGCAATTCCTGCAGCTCGTCGCCACCGACTATCCGGGAAAGCCGGTGATGTACGGCGCAATGTCGCTCGCCGGCAGCACCATGATCGGGCAGGGGCCGGCCGCGCCGTCGCCCTACCAGACGATGTATCACGTCACCAGCGCGTCGAGCTTCTACAAATACAATGTTTCCGACGATTGGAAAAAGATGACCGCCGCAAAGCTTTCCAGGCCAGGCCAGCCGCCGATCGACTGGCAATCCACGGAAGTGTTCGATGCCTGGAAGGTCGCGGTGACGAACGGACAAGATATACCGGCGGACATGACCTTGCCGGACAGCGCCGGTTTGATGCCGCTTGCCTGGGTGTCGCCGGACCCGCGCATGATGCGACCCAGCAGCTCGAACCGGCTGCAGGGTGATGACGACTTTTTCGCCATGTGTCACTTTTTGTCGCTTGCCCCGGAATGGTATTCTGACGGCCTCGTCAATCTGCATTACGACGAGCTGAACCAGACCATGATCCGGCCGGTCTCCTTCGACGGAATGCTCAGTCCGTTGTGGGTGCAGCGACCGCCGAACCAGTCGGCGGCGACGGGAGGCGACGCCATCGAGGCTTTGAACAAGGATGCGGTGCGGCTCTCGGCCATGGGACCCGCTCAGGCCTATATCGTCACCCCCGAAATGACAAAGGCGCTGAAACAGGCCGCGACCGAATGGCCGGTCGACGCCTACTCGGATGACTTGGACAAAGTTGCCAAAGGCGATGGTCCGGCGGTGACCCTGCTGGGTCAGGAACAAACCAGTATCGTTGAGGAAGTCCGGCGCTCGCGTCGCGCGGCCGACGCCGCGTTTCGCGACCAGGCGGCCCCGCCGGCCGCCGCGCCATCGGCCGCCGTGGCCGCGACCGCGGCGCCAAGGGTGAAGATCGCGATGACGAATCCTCCGCTTCCGACCGGCCAAAGCAATCTTGCATCGCCCAAGGCGCTCACCGACGAAATGGTTGCGTGGGCGAAAGGACGCCACGTCCTCAATCGCGGACAACGTTTTCCCGCCGAGCGGTTCCGCGAGGAAGCCGAGCGATCGCCGGCAGCCGCGCAGGCGATCATCGAGGCGGCCACAATGTTGCTCCGCAATTCCGACGATCCCGCGGTGCTGCAGATGGTCGCGCAGCTGGGCCCGGACACCTCATACCGGCCCTTCTATGAGGCGCTGCTGGACAGGCTCGAGGCGAAGCGTCGTCCGCTGCCCGACGCGCCGGGACTGCGGACGAAAACCATCCGAGGCGACCTGATGCTGCGGCTGACCGATCATTTGCCGGCGACCGACCCAAAACTGTCGCCGCGCGCCCATGCCCTGCTCGCCCACGCGGGCCGGCACGATATCCGGCTCGCCATGTACCTGGAGGCCGGCCGCCACGATATGCTTGTCGACACTCTCGGACGGGCCGCAAGCAGCGCAAATCTCGATCCCTGGATCGCTGCGAGGGTGGCGCTTGCCGTCGCGCGCGAACAGCCGGAACGTCTTCAGGAAGCCACCGCCCGGATGGCGCGACTGCCGGCTGCGACGCGCGATCGCTTCATGCAGACCGTTCGACAGGCGGTCCCGGACTGGTACGCAACCCATGAACAGTGGGTCGCGCAGCTGTTCAAAACCGACTGATACAGCGCAAAACACTTGCCCGGCAAAGCCCGCGGTCGCGGCCAGCACACCCGCAACCGGCATTGCCCTGCCCATGGAAGGCATTTCGTCCTCACGCTGCAGTTGCGGGTGGCGCTTAGTCGCCGCGCAATGCCCGACGTTCACGGTCGCTTCGAGGCACTGAGGCCGCCACCGAAATGGTTTTGCGCCACGAACGCCGATGGACCGCCGCGTTGCGGCAGGTAAGATATGGTCGGCGTCCGGCGGCAAGTCGGTCGGTTGGGAAACGCACATGGATGACCGGGCAAAAGTCGATTGCGTCGCCAATGCGCGCGCGCTGGCGTCGGTCATCGCCGCCGCGACGCCGCGCATCGAGGCCAACCGCGAGCTGCCGCCCGACCTTGTCGACGCGCTCCACGAAGCCCGCCTTTGGCGCATGTTGCTGCCGCGATCTTACGGCGGCGACGAGGTCTCGCCGGTTGACTACGTGCAGGCCATCGAGGAAATCGCCAAGGCCGATGCCTCGACCGCCTGGTGCATTGGCCAGACCTCGGTCTGCGGCACCATCACCCGGAACATGAAGCCGGACATCGCCGAGGAAATGTTCAAGAAAAATCCGCGCGGCGTGCTGGCCTGGGGCCCCACCAACAACGCCAAGGCGATCGCGGACAAGGGCGGCTATCGCGTCAACGGAGTGTGGCCGTTCGCCAGCGGCAGCAAACACGCCACCTGGCTTGCCGCGCACTGTTTCATCTACGAGGCCGACGGCCAGCAGCGCCGCGACACGGGCGGCAAGCCGGTGCAGAAGACGTTCGTCGTGCCGCGCGAGCGCGCCACGTTCCAAGACGTATGGCACGTGATGGGGCTCAAGGGTACCGGTAGCAACACCTATACGTTGACCGACGTGTTCGTGCCGGAGGATTACGCCGTCGATTACCACGCGCTCGATCCGGCGCAGCGCCGCGAGCACGGCCCGCTGTACAAATTCACCATCTATCAGCTATTCGGTTCGAGCTTCCCGGCGATCGCGCTCGGCATCGCGCGCACCATGCTGGATGATTTTTGCGCGCTGGCCCAGGGCAAGACGCCCCAGGGCCAGACCTCGGTGCTGCGCGACAGCGCCGTGGTGCAGTCGCAGGTCGGCGTCATGCAGTCGCAGCTCGCCGCGGCGCGCGCATTTTTCCTCGAAGCCTGGCGGGAGATTTGGCAGGGGGCGCAAAGCGGCACGCCGACGATGGAGCAGCGCATCCGGCTGCGCATGGCGTCGATCAACGCCAGCCAGACCGCTGTGCACGTCGTCGAGCAGACGTACCTGGCCGCCGGCGCCACGGCGATCTTCGAGGCCAATCCGTTCGAGCGCCGGTTCCGCGACATGCACGCGGTGTCGCAACAGGCGCAGTCGCAGTTCTCGATCTACGAGGCGATCGGCCGGCACTTTCTCGGCCTGCCGCACGGCTCGCGGCTGGTCTAGAGCATGATCCCGAAAAGTGGATACCGGTTTTCGGATAAGATCATGCTCCTTAGTAATGTTAAACCTGAAGGCGTGAGTCATGTTTTTTGAAGAGCGTGTTGCCGATCTGACGCGCAAAATGCTGCGCAAGAAGTTTTACGTCGTGTTGTCGAAGCCGGCGGTGACGCCGGACAAATTGCAGCCGTATCTTTCGGCGCATCTCGAATACATGATCGGCCTGGAAAAGCGCGGCCTGGTGTTCGCGTCCGGGCCGCTGGCCGACGGCGAAGGCCCGCCGACCGGCCAGGGCCTGACCGTGCTGCGCGCCAAGGATGCCGGCGAAGCGCGCGCTCTCGCCGAGGCCGATCCGTTCTTCGTCAACGGCTTGCGTACCTTCGAGCTCAAGGAATGGACGGTCATGGAAGGCACGCTGGGCGTGCGGGTCAATCTGTCCGATCAAACGGTCGAAGTGACATAAGAAAAAGACACAGAGGAACGTCAAATGGAGACCATCGGCTTTGTCGGAGTCGGCAAGATCGGCCTGCCGATCTCGGAGAATCTCATCAAAAGCGGCTATCGCGTGGTCGGGTTTCGTCGCTCCTCGCTCGCCGACTTCGAGAAGATCGGCGGCGTGCCGGCGCGGTCGGCGGCCGATGTCGGCGCGCAGGCGGATATCGTGTTCTCGTGCCTGCCCTCGACCGAAGCGCTCGACGACGCCATGCAGGGTCCGACTGGACTCGTGCAAACGGCAAAGCCCGGGCAGATCGTCATCGAGCTCGGCTCGCATCCGGTGCCGGACAAGAAGCGCCAGATCGCGCCATTGCAGCGCAAGGGCGCGAAATTCGTCGACGGCGAAGTCTCCGGAACGCCCGGCATGGTCGCGGCGAAGAAGGGCGTCATCTATCTTGCCGGCGATGCGCAGGCCTGCAAGCAGGCTGAGCGGGTCGTTGCCGGCTTTGCCGATTCCTGCCTCTATTTCGGCGAATTCGGCGCCGCGAGCCGGGTCAAGCTGGTCAATAATCTGTTGGTCGCGATCAATATCGCGGCGACCGCGGAAGCCATGGCGCTCGGGCTGAAGGCCGGCGTCGACTTGCAGCTGATGATCAAAGCGATCGCCACCGGCTCCGGCGGCTCGACGCAGTTCGGCATCCGCGCGCCATGGATGGCGGAGCGCCGCTTTCAGCCGGTGCAGGGTCCGGTGCCGGCGTTGCAGCATTACTTCGATCTGATCGGAGATTTTGCCGACAATGTGGGCGTGGCGACACCGATCCTCGACAGCGTGATTCCGCTCTACGAGCGCTTCATGGCGATGGGTTTCGGCGGCGACGACGTTGCCCGAATGGTCGACGTCATCGCGGCGATGCCGCGTGAGAAGAGTTAACCCTCCCCCCTTGTGGGGGAGGGTAGGGTGGGGGGTCGTGAGGTTGTACGCAGGCGTCGACGTTGGCGCGTTACCTTTCGACCCCCACCCCTACCCCTCCCCACAAGGGGGAGGGGAAAGATAACAAAAGGAGACACCGTATGATCCGAGTCAAAAAAATCGCCCACGCCAGCTACGACGTGCCCGATGTCGAACAGCAGGCCGATTATTACAGCAACATTCTCGGCATGACGGTCGCGGCCAAGGAGAAGGACGCGGTCTTTCTCGCCAACACCGTTGATCACCACTCGGTCGTTTTGCGCAAAGGCGCGCAAGCGGGTTGCTCGCGCGTCGCGTTCCAGCTCGGCGAGCACGACGATATCGATGCGTTCGAGAAGCAGGTCGCAGCGCACGGCATCAAGACCCAGCGCAAGAAGGATCCGGAGCCTTCGATCTCGGACGTGCTTACCTTCGAAGATCCGAAGGGCACGGTGATGGAAGTGTTCAAGCGCGCCGATTTCTCGCACCAGAAATTCCAGGCCAAAGGCATCGTGCCGCACAAGCTCGGCCACGTCGCCTTCCACGTCACCGACGTCAAGCACGTCACCAAGTTCTACTGCGACGTGCTCGGCTTTCGCGAATCCGACTGGATGGGCGACTTCTTCTCGTTCCTGCGCTGCGGGCCCGACCACCACACCATCAATCTGATGCAGACCGGATCGAACCGGCATTTTCATACCGCGTTCGAATTGCGCGACTGGGGTCACATGCAGACGGCCTGCGATTTCCTGTCCGTCAACGGCTACAAGCTTTTATGGGGGCCCGGCCGCCACGGCATCGGCCATAACCTGTTCACCTATCATCGCAGCCCGGCGGGTCTGATCACCGAATTGTTTGCCGAGCTCGACCGCATGAACGAGGAGCTCGGCTATTTCGAGCCGCGGCCGTGGCACCGCGATAATCCGCAGCGTCCGAAGGTGTGGGCCAAGGATCCGTCCGCCTCAAATCTCTGGGGCATCATGCCGGGCGACGAGATGCATCACTGACGTATTTTCTCGCGGATGAACCGCCCGCGGCGGCGCGGCGACAGATGCGGATAGGGCGCGATCGCGGAGGACGGCGGTAGCCATCTTGTGCCGCCACTACGACGATTGCGCGCCGTCGCCCGGACGGATCGCCGGCCTTTTATATTTCTCTTTCACGTCGGCGATCTTGTCCAGCATCGCCTTGAGCGCGTCGAGCGCCTTGGTCTCGTCCGCGGTCAGCGGCTTGCGCGGATGGAAGTGCTCCACCAGCACGATCAACGCGTCGCCGATGCGGCCGAGTTGCTTGCCGTAGGTGGCGACGTCGGACAGCACCTCTTCCTCGACCTTGGGCTCGCTCGACTGGCCGAGATTGATGTTGATCAGGCCGAACTGGCCGCCGGTCATGAACGCCGTGAACGGATTGATCGATTGCACGACGTCGCCGGACAGCGGCAGCTTGAAGGTGGGCATGGGTGGGTCCTTTCCGGTGTCGGTTCAAGACACGCGCAGGGGTTCACCGGCCGGGCGATTGTACCTGTGGTAGAGCGGCCTGTGTAGGACGGGTTGAGCAACGCGAAATCCATGCTGCAGGCTGGACATCGTCAGGCCGCGCGGATATCACCGCGCGTTCCGAATGCATCAAGCCAAGGAGGCGTGTCATGCGGCGCAATGATGATTTCGACGACCTGCCTTGCTTTCGAGGTCACGCGTAAACGGAGGCGGGGGTTATCCGTCCGAGACGCGCGTACGCCGCGGCGATCGCGTCGTCCACGGCGACAAGGAGCTGATCGAAAAACTCGGGCGCAACGATCTG
>DATHHM010000191.1:0-13838 GCA_035317145.1 Xanthobacteraceae bacterium | reverse complement strand
GCGGTCTGGAAATAGCTGTGGCTTTCCATGTCGTTGATGCTGGCGTTAAACGACGTCTTGGTAAAGGTCAGCTCGAAGCCGACGACGGCCGCTTCGAATTGGTAGTTATAGCCGATGAACGCGCTGTAGCTCGGCGCTTCCGTATTCAGCGAAGTAAGCCGCGGGAAGTTAGTCAGCGGAATCCCGTTGAAGTTCGCATCCAATCCGGAGATGGTGGTGATCTCGGGGCCGCCGACTTTACGGAAATCGGCGGCGTCGAACTCTTCGCCGATCAGTCCGCCGCCGTAAAATCCGCTCCAGCGCGTATAGGAGGCGTAGCCCACGGGTTGCGCGCCGCGCAGCACGTCGAAGTCCCCGGCGCGCGCACCGGCCGGCGCAACAAGCACGACCAAAGCACAGATGACCCAACGCATCGGCCGCATTCTCCGTCCCGGTGGCGCGCTATGCGCGGCCAGACGTGGGCGATCATCAGGCATTAACCTTAATGGAGCGTTAGCTCAGGCCAGCCGGGCGGAACGGGCCGAGCAACGACCTGGTGTCTCCCCATCCGGGTCGGCTCAGGGTCTTTGGGGCGGCCCCATAAAACGAAGACGGCGCGGTTGCCCGCGCCGTCTGTTGCTTTTTGATTTCGCCGTTCAGGCGCTGGGCATCAGCCCCGGCTCATCAGCGGGGGCGGCGCCATCATCGGGACCATGTCGGGCTGCAGCATCCAGCGCAGGCCGATCCTGAAATCCCATGAGTTGGTGTTGTTCAGATTGTAGAAGGCGCCCGGGCACGACACCGTATTCTGGCAGAACACCGTGGCTGTTTCCGGCGAGCCCAGATGCAGGTAGCGGGCGCTGAAATCGACCTTGAAGTTGTTGTTGACGTTGTAGGTGAGGCCGGCCTGGGCATTCCAGGCCAAATTCCAATTCGCCGAGTCTCCCGACGTCAAGCCGAAGCCGGCGGTGCCGTCGGAGTTGATGCCGTTGTCCTGCACGCCGGTGATGCGGTTATAGGCGCTGCCGAGGCCGGCGCCGATATAGGGCGTCAGGCACCACCAGGTGCCGAGATCGAGATAGGCGTTGGCCATGAACACAGCTGACGAGAAGTTGCCTGCGGTGACGTCGAAGCAGTTACCGCCGCCGGCACAGAATTCGGTGTAGCGGCCGGTGGCCTTGAACGCCGCCTTGGTGCGGTATTCGGCCGTAATATCCGTCCGGAACCAGTTGTTCCACTCGTAGCCGATACCGCCGCCGAAGATCGCGGTGTCCTGGATGTCTTTTTGCACGATGGTCCAGCTCGCCGGCCAGACGAAAGCTGAATTCGTCTGCGAGTGCGGGAAATCGCCGAACGTCTGCATGCCGACGCCGACGTCGCCGCGCAGATACCAGCCGCTGGATACGACCGGCGCGGGTTGATACGCCACCTGCGGTGGCGGTTGATACATCTGGGGGGGAGGGAGATCGGCTGCGAGTGCGGCTGTGCTGAGCAAGCCGACCGCAGCAGCGCTAGCGAAGAATTTGACGCTGACCATGGCTTCGTCCTTTCCTCGGCCGGGCCACGTGTGCGGCGGCCCGCCGTCGTTGAACCGGGCCGAAGATGCCAGCAATTATTTAAGCGGGTCTTAACCTTAAGATTTAACCGTAATTGTTAATCCACCGCGGCGCGTGTGCTGCAAAGCAAGCCGGCAGAAATGGCAGAGTGGATCGGGCGCGAGCGCGCCAATTCGCCCGCCGCGGGGGCGCCGGCGAAACTGCGTTAAGACTCTATTAAGGATTGCGGCGGCGCGAGCGGCCGCCCGCGGCTCAGTCCTCGTCTTTCTCGAGCTCGCCGATATGGTGCTGGGCGTAGAGCTCAAGCCCGAGCTTGGCGACCAGGTCGAGCTGGGTCTCGAGGAAATCGATGTGCTCTTCCTCGTCATGCATCAGCTTCTCGAATATGTCGCGCGTCACGTAGTCCTTCACGCCGTGGCAATGGGTGGCGGCCTCCTGGTAGAGCAAGCGCGCCGAAATTTCCGCGGCGAGATCGCAATCGAGGACCTCCTTGACGTTCTGGCCGATATGCAGCGGATCGAGCACCTGCATGTTGGGGAAGCCGTCGAGGAAGATGATGCGATCCACCAGCTTGTCGGCGTGCTGCATCTCCTCGATCGATTCCTTGCGCCATTGCTTGGCGAGCGACTTGTAGCCCCAATTGTCGAGCAGCCGATAATGCAGCCAGTATTGGTTGATCGCCGTCAGTTCGTGCCGCAGTGCCTTATTGAGGAAATCGAGGACTCCGGGGTCGCCTTTCATGATCGTGCTCCTGCAATGGGGCGTCGGCGCCGCACGACGTGTGGCCTAGACTTTAATTATAACAATTAAAAGGTGGAGTGCGATAGGCCGCACCGGGCTTGTGGAAGGCTTGGCTTGTGGAAGGCTTGAGCCGTCGCGATCGGCGTAGATGTCAGGGCTGGTTCTGGGCGGTCCCGCAACACGCCGCCGGCGCGGCACTGGCCAGCGCCTCGTCCATGATGCGCCGGATGGTGCGGGCGCAACGGCCGCACTGGGCGCTGCAACCCAGGCAATGATAAACTTCGCCGGCAGTACGCGGACAACCTTCGCCGGCCGCGAGCGTGCCGCGCACGTCTTTGTCCGTGAACACGTTACAAGAACACACGATCATGGCAGGACGGCCCGGCGGCAATTGGTTCGATCTGCAACTATCTTTACCGCAGCCAGCTTAGCGATGCAATGAAAAACCTTTGTTTATAGGCATTCTAAGCTTTGGCTGTGGAATGGCGCGTGGCTAATCGTTGGTAAAGCGGCAAGCCGGTCACGCCGCGGTCGACTCCTCTTCGGCATCATCATCCCGCCGGCGCCGGCGCGGCCGCAGCCGGCAAAGCCGCGACGGGATGTGGCACAAATCGTCGAGGAAGCCGGAGAAACGCTGACCGCGGGCCAGCGCGCGATCGAGCGCCGCCATGGTGCGGGCAAGCCCGGGATCGTCGTCGCGCACCCAGGTGCTCAGCACCGAACCGAACAGCAGCGCCAAGCCCTGCGCACGGATCATGCCGCGCGGTCCCGAGGCGTTGATCTCGGCGGCGCTCAGCATCCATTGCTGCGAGCGTACGGCCAATCCATTGAGCGCCAGAGCGAGCGGCGGGTTGCGCCGGGCGGACCGCAACAGCGAGCGCACCGCCTCGCGATGCGGCGCCAGCACTTCGAGCCGCCGCATCAGCACGTCGAACAGCCGCTCGCGCGGCGGCTCCTCGGCCATGTCGCTCAAATCCGCGGCGAGCACGGCGCGGTCGGTCGCCTTGATGTGAGCGGCGAAGATCGCCAGCGTCGAGGCGAACTCGCCGCGCAATTGGCCGAGCGATACGCCGGCTTCCTTGGCGATTTCGGCGAAGCCGATCTGCTCGATCGGTTTCTCCGCAAGCAGCGCCAGGAAAGCGGCGATGATTTTTTCGCGCTCGCTGCCCGCGGCGGCGGGTGCTGCGGCTTTCGTGGTGGAGGACGATCGTGCGGATTTGCGGGCGGGCTTGCGAACCATGACCGAACTCCTATGCACCGAACTTTTGGGCAGCGCCTCATACGCGCGACTATCGGGTTCAATGTAGGCCCGCGGTGAGACGGTTCCAAGGCGGCGTCAGGGAGACGCCAGGCCTCAGCCGGCAAGCTCGCGCGACCGCTTGGTCGCGGCGGCAACCGCTTTGCGCATCAGTTGCGTAAGGCCGTCCTTGCCCATCAGTACGTCAAGCGCGGCGGCGGTGGTGCCTCCGGGCGAGGTCACATTCTGCCGCAGCACCGCGGCATCGAGGTCGGAGCGGTGCAACAGCTCGCCTGAGCCGGCGACGGTTTCACGCGCGAGCTTGACGGCGAGCGACGGCGGTAGGCCTGAGGCGACGCCGGCCTCAACCAGCGCTTCGGCCAACAGGAAGACATAGGCGGGTCCGGATCCCGACACGGCGGTCACCGCATCCATCAGCGCCTCGTCGTCGGTCCACTCGACGGTCCCAGTGGCGCAGAGCAGGCGATGCGCAAGCTCGCGCTGCGCCGGATTGACGTCGCGCGGCACCGCGACCGTGATGCCGCGACCGATCGCAGCTGGAGTGTTGGGCATGGCGCGCACCAACGCGCACGGTGCGTTCAGCGCGCCGGCGATGAATTGCAGCGTGCGCCCCGCCATGATCGAGACGACGACGGTCGAAGCGCCGATCAGCGGCTTGAGCGGTGGGATCGCTTCCGCCGCGGTTTGCGGCTTCACCGCAACGACGACGGCGGCAACATCGGTAAGCGCGCGCAGTTGCGGATTGAGCCGCAGGCCGCGGCTCTCGAGCGTAGAGATTTGCGGCGATGGTTGCGGTTCGAGAACGGCGATGTGTTTTGGGTCGAGGCCGAACCGCAACCAGCCTTTGAGCAGCGCGCCGCCCATCTTGCCGGCGCCGACCAGGACGAGGTGGCCGGAGAAATCGCGCAAATCCGGCGTTGCGCTCGTCACGCCTCGCCCGAGGTCTCGAACATGGCGGACTCCATCGCCTCGCGCGCCGACTTGCCGGCCCAGACCACGAACTGGAACGCGGGAAAGTAACGCTCGCAGGCATCGAGCGCGCAGCCGAGCGAGGCCTCGCATTGCCGGCCCGATGCCGGCACGCCGCCGGCGAGGAGCAGCGCATGGCGGAACATCACCATGCCGTTCTGCATCCAGACGTCGAAATGGCCGATCCACAGTTGCTCGTTGATCATGGCAATGAGCTGCTGCACTTCCGGAAGCCGCAGCTCCGGCACTCTGATTTCGAAAGCGCAGGCGAGATGCAGCGCCTCGATGTCGCCCATCCAGGTGAAGGATATCTGGTAATTGGTCCACTTACCGGTGACGACCAGCGCGATCTCGTCCTCACCCGAGCGCTCGAACGGCCAGTTGTTGCCGGACGCCATCCGCTCGACGACCTCGAGGGGATTGTTGCCATGCTCGCGTGCGATCTCGATGATGGACATGCCCTCTCCCCAGTGCGGCATCTGAGTGGAAATGCGCACACCACTAGGACTTATGCGAATACCGGCTGCAATTTGACGCAGGGATGACATTTACGCGTCGGTTGACCGAAAGCCGCGAATCAGCCCGCACGCCGACTATAATCGGCCTGATTCCACTCACCAAATTCAACGCAAGGGCCTCTAGCGCCGCGGCTACCCGGCACTCATGAAGTGATTTGGCCTTGGCGCACAATGCTGCGGTCGTGACCGTCCACAGACCGGCCTGCGACAAGTTGACTCGGGGGATGACGAGAGCGGAAAGCCGTTTCAGTCGAACAGGCTTGAGACTGATTCTTCGGCGGCGGTGCGGTTGATGGCTTCGCCGATCAGCGTCGCAATCGGCAGCACGCGGATATTGTTGGACTCGGTGACGGCTTGCGTCGGCTGGATCGAATCCGTGATCACCAATTCCTTGAGATTGGATTTGCCGACGCGGGCGACGGCGCCGCCGGAAAGCACGCCGTGGGTGATGTAGCCGTAGACCGCGGCGGCGCCTTTTTCCAATAATGCGTCGGCGGCGTTCACCAGCGTACCGCCGGAGTCGACGATATCATCGACCAGGATGCAGATGCCGCCGTCGACCTCGCCGATGACGTTGGCCACTTCGGATTCACCCGGCCGCTCGCGCCGTTTGTCGACGATGGCGAGCGGCGTATTGATGCGCTTGGCGAGCCCGCGCGCGCGCACCACGCCGCCGACGTCGGGTGACACCACGATCACCTTGGTCAGATCGAAGCGCTGGCGGATGTCGCGCATCATCACCGGCGCGGCGAACAGATTGTCGGTCGGGATGTCGAAGAAGCCCTGGATCTGGCCGGCGTGCAGGTCGAGCGTCATGACGCGGTCGGCGCCGGCTCGGGTGATGAGATTGGCGACGAGCTTGGCCGAGATCGGCGTGCGCGGCCCGACTTTGCGATCCTGCCGCGCATAGCCGAAATAGGGCACCACCGCGGTGATGCGCCGCGCCGACGCGCGCCGCAGCGCGTCGATGATGATCAGCAGTTCCATCATATGGTCGTTGGCCGGGTACGACGTCGACTGCAGGATGAAAACGTCGGCGCCGCGCACGTTTTCCTGGATTTCGACGAAGACTTCCATGTCGGCGAAGCGCCGCACGATCGCCTTGGTCAAAGGGGTGCCGAGGTAACCGCCGATGGCTTCGGCAAGCGCGGGGTTGGAATTGCCGGCGACGAGCCTGATAGCCCCGTTGTTGCCCGCCATTCCCTCTTCTCCTGCGCGCCCGGCAGCGGCTTTCGCCGACCTGATACAAGTCGCCTGCCGGGCTGGCAACATGAATCAGGGCCTTGTCCCCGCAGGTTTTTTCGCCCTGAGCGCAATGGGTTTGGCGGGGTGCGCTGGCGCCGTTTTAACCAGCTAAAGCGATCGCATTCACATGGCGGCCGTAATCGGCTTCGGTGCGGTGGGTGGCGCGGCGGAAGCTGAAAAATCGCTCCGCATCGGCATAGGTGCAAAGCCCGACGTCCTCGACGTGGCGGACGCCCGCCCGGGTCAGCCGCGCGCCGATATAGCCGGCCAAGTCGAACATGGCGTGGCCGTCGCGGGTAGCCGTCGCGAAGAAGCGGTGGCTGGCGGGGTCTTCGGCGTCAAAGCGGGCAATGAGATCGGGGCCGACCTCGTAATCGGGCTGCCGGATCATCGGCCCGATCGCAGCGCGGATTTGGCCGCGCTCGGCGCCCAGCCGCTCCATGGCCTCGACCGCGGCCTCGACGACGCCCGAAAGCGCGCCGCGCCAACCGGCATGGGCGGCGCCGATGACGTGGGCGCTTGGGTCGGCGAGGAGGACCGGCCCGCAATCCGCGGTGCTCACCCCGATCGCCAGCGCCCGCATGCGCGTAACGATGGCGTCGGCGCGGGGGCGGGCCTCGGGCAGCCACGGCGTTTCCGCGACCACCACCTGCGGCGAGTGGATCTGATAGCAGGTCAAAAAGCGGCTCGGCTCGACCCCGACCGCGGCTGCCATGCGGGTGCGGTTTTCCGCGACATGGGCGCGGTCATCGTTCGATCCGACGCCGCCATTGAGGCTCGCATAGAGGCCGCCGGAAACGCCGCCCTGGCGCGTGAAGAAGCCGTGGCGGATGCCGTCGAGCGCGAGTGTTCGAGCCTCGATCATCATGGCGGCGTCTCGAATCCGGGGAGCAGCCCCAGTTTTGGATCGGCGATGGCGAGCGCCTTGAATAACTCTCCCATGCCCTGCGGGCCACTTTCGGTCAGGCGCGAGGCTGCCAGTTCGATCTCCAGTGCCTTGTCGCGCGAGGCGCTGGCCTTGAGCGCCGCTGCACGTTCCTCGATGCCGAGCCGGAGCAGCAGGTCGCGCTGCGCAATGGGACCGTGAATGCGGCCGCCGATGCTTTCCGCGCTCTGCGCCAAGGCCTCGAAATCGACATGCGCGGTGAGATCGGCCTCGCCCGGCGCCCGCAGGGGATCGGTGTAGGCATGCCCGGCGACCGCCTGCAATGTATCGCCGAGGCCGTATTTGACGTGACCGTAGTCGAGGATCAGCGCCGCGCCGTCGCTTCGCACGCGCCGGCCAAGCTCGAGCGCGATCCTGTCGGGGCGCCATTCGAAGATCGAGCCTTCGGGCGACTGCCGCAAGCCGCGCGGCAGGCCGGTTTCGAAGTGAAAGAGCGTCTCGCGCGCCAGGCCGAAACACAAATTGCCGTCGGCGCCGATGTCGACGACGCGCTCATGCCAGCCGTCGGCTTGCTTGACCGCTTGATGCACCGGCAGCGCATCGATGAACTCGTTGGCGATGATAAGGCTCGGGCCGGCCGGGACGTCTTCGAGCGTCTCATGCCAAAGCGCCGGCACATCGAGGCCTTCCAGCCGCTGCTGCTGCAGCTTTTGCAGCGCCGGGCTGATCTCGACCAGATGCAGCACGATCGCCTCGCGGAAACCTTTCACCACGCGCGCCGCCCGCAGCGCGTCGAGCATCAATGTCCCGCGCCCGGGCCCAAGCTCGATGAGGCGGATGTTTTCCGGCGCACCCATCTGCCGCCAGACCGCGGCCAGCCACAGTCCGATCAACTCGCCGAACATCTGGCTGATCTCGGGTGCGGTGATGAAATCGCCGTCGCTGCCCAGCGGATCGCGGTTGATGTAGTAGCCGTGCTTGGGGTGCGTCAGGCACAGCCGCATATAGTCGGCAACGGGCATCGGCCCGGCAACGGCGATGCGCCGGCGGATTTCGCTCTCCAGCGCCGTCGCCTCAGCCATCATTCGGTTTCGGTTCGCAAGACTTCGGTTCACAAGACTTCGGTTCACAAGACTTCGGTTCACACGTGAGCGCATAAGTGAGGATGGCGATGCCGCCGAGCATCAGCGGAATGCACAGCAGCATGCCCATGGTCAGCCCGCCCCAGAGGAAGCCGAGCTGAATGTCGGGCTCGCGGAACAATTCGCAGATGACGCGCGCCACGCCGTAGCCGAGCGCAAAACTTCCGGTGACGAGGCCGGGCCGCTTCAGCGCGCCAAAGCGCACCATGAGACCGAGCACGATGAAGAGGACGACACCTTCCAGCGTCGCTTCATAGAGCTGGCTCGGATGGCGCGGGATCGGGCCGCCATTGGGAAAGATCATCGCCCATGGCACGTCGGTCTGACGTCCCCACAATTCGCCGTTGACGAAATTGGCGATGCGGCCGAGGCACAGTCCGATCGGACAGACCGCGGCGATGACGTCGCCGAGCGACAGCATCGGGATGCCGCGCTTGAGCGCGAAGGCGACGATGGCGACGATGCAGCCGGCGACGCCGCCGTGAAACGACATGCCGCCGTTCCACAATTCGAAGATCTGCCGCGGATGCTCGATGAAATGCGGAAGATTGTAGAACAGCACGTAGCCGGTGCGGCCGCCGAGAATGATGCCGACCGTGATCCAGATGACGAAATCGTCGAAGTCGATCACCGTCAGCGGCGCCGGCCCGCCCCATAACCGCTCCGACGCGATGATGGCGCGCGCATAAAACCAGCCGGCAATGATGCCGACGATATAGGCCAGCGCATACCAGCGCACCGCCAGCGGCCCGATCGAGATCAAGATCGGATTGATCGCGGGAAACGGCAGGACGGGCAAGACTGCAGGCAAGACCGTGAGCATCAGTTGGCTTTCGTGAATGGCGAGTCAGCGCGACTCATCGCGCCGCACCTCTTGCGAGCGCGCCGCACCATCGCCATTGTCTGCGGGCATATCAAGCGGGACTCCCGGAGTTCGGAGGCAGCCATGGTCCAGACCACAAACCGGTTCTTCGACGAGGTCGCGCGGTTGATGAACGACGCCGCCGGCGCCGCGCAAGGCATGCGGCGCGAGGTCGAAACGCTATTCCGCAACCAGGCGGAGCGCATCCTGCGCGATCTCGACGTGGTCAAGCGCGAGGATTTCGAGGCGGTCAAGGACATGGCCCGCCTGGCGCGCGAGGAAAACGAAGCGCTCAAGACCCGCGTCGCGGCGCTGGAGGCGGCGCTGGCCAAGACCGGCGCTTCCGGCGCCGCGCCCTCGGCTTAAGGCAACGGGCGGCATCTCGGGCGGCGGTTAATCCGGGCAGTTTCCGGCCCGAGCTTCCCCCGCGTTGTCATTCCTTGTTTTTCAAAGCCTGCGCCGCTATAAGCGCGGCGTCCGCGGCCGCTACAGCACCCCTGGAGGCTCGCCGCGGAATTCCACTTATAAGACAGAGCTTTAGACGAGGATATCATCATGGCGACCGTCAATCTGATCAAGGCGACGGCGCGTTCGCGGGCAGGCAAGGGGGCCGCCCGGGCAGAACGTCGTGCCGGCCGCGTTCCCGGAATCATCTACGGCGACGGCAAGCCGCCGCTGCCGATCTCGCTCGATTACGCCGATTTGCACCACCGCATCTATGCCGGGCGTTTCCTCACCACCATTCATGACGTCGAGATCGACGGCGTGAAGCACCGCGTCATTCCCCGCGACTTCCAGCTCGACGCGGTGCGCGACCTGCCGCTGCATGTGGACTTCATGCGGCTCGGCGAGGGCGCCACCATCCGCGTCAATATTCCGATCCACGTCAGGAACGCCGAGCAGTCGCCGGGCGTGAAACGCGGCGGCACAGTCAGCATCGTCACCCACACCATCGAGGTGCGCTGCCGCGCCGATGCCATCCCGACCGGCATCGACGTCGACGTCAGCGAGCTCGAGATCAACTATTCCAAGCACCTGAGCGACGTAACCTTGCCGGAAGGCGTGCGCGTCGTCGCTACCCGCGACATCACGCTGGTCACGGTGGTGCCGCCGTCGGGCTATGCGGAAGAAATAAAGGCCCAGGCCGAAGCTGCCGCCGCCGCAGCGGCCGCGGCGGCCGCCGCCGCAGCGGCCGGTACGCCGGCCGAAGGCGCGCCGGGCGCTGCCCCAGGTGCTCCGGGTGCCGCTCCTGGAGCGGCGCCGGCTGCCGCCGCGCCCGAGAAGAAGTGAGGCTCCGTCACACGGGACGAAGCCGATGCTGCTCCTGGTCGGACTCGGAAATCCGGGAGCCAAATACGCCGGGAACCGCCACAACATCGGTTTCATGGTTGTCCAGGAAATCGCCAAGCGCCACGGCATCGGGCCGTGGCGCCGGCGTTTCCAGGGTGTCGCCTGCGAAGGGCCAATCGGCGGCGAGCGCGCGCTGTTGTTGTTGCCTGGGACTTTCATGAATGAGTCAGGGCGCGCCGTCGCCGAGGCGGCGCATTTCTACAAGCTGCCGCTGGATCAGATCACGGTGTTCCACGACGAGATCGACCTGCGGCCGGCCAAGGTCCGGGTCAAAATCGGCGGCGGCATTGCCGGTCATAACGGGCTGCGCTCGATCTCCGAGCACATCGGCAACGACTATCGCCGCGTGCGCATCGGCGTCGGTCATCCGGGCGACAAGGACATGGTCCAGCATTACGTGCTGAGCGATTTCGCCAAAAGCGAGCGCGGCTGGGTCGAGGCGCTGATCGGAATTCTCGCCGACAACGCCGAGCTGCTGACGCGCGGCGAGGACGCGAGTTTCCAGAACAAGGTTCATCTCGCCATGGTGGCGAAGGGTTTTGGCGAAGAGACAGACCAGACTTAAAGAGCGATCGCGACTAAGCGTGAATCGCCGTCCAACAGGTGAAGATAATTCATGGGCTTTAAATGCGGCATCGTCGGCCTGCCGAATGTCGGCAAGTCGACGCTCTTCAATGCGCTGACCGAAACCGCGGCGGCGCAGGCGGCGAATTATCCGTTCTGCACCATCGAGCCGAATGTCGGCGAGGTCGCGGTGCCGGATGGGCGGCTCGATACGCTGGCGGCGCTCGCCAAGTCGGCTGTCATCGTGCCGACGCGGCTCGCCTTCGTCGACATCGCCGGCCTAGTGCGCGGCGCGTCGAAAGGCGAGGGGCTCGGCAACCAGTTCCTGGGTAATATCCGCGAGGTCGACGCTATCGTCCATGTGGTGCGCTGTTTCGAGGATACCGATGTGACCCATGTCGAGGGCCGCATCGATCCGGTCGCCGATATCGAAACGGTGGAGACGGAATTGATGCTCGCCGATCTCGACAGTCTGGAGCGGCGGGCCGACGGGCTATCCAAAAAAGCCAAGGGCGGCGACAAGGAATCGAAAGAGTCGCTCGATCTGATCAATCGCGCGCTCGCGTTGTTACGCGACGGCAAGCCGGCGCGCTTTACCGAGCGCAAGCCTGAAGAAGAGAAAGCCTTCCACATGCTCGGACTGCTGACGTCGCTGCCGGTGCTCTATGTCTGCAATGTCGAGGAAGCGTCGGCGGCAAACGGCAATGCGTATTCACGCAAGGTCGATGAGCGAGCGAAACAGGAAGGCGCCGCCGCGATCGTCATCTCCGCCAAGATCGAGTCCGAGATCGCGGTGCTGTCGCGCGACGAGCGCACGGAATATCTCGCCGCCGTCGGCCTCAACGAGGCCGGCCTTGATCGTCTCATTCGCGCGGGCTACGCGCTGCTCGATCTGGTGACGTTCTTCACCGCCGGGCCGAAAGAGGCGCGCGCCTGGACGGTGACGCGCGGCACCAAAGCGCCGCAGGCCGCGGGCGTCATTCACAGCGATTTCGAGCACGGCTTCATCCGCGCCGAGACGATTGCCTATGACGACTACGTTACTTGCGGCGGTGAGGTCGGCGCGCGCGACGCCGGCAAGATGCGGCTCGAAGGCAAGGACTACGTCGTGTTCGACGGCGACGTCATGCACTTTCGCTTCGCGACGTAAGAGTCAGGGATCAGTAATCAGATATCAGGTATCAAAAATTGTAATCTGATCCCTGATTACTGATTCCTGAGCCCTGTCCCTTGATTCCTGATCGCGCCAAGGTGTTCGTTGATACGAAACACGATGAGCACGAATTCGGAAGCAATGCGTGCGAGGATGACGCCGACGAAGGCGCCGAGCAGGCTGGTGATGAGAAGAATGAGGCCGATGAACGGATTGAACGCCATGGTTTGCAGGGAGGAGACCGCGCCGGCGATCCCCAGCAGCACGGAAATGACGACCGCGAGCCAGTAAAACACCTTGATCACGGTGGGCGTCACGAACCGTTCCCACTGGAAAAGGTCGCCGAGGCCGAACATGATTTCTCCTCTTGAAACGAAATCGCGATTCCCAGCCGGGAGACTGCACTCGGCGATTGCGGCGGTCAATCGACGGCCGGACCGCAATTGACGCCCCGGCGATCGGCGCCTAGGGACTTGCGACAGCAATCTTGCAGGCCCCAATGCGCGTTTTTCACTGGGAGAATTTTACGGCGCTGACAAGGCAATTCTCGCCCGACCAGCGCCGAGCCGCCTCGATCGCCGCGGTGACCCACGCGCTGCACGACGGCTACACCGACCTCATCTACATCATGCTGCCGTTGTGGCAGGCGGAATTCGGCCTCGATTTTGCGGCGCTCGGCGTGCTGCGCGGCGTATTCGTCGGCGCCATGGCGAGCTTGCAGATTCCCGCAGGTTTGGCATCTGAAAAACTCGGCGCCGCGCTGGTGCTGGGGCTCGGCACCGCGCTCGCCGGTCTCGGCTATTGCCTGGCCGGCGCGAGTTCCGGATTCGCCATGTTGCTCGGTGCGCTGTTCATCGGCGGGCTCGGCGCCAGCACCCAGCATCCGATCGGCTCCGCATTGGTCGCGCGCGCCTTTGCCGGCCCGCGCTCGCTCACGGCGCTCGGCACCTACAATTTCGCCGGCGATATCGGAAAGATGACGCTGCCGGCCACGTTGTCGCTGATGCTGCTGGCGATGGCATGGCGCCCGGCGCTGGCCATTCTCGGTTGTCTCGGCTTCGTGCTGGCCGCGGTGATCTTCGTCGTCACGCCGCGCTACGAGCGCGAAGGCACCGCCGAACCGAAGGCCGAGACGAAAATCGCAGTCGACCAGCCGCGGCGGCCGTTCGCGTTCCCGCTATTGCTGACGATCGGCGTTGTCGACAGCGCTACCCGCATGGGCTTCCTGTTGTTCCTGCCGTTCGTGCTGACGCAAAAGGGCGCCAGCCTGCAAACCATCGGCTTGGCGATGACGCTGGTGTTCGCCGGCGGCGCCGCGGGCAAGCTCGCCTGTGCCTTTATCGGCGCGCGCATCGGCGCCATCGGCACCGTTTGGCTGACCGAAGGTTTGACCGCGGTCGGAATTCTGGCGCTGATACCGCTGCCGCTTCCCGCCGCGCTGGTGCTGTTGCCGCTGATCGGCGTCGCGCTCAACGGCACGTCGTCGGTGCTCTACGGTTCGGTACCGAGCCTAGTCGCGCCGCAACGGCGGACGCGTGCGCTGAGCATTTTTTATACCGGCACCATCGGCTCGGGCGCGATCGCGCCCACGCTCTACGGCCTTGTGGGCGATGCC
>DATHHM010000190.1:0-22317 GCA_035317145.1 Xanthobacteraceae bacterium | reverse complement strand
AGCGAAGAGCTGTGGGGCGTCACCGCCGAGCACGGGCCGCAGCGTCACCATATGCTGGCGCTGGACGCCTGGCCGATGCATGACGGCCTCGATGATGTGGTGGTCGAAGCCGAGATCGGCTGGGTGATCGACCTGATCACCGCGATCCGTTCGGTGCGCGTCGAGATGAATATTCCGCCGGCGACCATGTTGCCGCTGGTGTTGGCGAACGCGTCGCCGGAAACCGCGATCCGGGCGCGACATTGGTCCGAATTCATTCAGCACCTGGCGCGCGTTGCCGACATCTCCTTCGCCGATGCAGTGCCGCAAGGCGCCGTGCAGCTTGTCGTGCGCGGTGAAGCCGCGGCGCTGCCGCTCAAAGGCGTGATCGATCTCGACGCCGAGCGCGCTCGCCTCGCCAAGGAAATGACCAAGGCCGACGCCGACATCGCCCGCGTCGACGCCAAGCTCAACAATCCCAATTTCGTCTCGCGCGCGCCGGAAGAAGTGGTCGAAGAAGAAAAAGAAAAGCGCGAGGAGGCGCTGGCGCGCAAGGTCAAGATCGCCGAGGCGCTGCAGCGGCTCAAGGATTCGGCTTAAATCCCGCACAGAATAAGTGAAATGCTGCGGCTGACCGCAGTTGCGCGCCGCCTCGCGCTCCGGCTACAACTCTGGGAGGAGTTCCGATACCCTTGCAAGGCCCATCATGACCGACGAAGCGCAGAACGTGATCGTCCTCAAGGACGCCTACGACCGCTGGGCCGAAAGCAAGGGCGACAGCGCCGATCATTGGACGGCGATCTTCGCCGACAAGATCAAGTTCGGCTCGCTCGCCCAGGACAGCTACGGTGCGGCCTATCTGACGGAGTATCAGAGCCGCGACCAGTTGGCGCAGTATTTTGCCGGCCTCAAGCGCGACTGGGAGATGATCGAATACGTGGTGGAGCATTACGTCGCCCAGGGCGACCGCGTGGTCATGCTCGGGCATTGTTCCTGGCGCAACCGGAACACTGGCAAGGTGGTGGCGACGCCGAAGGCGGATTCCTGGCGGTTCGCGGACGGCAAGGCTATCGAGTTCTACGAATATTACGACACCGCACAGTTGCGCGACGCGGCGGTCTGACCAGACCACATCGCGGGTTCTCACCCGGACGCATTCGCATTAAACACCGCCTGGTCTTTCATGACTGAAGGCATGCGCATGCGGATTTTTCTCGCTGGAGCGAGCGGCGCGATCGGGCGGCGGCTGACGCCGTTGCTGCGTCAAGCCGGCCACGACATCACCGGCATGACGCGTTCGGCCGACACTGCGCGCGAGCTTGAAGCCGCGGGCGTTCGGCCGACGATCGTGGATGTGTTCGACGCCGATGCGCTCAAACGCGCCGTGGTGGCGGCGCGGCCCGACGTCGTCATGCACCAGCTCACCGACTTGCCGCGCGTTCTGAGTGACGAGGCGCAACTCGCCGCCGCTTATCCGCGCAACGCCCGCATCCGCACTGAAGGCACGCGCAATCTGGTCGCAGCAGCACTGGCGGCGTCGGCGCGGCGTTTCATCGTCCAGAGCGTGGCGTTCGCTTACGCGCCGGGCAAAGAGCCTTATGTCGAGACCGACCCGCTCAACCTGGTCAACGGCCCGCGGTTGGTGACGGTCCGCGCCGCGGCCGACATGGAAGAGCAGGTGCTTAAATCCGGCATGGAAGCCATCGTGCTGCGCTATGGCCTGCTCTACGGCCCCGGCACCTGGACCGAAGGCCCAAGCCGCAAGCCGCCAGTCCACGTCGATGCCGCGGCGCAGGCGGCGTTGCTCGCGGTCACGCACGGCAAGACTGGAATCTACAACATCGCCGACGAAGACGGCACGGTCTCGATCGACAAGGCCCGCGCTGAACTCGGCTTCGATCCTGCATTCAGGCTGCCGGCGTAGTGGCCTTGGCGAAGCAAGACTTGTTCACAATCGGCCTAGCGGGGTTCAACTATCAGTAGTAGCCTGGATTATTGTTTCTTGCGGCCGGGTAGGGCACGCCGGCGCGGGGGCCCCAATGGGAAATGCATTCGCCCACAAAGCACGGCCCCAGGCGTCCGCCGAAGGTCGCGGGCTGGCGCCGCAATCATTGTCAGCCAAAACGCAACGCCTGAGGCACGACGTGCTTCACTCGCCGGGCAAGCCGCTCGATTCAGAAACACGCGCCGACATGGAGCCGCGCTTCAGGCATGACTTCAGCAAGGTGCGGGTGCATGCGGACAGCAACGCGACTGCGCTTGCGATCAACAAACCCGATGACACATTCGAGCAGGAGGCCGACCGCGTCGCCGAGCGCGTCATGCGTACGTCCGAGCCGGTCGGGCCAGTCGGGATCGAGAACGAACCAGTGGTGCGACGCAAATGCGCTTGCGGCGGTACATGCTCCGAATGCGACGCGGAGCGGAAAGTTAATCTGCAGCGCCGCGCGGCGAATACGGGTGAACCCGCGACAGTCCCGCCCATTGTGCATAAAGTGTTGCGCGAGCCCGGACGGCCGCTCGATGCCGCGACGCGCGCGTATATGGAGCCGCGCTTCGGGCACGATTTCAGTGGGGTCAAGGTGCACGCGGATGCCGGAGCCGCGCAGTCGAGTGCAGAAATCGGCGCGCGCGCCTGGACCGCCGGATCTCACATCGCCTTCGGCCCTGGCATGTACAACCCATCAACTCGACGCGGCGGCGCGTTGCTTGCGCACGAGTTGGCCCACGTGGTTCAGCAGCAGAACCTGCCATACTCGGCAGCGGCACTGAAAATTGGCGGACCCGACGATACTTATGAACGCGAAGCCCATACCTATGCTGCGGCGGTGGCCGCGGGCAGGCGGTATCACCCCGCGTCACCGCCGCAGATGTATGTTCAGGCCTCGCTTCTCAGCGGTTTTCTGGACGTGGTGCTCTTCGTTCCTCGCCTCTTCGGTCTTGAAGTCTTTCCAGCCGAGGACCTTCGAGAGTACTTGGCTGTCATAAAGCAAAGAAAAGGGCCGGAAGACAGCATTTTTAGCGACAACAAGGCGCGGGCGTGCGTCTCGCGCGAGAACGAATTCGGGCCTTACGACACCCAGACAAAAATCTGGCTCATTCAGGAAATGCTGGGAGGACACACTTCGTTCCTGGATGAAGGAGCGATTATTACCCTGTTGCACCGGTCGATGCCGGAAATTCCACAAATCATGTCGGCTGTCGGCCGTGACAGGCTCTGGTCGAAGTTCAGCGGAAATAATCGCAGCATCATCGAAGCAATCACAATGACCGCCGCTGATGCTGGTGACGTGCTGGTCGAGAGGCTCAGAAAGCTCGAGCCTGCAGAGATTCAAGACTTCGCCAGCAATGCTGTTGACCCGGCGGTAAAGGAAGCAGCGCGCCGCGCGGCGGCGCTGGCGAATATCACGACTCAAGTTCCTGCGGGAGCGACAATTACACCTGCTGGTGAGGCCGATTTAACGATCAATGGAATGAAGATCTTCGTGCAACCCGATAAATTCAATCCATCACTGGGCGACCATGGGTACACGCATGGAGACTTCGAATTTGAGAGATATCCGCAGAGCGCGGTAACCCCAGAGAATACCAACCAAGATATTCCCTTCAAACCTCTCGAAATTCGCCTGACTATTTGGACCGAGTTCCCTTCCGAGGACGCAAAACAAGGGCCGTCTGGCTACGGCGCAGGTCCGACATTGCAGGCCCACGAGCGAGCGCACGGGAACGCGTGGCTCGAATTCGTTCGGCAGAACAAGCCGCCAGTCTTTCCGCCAAGCCCAATGCCGATCGCCCAGTTCAATGCCGCCGTCGTGCAGTATGATGCGGCAATAAACGACTACACAAAGCGTGCAGGAAATTATGCGCTTAAGGCAGGGGATTGTGTCGGCAACCTGCCGACCGCCAAGCAATTGGAAGGCACCGGATTCACGGTAGAGTACATGGCTTCGATCTGTAATCAGCGGTGAGAGGATGACGCCTTCGATGAGGTGTGCTTCTCCTTCTTAGAGGCCGGCGGCGTTGCAAAAGGCCGGCTCAAGAAGCGAGAGCCCTTCAGGCCATAGCGCCAGGGCTTTTCGACAGCCTTCGTAAGGCCGATGCGCGGTCCGGTGATGACCTCTACCTCGTCTGTGCGGGCAAAGAGCGCGAACGGCGGCGCGTCCAGGGCCATGCCGTTCTGGGCGTGGGTTATCCGCAATGCCTCGCAGACCCGGCCGGGGCCGGAGCAAAGCAGCCGCTCGTCGGCAACGCCGCGCCGGCGCCGCATGACCGCCAGCCCCACGGTCGGCTCGATGGCTCGGATCAGCACCGCGCTGGCCGAGCCCTTTGGCTCGCAAACGAAGTTCACGCACCAGTGGATGCCGTAGGAACGGTAGACGTAGACATAGCCCGGCGGGCCGAACATCACCGCATTGCGGGATGTGGGCCCGCCAAAACTGTGCGCTGCGGGATCGGTCTGGTGGTAGGCCTCGACCTCGACGATCCGGCCGCCGACGCCGTCACACAGCAGCGTCACCCCGATCAGGTCGGGCGCCACCTCGTGCACGCTACGTCTGAAAAAGGCTCGGGTCAGTCTTTTGGCCATGGGGCCATGGTCGCAAGTCCGGTAGCTCTTGGTAAATCGCCCGTTAATGCCTAGCTAACAAACGCCGCTGAATCTGTGGCCCCGGCGCAACACGCTGTGAACATTTATAAGTTTCGGCCTGAAGCCATCCACGGCGCCGCTTTTTAGCCATAGGATTTTTCGACACCCTCGGCCGCGTGCCCGGCGGTGAGTAGAAGCCGCTACGGCACTTTCCGATTTCAAGGTGCCGTGCGCCGGATCGGTGGGGATGGGGCGGGGGGCCTTGTTTGGCCTTGATGAGTAAGATGGACGCCAAGACCGATCTAAAATCGCGACTGCCCAGCCGGCACGCCACCGAAGGCGCTGAGCGCGCGCCGCACCGCGCCTTCTATTACGCCATGGGGCTGACGCAGGAGCAGATCCACCAGCCCTTCGTCGGCGTCGCCACCTGCTGGAACGAAGCCGCGCCCTGCAACATTGCGCTGATGCGCCAGGCCCAAGCGGTCAAGCGCGGGGTCGCCTCGGTCGGCGCCACGGCGCGCGAGTTCTGCACCATCACCGTGACCGACGGCATCGCCATGGGCCATGCCGGTATGAAGGCGTCCTTGCCGTCCCGCGAAGTCATCGCCGATTCGGTGGAATTGACGGTGCGCGGCCATTCCTATGACGCCCTGATCGGGGTGGCCGGGTGCGACAAGTCGCAGCCCGGCATGATGATGGCCATGTGCCGGCTCAACGTGCCGTCGATCTACATCTACGGCGGCTCAATCCTGCCCGGCACCTTCAAGGGCAAGCCGGTCACCATCCAAGACGTCTACGAGGCGGTCGGCAAGCATTCGATCGGCGAAATGTCCGATCCCGATCTGCAAACTCTCGAGGAAAACGCCTGCCCGTCGGCCGGCGCCTGTGGCGCGCAGTTCACCGCCAACACCATGGCGACGGTTTCGGAAGCCATTGGCCTTGCTCTGCCATATTCCGCCGGTGCTCCGGCACCGTACGAGATTCGCGACAAATTCTGCATGCTCGCCGGTGAGATGATCATGGATTTGATCGTCAAGAACATCCGCCCGCGCGACATCGTCACCCGCGAAGCGCTGGAAAATGCGGCGGCGGTGGTCGCGGCGACCGGCGGCTCGACCAATGCGGCGCTGCATCTGCCGGCCATCGCTCACGAATGCGGCATAAAATTCGACCTTTTCGACGTCGCCGAAATTCTCAAAAAAACCCCGTATATCGCGGATTTGAAACCGTCCGGCCGTTATGTCGCCAAAGATATGTTTGAAGCTGGCGGTGTTCCGCTTCTGATGAGGACGCTGCTCGATCACGGCTTCCTTCATGGCGACTGCCTCACCGTCACCGGCCGCACGATCGCGGAGAATATGAAGGCGGTGAAGTGGAATCCGGACCAGGACGTTATTTACCCGGCCGACAAGCCTTTATCGCCGACCGGCGGTGTCGTTGGTCTCAGAGGTAATCTCGCGCCCGAGGGCGCGATCGTTAAGGTTGCCGGCATGGCGGGCTTGCGTTTCAGCGGGCCGGCGCGCTGCTTCGACGGCGAGGAAGCTTGCTTCGAAGCCGTGAAAAACAGGACGTACAGGGAAGGCGACGTGTTGGTCATCCGTTACGAGGGCCCGAAAGGCGGCCCCGGCATGCGTGAAATGCTGTCGACCACCGCTGCGCTCTACGGTCAGGGCATGGGCGGCAAGGTCGCGCTGATCACCGACGGCCGTTTCTCCGGCGCGACGCGGGGCTTCTGCGTCGGCCACGTCGGTCCCGAGGCCGCCGTGGGCGGCCCGATCGGGCTCATTCGCGACGGCGACATCATCGAGCTCGATGCCGAGAAGGGCACGCTGGACGTGAAGCTGAGCGCCGCCGAGCTTGCAGCCCGCGCCAAGGACTGGAAGCCGCGCGCGGAGGAATACGGGTCCGGCTATTTGTGGAAATACACTCAGCAGGTCGGACCGGCGCGCAATGGCGCGGTGACCCATCCGGGCGGCAGTGCCGAGAAGGCGTGTTATGCGGACACCTAGCGCAGCCATCCACCGCATCGCGAGCGGCAGAGGTGTCGCGCTGGCGAGCGCGCTGTGCATCGCCGTCGGGCTCGGCTTCGGCACCGTGCGCGGCCCGGTGCTCGGGCTTTCGATCGCGCCGGCCTTCGCTTTCGACGGCACGACGACACCGAGTACGGCGGCACTGACGCCGAACGACGGCTTGCGCAACACCAACCATCCGCTGCTCGACGAAAAGGCCAAAGCGCTGACCGCGCTGCAATATGCGGCGGAGCAGGGCCAGCCGGCGGCGCAATGGAAGCTCGGCCGCATGTACGCCGACGGCGACGGCGTGCCGCAAGACCAGATCCGCGCCTTCAATTATTTCAGCGAGATCGCCAATACTCATCCCGACGAGAGTCCGGGCACGGCGCAGGCGCGCTTCGTCGCCAACGCCTTCGTGTCGCTCGGGCACTACTATCTGGCCGGAATTCCCAATTCCAAGATCAAGCCCAACGCGGCGCGGGCCCGCGAGCTCTACACCTACGCGGCGACCTATTTCGGCGATGCCGATGCGCAATACGAGCTCGGCCGGCTCTATCTCGACTCGTCGCCGAACGATCCGCACGAAGCGGCGCGCTGGTTCCAGCTTGCCGCCAACAAAGGCCAATGCCGCGCCGAGGCTGCCCTCGGCGATATCCTGTTCCAGGGCCAACATATGCCGCGCCAAGCTGCGCGTGGCCTGATGTGGCTCACGCTCAGCAAGGATTGCGTCGGTCCCGACGAAAGCTGGGTCAAGCCGCTCTACGACAACGCCTTCCGCCGCGCCAACGATGACGAGCGGGCGATGGCGCTGGTTTATCTGGAAGGTTGGCTCAAGGGCCGGCGCGATTAGCGCTATTTCGCCGCAATATCCAGATCGATCCACACCGGCACGTGGTCGGACGGCTTCTCCCAGCTACGCACATGCTTGTCGATGCCGGCGTCGGCGAGCTTGTCGGCGGCGAGTGGCGACAGCAGCAGGTGATCGATGCGGATGCCGTTGTTCTTCTGCCAGGCGCCGGCCTGATAATCCCAGAATGTATAGAGGCCGGCATCGTCGCTGGTCGCGCGCACTGCGTCGGTAAGACCGAGATTCACCAGCGCGCGGAATTCGTCGCGCGTCTTCGGCAGGAACAGCGCGTCGCCGGTCCAGGCCTGCGGGTTGCGCGCGTCTGCTGTGGTCGGAATGACGTTGTAGTCGCCGGCCATGACCAGCGGCTCTTCGAGCTTAAGCCGCTCGCGGGCGTAAGCGGACAGCCGCTTCATCCAGCCGATCTTGTAAGTGTATTTCTCGGTGTCGGGCGGATTGCCGTTGGGCAGATAGATGCTGGCGACCCGCAGCGCGCCGTTCGCCGTCGACACCACCGCTTCGATGAAGCGGGCGTGATCGTCCTTGTCGTCGCCGGGCAGGCCGTTGTTGACCTCGTCGAAAGGAAATCGCGACAGCAGCGCGACGCCGTTGAACGCTTTTTGGCCGTGGACGGCGACGTTGTAGCCAAGCGACTCGAAGGCATCGCGCGGAAACGCGTCATCGACGCATTTGGTTTCCTGCAGGCAGACGATGTCGGGTTTGCGCTCGGCAAGCCAGGTGCGCGCGGAATCGGTGCGCTGCTTGATGGAATTGACGTTCCAGGTGGCAATACGCACGGGAGCAACTTGTTTGGTGCTAAAGGGCGAAGCTCGTACCGCAGCCGCACGATGCGGTGGCCTGCGGATTGTTGACCTTGAACGACGAGCCGATCAAATCGTCGACAAAGTCGATCTCGCTGCCGGTCATGTAATTGAGCGAGACCGGATCGATCAGCACCGTGGCGCCGCTTTTCTCGATGACGGTGTCGTCGTCGGCGCGATCACGTTCGGTGTCGAATTTGTACGAGAATCCCGAGCAGCCACCGCCCTCGACGCTGACGCGCAGCATGGTGCCGGCCGGCTCCTTTTGCAGGATCTCGCCGATCTTCCGCGCCGCCCGTTCGGTCACGACGACGTTGGCTTCCACAAGGTTGGCTTCCATAGTCACGATCTCCGGCCGGGACTCGCACGGATTGCCACGGCGCTACCACGATAGTTAAGTGCGCCGGTACTCAAGGTCAATTGCCGGCAGCCGGACGATCGATGGCGATGGATGGCACATTCCGCGCGCCTTTTGCCTGCGATCCGGGGCAAAGCCGCGGCCGGCTGCACCCCGAGCCGGTCAGCAAGAGCCGCAGCGCCTTCCGCCGCGACTGCGACCGTATCATCCATTCGACCGCCTTCCGCCGTCTCAAGCACAAGACGCAAGTGTTCGTGTTCGACGAGGGCGATCATTACCGCACCCGGCTCACTCATACGCTGGAAGTCACGCAGGTGTCGCGGGCGCTGGCGCGCGCGCTCGGCGTCGATGAAGATTTGGCCGAGGCGCTGGCGCTGGCCCACGATCTCGGCCATCCGCCGTTCGGCCATGCCGGCGAGCGCGCGCTCGATGCCTGCCTCGCGGCCTATGGCGGTTTCGATCACAACGCCCAGACCTTGCGCGTCGTCACCGCGCTGGAGCGCCGCTACCCGGCCTTCGATGGCCTCAACCTCACGTGGGAAACGCTCGAAGGCTTGGTCAAGCACAACGGTCCGCTCACTACGCGCGATGGAACGCCGCTCGGCCACTATCGCGAGCACGGCATCCCCGAGAGCATTTTGGATTATTCGCGGCTTCAGGATTTGCAATTGTGGAGTTTTCCGAGCGTGGAGGCGCAGATCGCCGCCTTTGCCGACGACATCGCCTACGACGCCCACGACATCGACGACGGACTGCGTGCCGAATTGTTCGATCTCGATGACATCGCCACCGTGGCGCTGCCGGGCCGCATCATCGGCGAGGTCCGGGCCAGCCATCCGGGGCTCGACGCCGGACGCCAGGTCCATGAGCTGATCCGCCGGCTGATCGGGTTATTGATCGAGGATGTCATCGCCGAAACCAGCCGCAAGCTCGCCGCGCTGGCGCTGCAAACGGCCGACGACGTGCGGCAGGCCAAAACTTTGGTCGCAGGCTTCTCGCCGGCGACAGCGGAAGCCGACCGCGCTATCAAAAGCTTCCTGAAAGTCCGGATGTACCGCCACGCCCGCGTCATGCAGGTCATGGATCAGGCGGCTGGCGTGGTGCGCGACCTGTTTGCGCGCTATAGCGCCCATCCCGGCGACCTGCCGGCGGAATGGAGTGAGAGGCTGGACGGCCTCGAGGAGGCGGCGCGTGCGCGTCGCATTGCCGATTTCATTGCCGGCATGACCGACCGCTTTGCGCTTGCCGAGCACGAACGCCTTTTTGACACGACGCCTGAATTGCGTTAGGCGCGCGGCGCGCTCAGGGCGCTTTGCAGCATGGCCACAAAGAACATTTTTGCTGACATTCTCGGTCGCGTCCGTAGCGCGACCGCCGACGTTCTGACCGCCGGCATCGACCAGTCGCGCGTAACCGTCGAGCCGCCGCGCGATCCGGCGCACGGCGATATCGCCACCAATGCCGCCATGGTGCTGGCCAAGGACGCCGGCCGCAAACCGCGCGAGCTTGCCGAGGCGATCGCGGACAAGCTGCGCGCCGATGCTGTTGTCGCCAAGGTCGACGTCGCTGGTCCTGGCTTTATCAACATCACGCTCAAGCCGACCGCCTGGGTCGCGGCGCTGCGCGGCGCGGTGCAATTGGGCGCGCAATACGGCGTGAGCGATAGCGGCGGCGGCGTTCCAGTCAACGTCGAATATGTCTCGGCCAATCCGACCGGGCCGATGCATGTCGGCCATGGCCGCGGCGCCGTGTTCGGCGATGCCTTGGCAAACCTGCTCGCCTTCGCCGGCTTCAAGGTGACGCGCGAATATTACGTCAACGACGCCGGCGCCCAGGTCGATGTGCTCGCGCGCTCGGCTTATCTGCGCTATCGCGAGGCGCTCGGCGAGGACATCGGCACGATTCCCGAAGGCCTTTATCCCGGCGATTATCTCAAGCCGGTCGGCGCCGCACTTGCCGCGCAATACAAAGATGCGCTGACAAAGCAGCCCGAGGCCGAATGGCTGCCTGTCGTTCGCGCCAAGGCGATCGAGATGATGATGGCGTCGGTGCGCGCCGACCTCGCCGCGCTCAACATCAGCCACGAGGTATTCTATTCGGAACGCTCGATGATCGCCGGCGGCACCGACCTTGTGGCCGCGACGATCGAATGGCTGCGCCAGCGCGGCTATGTCTATGACGGCCGCCTGCCGCCGCCGAAGGGAGCGCCGGTCGAGGACTGGGAAGATCGCGAGCAGACGCTGTTCCGCTCCACCGAATTCGGCGATGACGTCGACCGGGCGCTGAAGAAGTCCGACGGCTCCTACACCTACTTCGCCTCCGACATTGCCTATCACCGTTCCAAGATCGAGCGCGGCTTTCGCACGCTGATCGATGTCTGGGGCGCCGACCACGGCGGCTACATCAAGCGCATGCAGGCGGCCGTCGCGGCGCTGAGCGACCGCAAGGCCGAGCTCGACGTCAAGGTTATTCAGCTCGTCAAGCTGTTGCGGGCGGGCGTACCGGTCACGATGTCGAAGCGGGCAGGGGAATTCGTGACACTGCGCGAAGTCGTCGACGAAGTCGGCCGCGACGCCGTGCGCTTCATGATGCTGTTTCGCAAGAACGACGCGGTGCTCGATTTCGACCTCGCCAAGGTGATCGAGCAGTCGCGCGACAACCCGGTGTTCTACGTCCAATACGGCCACGCCCGCGGCCAGTCGATATTCCGCAATGCCCGGGCGGCGTTTTCCGACCTGCCGAACGATGTTGAGAGTTTGGTTGAAGGCGCCGAGCTGGAGCGGCTTTCAGACCCTGCAGAACTCGCCTTGATGCGGCAAATTGCGCTGTATCCGAGGGTCGTGGAAGCCGCTGCGGCGGCCCACGAACCGCACCGAATTGCCTTTTATCTGTTTGACTTAGCCAGCGAATTTCATGCGCTCTATACGCTTGGCAACACAAAGCCACATTTACGTTTCATTATCCAGAATGATCGACAACTGACGGAAGCGCGACTCGTACTTGTACAAGGTGTCGTAACCGTTCTCTCGTCGGGGCTGGCGCTGCTTGGGGTCGAGGCGCCAAACGAGATGCGGTAATTCGCGCCGTTTGGGATGTAAGGGTGCGGACGACGGGGAATCAGCCCAGTATCGCGTAACCGCCTGGACCGAGGCGAATTCGATGGCCGACAACAATTTTCGTCCGTTCCGCAGCCGCGACACGCTGGCGCGCGAGGACGTCGATCCGATGAGCGGCGCCGCGCGCGATCCGCTCGCCGAGCTGGCGCGGATCATCGGCCAGAGCGATCGGGTCAATCAATTCGATCGTGCCCCAAAGCACGACCCAAAGCACGACCCAAGGCACAACGTGGTGGAGACGCTGGACGAACCGCTGCCGGCGCCGGCTGACCGCGATTGGGCGGCCGATGACGGCTACGCCGAGTCCGATGCGCCGGATCAATATGCGGAAGAGAGCTACGTTCAGCCGCGGCTTCCCGACCCTTATCCGTCCGAACGCGCTCACGAGCGGTATGATCGCGACGACGAGCGCGTACCGTCGATCGCCAGCCAATATTCCGAGCCAGCCGAGCATTACGACGACCCCCACGATGACGAGAGCGCGCACGACGCACGCTATCGCGAAGAGGACGCGCCTCCGCCGCGACCCGCTGGCCGGCAGCCGGCCTTGGCGCCGCAATCCGATGACGACGAATACGAAGCCGAAGACCGATGGGACGACCGGGCGGGTCGTCAGTCCGACGACGCCGAAGACTATGACGACGAAACCCCGGCAAGACCGCGGCGCAGCGGCCTCGTCGTGGTTTTGGCCATGGTGGGCTTGGTCATGATCGGTGCCGGCGGCGCTTTTGCTTATCGCGCGATGTTTGGCGGCGCGATCCTGGCGCCGACGCTGCCGCCGGTGATCAAGGCGAACGACGCTCCGAACAAGATCGTGCCCCAAGCCGCGGCGTCGAACCCGGCTGGCACGGCGACATCAGGTTCGCCGGAGAAGCTGGTGTCACGCGAGGAACAGCCGGTCGCGATCCAGCCGCCGAATGCGCCGCCGCGTGTCGTTTCGACAATTCCGGTGCTGCCGGCACCCGGCGCCGCACCTGCCGGCCCATCCGCCGCCGCGGTGCCTTCGCTGCCCGCAGTCCCTGCGTCGCCGTCGGCTCCGCCAAGGGTCGCCGGGCCTGCTCAACCGTCGCCGACAGCAACGGCCGGATCGCCGGAGCCCAAAAAGGTTCACACCGTCACCATCCGGGGCGACCAGATGGGCAATGCCAATGCGGCGGCCCCTGCACCGGCGCCCGCCGCGGCGCCTGCGGCCCGTGCCAAAGCGACCGACGCGCCTGTCGTCCGGCAAAGCCCGGCACCCAAGGCCGGCGGCAACGCGCCGCTGGCCATCGTGCCGGTCGCCCAAGGTGCAGCACCGGCTGCGGAGCCGCCGCCGCGCTCCCACGTGGCACGTACCGAACCGCCCAGCGCCCCGGTCGCCACAGCACCCGCCCCGGCGCCGTCGGCAGGCGGCTATGCGGTCCAGGTCACCTCACAGCGCTCCGAGGCCGACGCCCAAACCGAGTTCAAATCGCTCCAGGCCAAATTCCCCGGCCAGCTCGGCAGCCGCCAGCCGATCATCCATCGCGCCGATCTCGCCGAAAAAGGCACCTTTTACCGCGCCCTGGTCGGTCCCTTCGCCTCCTCGGAGGCGGCCGCTGCCATGTGCAGCAATTTGAAGGCCGCCGGCGGCAGCTGCATCGTCCAGAAGAATTAGCGCCCGCACGCTTGACCCTCGCGTTGGGCGCGGGCTAATCCGCGCCAATGCGCGCCTTCATCACCGGCGTTGCAGGGCCTGCGTTGACGCATGAGGAACGGCAGTTTCTCGGCGAAGCGCAGCCCTGGGGTCTCATTGCTTTCTCGCGGAATATCGCTGGTCCCGACCCATTGCGTCGGCTGATCGGCGAGTTCCGCAGTGCCGTCGGCCGCGACGCCCCGGTCCTGATCGACCAGGAGGGCGGCCGGGTGCAGCGTCTTGGCCCGCCGCATTGGTCGAGCTACCCGCCAGGCGCCGCCTATGGCGTGCTCTACGACCGGGATCGTGAAACCGGCCTTGCCGCGGCCCGGCTCGGCGGCCGGCTGATTGCCAGCGATCTTACCGGCGTCGGCATCGACGTCGATTGCATGCCGCTCGCCGATGTGCCGGTCCCGGGGTCCGATGCGGTGATCGGCGACCGCGCCTACGGCACGGAACCGGGCAAGGTGTCGGCTATCGCCGGCGCGATTGTCGAGGGTCTGGCGGATGGCGGCATTCTGCCCGTGCTCAAGCATATCCCTGGCCACGGTCGCGCCACGGCGGACAGTCATAAACGGCTGCCGGTGGTCACGACCGACCGGGCGACACTGGACGCGACCGATTTTGCCGCTTTCCGCCCACTGGCTGGCCTGCCGCTCGGCATGACCGCACATGTTGTGTTCAGTGCCATCGACCCCGTGGCGCCGGCCACCTTATCGGCGGCTATAGTGGGCGGCGTGATTCGTGATTCGATAGGCTTTCGGGGCCTTTTAATGAGCGACGACATCTCCATGGGCGCCTTGTCGGGCTCGCTGTCGGAGCGCACCGGCGCTGCGATCGCGGCCGGCTGCGACATGGTCCTGCATTGCAACGGCAAGCTTGCCGAGATGCGCGCGGTTGCCGCGGCGGTGCCCGTGCTCGCCGGTGAGGCGGCGCGCTGTGCGGCTGCTGCGCTCGCGACCAAGCGCCCGCCGGCGCCTTTCGACGTTGCCGCGGGCCGGGCCGAGTTCTCCCGTCTCATGAAAGGCACCTGGCCGCCTGCCGAGGTGGTCGCATGAACGCCGACGATTTTCAGTTCGAGGGCGAACTGCCGGAGCGCGCCACCGATGAGCCGGCGCTGGTCGTCGACGTCGAAGGCTTTGAAGGTCCGCTCGATCTCCTGCTCACGCTCGCGCGCCAGCAAAAAGTCGATCTGGCCAAAATCTCGATCCTCGCGCTCGCCGACCAGTATCTCGCCTTCATCGACGCGGCGCGAAAGCTGCGCCTGGAGCTTGCCGCCGATTATCTGGTGATGGCGGCGTGGCTCGCTTATCTGAAATCGCGCCTGCTGCTGCCGGAGCAGCATGCCCCCGATGGGCTGAGCGCCGAGGACATGGCCAATGCGCTGGCGCAGCGGCTGCGCCGGCTCGAAACGATCCGCAATGTCGCCGAGCAATTGCTTAACCGGCCGCAGCTCGGCCGCGAGGTTTTCCAGCGCGGCGCGCCCGAGCCGATCGCCGAGATCAAACATCCGCAATGGTCGGCGACGCTTTATGACCTACTGACGGCCTATGCCGGGCGGCGGCAGACCCAGGCGCGATCCTTCGTCCGCATGCCCAAGCGCACGGTGTGGTCGCTCGCCGAAGCGCGCGAGGCGCTGGAACGGCTGATCGGTCTCTCCATGGAGTGGAGCCCGCTCGACCAATATTTGGCCGAATATCTGGTGGAGCCGTCGATGAAAGCGACGGTGATGGCATCGAGCTTTGCCGCGACGCTCGAACTGGTGCGCGAAGGCCATCTCGAGCTGAACCAGCACGCGGCTTTTGCACCGCTTTACGTGCGCAAGCGACAGAAGACGGAAGACGGCGGCGTGGCCGCCGAAACGGGGAATGGGTAGAGGGAGACCCGCAATGGGGAATGTGGCGGAGATGCGTGTGATCGTCGGAGATAAGGGCCGGGAAACCGAGCGCGCGGAAGAATTGCGCATTCTCGAAGCCTTGCTGTTCGCCGCCGAGGGCCCGCTCGACGAAAAAGTCTTGGCCAAGCGCCTGCCGGCCGGCGTCGACGTGCGCGCGCTGCTCACGCAATTGCAGAAAGAGTACGAGCCGCGCGGCGTGAACCTCGTTCGCGTCGCTGGCAAATGGACGCTGCGCACCGCGAGCGATCTGGCGTGGCTGTTGACCCACGAAGCGACGGTGACGCGGAAACTGTCGCGCGCCGCCATCGAGACGCTCGCCATCGTCGCCTATCACCAGCCGGTGACGCGCGCCGAGATCGAAGAAATCCGTGGCGTCACCACCTCGAAGGGAACCCTCGACGTGCTGCTCGAGACCGGCTGGATCAGGCTGCGCGGCCGCCGCAAGGCGCCGGGCCGCCCGGTGACCTACGGCACCAACGAGGCGTTCCTGTCCCATTTCGGGCTGGAGGCGCTCAACGACCTGCCTGGCCTCGACGAGCTCAAGGGTGCCGGCCTGATCGAGCCGTCGCTGCCCGCGGGCTTCAGCGTGCCGGTGCCGTCGGACGATCCGGCCTTGCGGGACGACGAAGACCCGCTCGAACCGGGCGATCTCGACCTCGGCCTGGCACCGCCCGCCGGCCGCAGCGAGGAATAAAGCCGCCCGCTCGCCGATCATGTGATCGGAAAACGGCCACCGGAGCGTTAACGGCAGCCGCGTTAGCCCTGCGGCCGTTGGGCATTCCGGCAATGCTTGTTTTTGCCGCCCTTGGCGCCTAGGTTCTGGCGAAATCGACATGTTGCCGCGGGCCCAAGGTGCGGTGCCGTTGCGGACGGAGGGTTTCATGGGCTCATTGAGCATCTGGCATTGGTTGATCGTCGGCGCCGTGCTGCTGCTGGTCTTCGGCGGCCGCGGCAAGATTTCCGACATGATGGGCGACGTCGCCAAGGGTATCAAAGCCTTCAAGAAGGGCATGACCGAGGACGAGACGGTGGAAGCCGCGCCCAAGTCCGACGCGCCGATCAAGACCATCGATCATCAGGCCGCCGCCGACATGAAGCGGCGCGCCGAGTCCGAGAGCAAGGTCTAAGCGCTCGCCGCGCCCTCGCGCCGATCGCCGCGGCCCGCCAGGCAAGCTGCGGCAGCGGGCGGTCGAGGCGTCCGGAGAGTTTTCATGTTCGACATTAGTTGGAGCGAGTTCCTGCTGATCGGCGTCATTGCGCTGATCGTGATCGGGCCGAAGGAGCTGCCCGGCGTGTTGCGCACGCTCGGCCAGTACACCCGCAAGGTCCGCGGCATGGCGGCCGACTTCCAGAACCAGTTCCAGGAAGCGATGCGCGAGGCTGAGATGACCGACCTGAAGAAGCAGGTCGACGATCTGGCGCATGACGTCAAGAATTTCGATCCGCTCAAGGATGTGCGCAGCGATCTTGAGACCACTGGCAAAGATATCGAACGCTCACTCGAGGCCAAGCCGGAGCCGAAAGCGGAGCCGCCGCTCGACGGCGGCTTTGCCGTGAGCGATGCTGCGCCCGCGGTCGAAACGGCCGCGCCTACCGCCGAAATAGCCGCGCCTGTCGCGGTGGTGGAACGCAGCGACCTCGAGCCTGCAGGCGCCGAAGCGGCGAAGACTGAGCCTCCCGCGGAGACCGCACAACCGGACAGCACGGAACGTCCGGCATGAGCCACGACGACGAAGAGAAGGAGATCGAGGCGACCAAGGCGCCGCTGATGGATCACCTGATCGAGCTACGGTCGCGGCTGATCAAGGCGGCGGCGGCATTCATCATCGCCATGGTCTGCTGCTTCTTCTTCGCCAGGGAGATCTACAACATTTTGACCTGGCCTTACGTGTGGGTCGCCGGCCCGGAGAATTCGAAATTCATCTATACGGGCCTGCTCGAATATTTCGTCGTGCAGCTCAAGATCGCAGCATTCGGGGGCACCTTCATTGCGTTCCCGGTGATCGCCACGCAAATCTACATGTTCGTCGCGCCCGGCCTTTATCGCAACGAGAAGCAGGCGTTCCTGCCGTACCTGATCGCCACTCCGGTGTTCTTCCTGATGGGATCGATGGTGGTCTATTTCGTGGTTTGGCCGATGCTGGCGCGGTTCTCGCTCAGCATGCAGCAAATGGGCGGGCCGGGGCAGGCGACGATAGAGCTGTTGCCCAAGGTCGAAGACTATCTGTCGCTGATGATGAAGCTGATGCTGGCCTTCGGCATCGCCTTCCAGCTTCCGGTGATCCTGACGCTACTCGGCCGCGTCGGCATCATCACCTCGGACCAGCTCAAGGCCAAGCGCCGCTATTTCATCGTCATCGCCTTCGTCATCGCCGCGGTTCTGACGCCGCCCGACGTGCTCAGCCAATTGTCCCTTGCGCTGCCGCTGCTCGCCCTCTACGAGGGCTCGGTCTGGTCGGTGAAGATCGTCGAAAAGCGCGCGGCCGCCGAGCGCGCTGCCGCTGCGGCGGCGGCCAAGCCGGCGGAATAAGGCTTTTCTCTTCCGTCATTGCCGGACTTGATCCGGCAATCCATGGGGCGGCGAGGCAGCATGGATGCGCGGGTCAAGCCCGCGCATGACGAAATGGGGATGCTATAAGGGCGTCCCGATTCCCTGAGTAGTGATTGATGCACGACATCCGATTCATTCGCGACAATCCCGACGCTTTCGACAGAGCGCTGGCGCGGCGCGGCTTGGAGCCGCAGGCGCAGCGCCTGATCGCGCTCGACGAGCAGCGCCGCGTGAAAATCCTCGCGCTCGAAACCGCGCAGGCGCGGCGCAACGCGGCGTCGAAGGAAATCGGCGAGGCGAAGAAGAACAAGGACGAGGAGAAAGCCAAGGGATTGCTGAGCGAGGTCGCTACGCTGAAACAATCTATGCCGACGATGGAGGCGGCGGAGAAAGAAGCTTCCAAGGCGCTGAACGACGCGTTGGCGGAAATTCCCAACCTGCCGCTCGATGAAGTGCCTGAAGGCAAGGACGAAAAAGACAACGTCGAACATCATCGGTTTGGGGCGAAACGCGATTACGCCTTCGCGCCCAAGCAGCATTTCGATCTCGGCGAAGTACTTGGCCAAATGGATTTTGAAACCGCCGCAAAACTCTCTGGAGCGCGATTTGTTGTATTAAAGAAGGGTCTGGCCCGGCTCGAACGCGCTCTCGGCCAATTTATGCTCGATGTGCATACGAGCGAGCCACACAATTACACCGAAGTTTCACCGCCGCTGCTTGTGCGGGATGATGTCATGTTCGGCACGGCGCAATTACCAAAGTTTGAAGAAGATCAATTTTTTGCGTTGAAATGGAATGTGGTGAATGAAGCTCGGAAGGAAGGCCTTGAGGCCGAACAAGAAGACGATCCGATGTTTGAGTCTTTGGGGCACGAAGGTGTCTTCCGATATTTTCTGAATTTACTTCAGAACGATCGTCTCTCCCTCATCCCGACGGCGGAGGTTCCGCTAACCAACCTTGTCCGCGAATCTATCCTCGAAGAAGCGCAATTACCGATGCGGTTCACCGCCTGCACGCCGTGCTTCCGCGCCGAGGCGGGCGCCGCCGGCAAGGACACGCGCGGCATGATCCGGCAGCATCAGTTCACCAAGGTTGAGCTTGTTTCCATCACCACGCCCGAGCAAAGCAAAGATGAACATGAACGTATGCTCGCCTGCGCCGAGGAGGTTCTAAAAAGACTCGATCTGCACTATCGCGTCATGACGCTAAGCACCGGCGACATGGGCTTTGCGTCACGAAAAACCTACGACATCGAAGTCTGGCTGCCCGGCCAAAATATGTACCGCGAGATTTCATCGTGCTCGATCTGCGGCGAGTTCCAGGCGCGGCGCATGAATGCGCGGTATCGCACCAAGGAGGGCCGCGCCGTGCGGCATGTGCACACCCTCAACGGCTCCGGCGTTGCCGTCGGGCGCGCGCTGATTGCGGTGATGGAGACCTATCAGCAGGCCGACGGCTCGATTGCGGTGCCCGATGTGTTGCAGAGCTACATGGGCGGCATGAAAAAGATCGAGAAGTAATCAGTGCGCATCCTTGTCACCAACGACGACGGCATTCACGCGGAAGGGCTCGACGTGTGCGAGAAGATCGCGCGCTTGCTGTCCGACGACGTCTGGGTGGTCGCGCCGGAATACGATCAGTCCGGCGTCGCGCACTCCCTTTCGCTTAATGATCCGCTGCGCTTGCGCCAGATCGGGGAGCGGCGCTTTGCGGTGCGCGGCACGCCGACCGATTGCGTCATCATGGGCGCGCGCCATCTGCTCAACGGCCACGATCCCGATCTGGTGCTGTCCGGCGTCAATCGCGGCCGCAATGCCGGCGAGGATGTGATCTATTCCGGCACCATCGCTGGCGCGATGGAGGGCACGGTGCTCGGCATTCCCTCGGTCGCGCTGTCGCAATCCTATAAATCGCGCAGCGGCCAACCGCCCCATTGGGAAACCAGCCTGCAGTTCGCGCCCGACATCATCCGCCGCGTGCTGGCCGAAGGCATGCCGAGCGACGTGCTGATCAATGTCAATTTTCCCGATTGCGCGCCGGGCGAGGTCAAACGCATCGCCGTGACCAGCCAGGGGCGCCGGCGGCAGGAGCGGCTACATATCGACAAACGCACCGACGGCCGCGGCAATCCCTATTACTGGATCGCCTATGTGCGCCAGAATTTTGCCAAAGCGCCGAACGGCTCTGACCTTGCCGCGCTCGACGAGCGCTGCATTGCGGTGACGCCGCTCAAGCTCGATCTCACCGACGAGCCCACGGTGACGAAGTTCGCCAAGCTTTTCGAGTGATGGGGTTCAGGCGCTGGCCGGCTTCGGCACGGCAGCTTGCAATGCCCGCTCCAGCTCCTCGACCCGGAACGGCTTCTGCAAGATCGGATGAGCGCGGTAGGCTTCCGGTACCCCGCGCAGGTCGGCGCCGGTGGCAAATACGAACGGCAGTCCGCGCTGGGTCAAAATCTCGGCCACCGGCGTAATCGGCTCACTGTGCAGGTTGACGTCGAGGATCGCGACGTCGAACTGTTCTTGCTGTGCCAGCGCCATGGCCTCGTCGAGTGCGCCGGCTTCCGCCGTCATGGTGTAGCCGATGTCCGAGAGCATGCCGTCGAGCAGCATGCGAATCATCGATTCGTCCTCGACGACAAGGACGCGCCGGCCCACGGCGGCTTTCGCCTCTGACACCATCTTTTCCCCGTGCTGCCCGGTCCCATTGAGGGTCAGCGTGCTCGTAACGCCGTGGATTGCGATCAGTTCCCTTAAACCTGGGCGAAATTTTGCGTCCGTCCGGCGCTTGCCGAACCACCACCATCGCGGAACAGTATAAGAGCTGCCGGCATAGTGGTAGAAGGCTTTACCGCACGGTCATAAGGCGAGGTCATTGTGGCCGCAGTCCAAGCCGCCGACGTCGAACGCATGGGGTTTCAGCTGGCGCTGCGCCGGCGCGGCATCACCGACCAGGCGGTGCTGCGCGCCATGGACGAGGTGCCGCGCGAATATTTCGTCGCCGCCGAATTCACCGACAGCGCCTATGCCGATCAGGCGCTGCCGATCGCCTGCGGCCAGACCATCAGCCAGCCTTACGTGGTCGGCTACATGACCGAGCAATTGGAGCTCGCGCCGGCGCATCGCGTCCTCGAAATCGGTACCGGCTCGGGCTATCAGGCCGCCGTGCTGTCGCGGATTGCCCGCGACGTGGTGAGCATCGAGCGCTACCGGACATTGGCCGACGTCGCCCGCGAGCGCCTCAAGACGCTCGGCTACAGCAACGTCACCATTGTCGCCGGCGACGGACTGATGGGCGCGCCGGAGCGCGCGCCGTTCGACCGCATCATCGTCACCGCCGCCGCGGAAGAAATCCCCAACGCGCTCGTCGAACAGCTCGGCGAGGGCGGCAAGCTGGTGCTGCCGCTCGGGCCGCGCAGCGGCACGCAATACATCGTCAAATTAACCAAGATGGCGGACGGCACGCTCTCGCGAGAAGATCTCATCGCCGTGAGATTCGTGCCGTTACTGCCCGGACAGGCGCGGGAATTGTAGCGCCAGAGCCACAGTTCCAATTATCTTTAAGGTCGCGCGCAATCGCTTAAAGGCCTGTTTACCGCAACGTAGTTTATTCGCCCGCTAGTATTTGTTGCGTGCGGGCGAGTCATGATGTGGGCGTCGCGTCGGTCGGCCTTGTGGCCGCGTATAGTTGCCGTTTCGTTAATCGGCTTGGGCGTCGCGAATTGCAGCAGCGATTCGGGACGTCTATCGGATATTTTCGGCTCCAATAGCGCGTCGCGCAACGACACCACCGGATCGATCCCGCAGAGCACGCCGGCAGGTCACGTCGAAAGCCGGCCGCTGCCGCATTTGGCCGGCGCCGCGCCGCAAGGGTCTTCAGGCGGCGGCCAGGGCATGGCGTCGTATCAACCCAATTCCGAGGTCACCGGTTCACTGCCGGCTGCGCCGCCGCCTCCCGTCTGGACTTGGGAAGGCGGCACACCGATCACGGTCGCGCCCGGCGAGACGCTTGAGATGATTTCGCGCCAGCACGGCGTGCCGGTCTCCGCCCTCATGCAGGCCAACAACATCACCAGCCCGGCCATGGTGCATCCGGGCGACCATCTGGTGATCCCACGCCGTTCGCCTTCGACGGCGGCTTACGCGCCGCCGCCGACGCGGATCGCCTCGACCGTACCGGGCATGCCGGTCGGCGCGCCGCGGACCGCATTGGCGCCCACCACCGGCATGCATGTCGTGGCGCCGGGCGAGACGCTGCACAGCATCGCGCGGCTCTACGGCAAGTCGGTGATGGTGCTGGCCACGGCCAACAATATTCGACCCGATACCATGGTGAAGGTCGGCGAACGCATCGTCATTCCGGGCGTGCAACCGGGCGCGGCGGTCGCGCCACACACGCAGGCTTCGGTTGTGCCACCGCCGGGCCCAAGCCTGGCGACCGCGGAATCGCCGCACAGTGCGCGTGTCGCTACGCCCGAGGCGCCCGCGCAGGAGAGCA
>DATHHM010000189.1:0-2544 GCA_035317145.1 Xanthobacteraceae bacterium | reverse complement strand
ACGCCAATCTGCCGGCGTGGACGGCGGCCGCGAGCGCTGCCGATTCGACCATGCAACATCCGTCCGGCTTCGCCGATATCGTCACCAAGGTGAAACCCGCCGTCATCTCGGTGCGGGTGAAGATTCCCGCTTCCGCCGAGCCGGCGTCGATGCAACAGCAGCAGGGCGACGACGACCAGGACGCCGTTCCGGCGGTGCCGGGCTCGCCGATGGACAAGTTCTTTAAGCAGTTCGGCGATCAATTCGGCCGTCAGGGCCGTCAAGGCCAGCGCGGCCAGACGCCGCAAGGCCATCAGACCATCACCGGCGAAGGCTCCGGCTTCTTCATCACCGCCGACGGCTATGCGGTGACCAACAACCACGTGGTCGATCATGCCAAGTCGGTGCAAGTCACGACCGATGACGGCGCGATCTTTACCGCGAAGGTGGTCGGCACCGATCAGAAAACCGATCTCGCGCTGATCAAGGTCGACGGCAAGAGCGACTTCCCGTTCGTGAAGTTCGCCGAGCGCGCGCCGCAAGTCGGCGACTGGGTGGTTGCGGTCGGCAATCCGTTCGGTCTCGGCGGCACCGTCACCGCGGGCATCGTCTCGGCGCGGGGCCGTGATATCGGCGCCGGGCCTTACGACGATTACCTGCAGATCGACGCGCCGATCAACAAAGGCAATTCCGGCGGCCCGGCATTCGACGTCGAAGGCAACGTCATCGGCGTCAACACCGCGATCTACTCGCCGTCCGGCGGTTCGGTCGGCATCGGCTTCGATATTCCGGCCGATACGGTGAAGACCGTGGTGGCGCAGCTCAAAGCTAGCGGCCACGTCACCCGCGGCTGGCTCGGCGTACAGATCCAGCCGGTGACCGCGACCATCGCCGACTCGCTCGGCATGAAGAAGGCCGAAGGCGCGCTGGTCGCCGAGCCGCAAGACGGCAGCCCGGCGGCCAAGGCCGGCATCCTGTCCGGCGACGTCATCACCGCCGTCAACGGCACGCCGGTGAAGGACGCCCGCGATCTCGCCCGCACCATCGGCACCATCGCGCCGAGTGCGACGGTGAAGCTCGATCTGATCCGTGGCGGCCAGGCCAAGATCATCTCGCTGACGCTCGGCGAAATGCCGGACCAGCAGCAGGCCAAAGCCGACACCGATAGCGCGCAGCCGACCGGCGGCGTGCCGCATCTCGGCCTGTCGGTGGCTCCGGCCAGCGAAGTGTCCGGCGCCGGCGCCCAGGGCGTCGTCGTCACCGCGGTCGATCCCGACGGCCCCGCCGCCGAGCAGGGTTTTAGGACCGGCACCGTCATCCTCGACGTCGGCGGCAAGTCCGTCGCCAATGTGAGCGATGTGCGCAAAGCGCTGGTCGATGCCAAGGCGCAAGGCAAGCATCAGGTGCTGATGCGCGTGAAGCAGGGCGACGCCACGCGTTTCGTCGCGCTGCCGCTCGGCGATGCCTAAGTGAGACGTTCTGCGACGCGTGAGTGACCAGTAAGGTCGACCCCGCCGGCGCTGTTTGTCCCCCGTCAGCGCCGGCGGACTGACCCACCTAGAGCGCCAACATTGTTGGCGCTCTAGGATTTTAGTGGAGCATGATCTTTCGGAAAACCGGTCCCCACTTTTCCGGATCATGCTCATGGACGGGCGTTTCGCCCGTCCCCGTTTTTCGTTTGTATGCGGCAACGGCGAGCGTTGTGGCATCCCTGCCTACTCATACAAATCCCGCGGCATGCATTGCCGTGCCGCGCGCTCCGGCGCGCCGATGTTGCGCGGCGTGGCCGCGAGGATGTCCTGCCGCGCGCGCCACTGCTCCGGGTGCGGCACGCGATCGAGTGCGCGGCGCAGGCAGCCGGCCGCTTCTCCGCAGCAGCGGCACTGGCGGCGGCACGCCTTGTGCGAACAGGTCCGCCACAAGGCGAACGCGTCGCAATAGCGGTGCTGCTGCAACGCCTTTTCGACCGCGAGGCGGCGCGCGTGCTCGATGGGGCTCAGCTTCGGCTTGGGTTTCATGCCCGCCTTGAGCATGGCGGACAGCACGGCAAAGTTTTGGTCGTTCTTTGGTTCGGCGCCTTTCACGGCCAGACTCTCCCGTCTCGCGGCGCGTTCTTGCGCACGCGTTCTGTCGCGCGCACGATCGCGAGGGGATCGCGCGTTCGCAAAAAATGTGGTCACGTCTAGCGCGAAACCGGTTCGGTCCAAGGAAAGGGCAGGGGTGGGGCCTGTCTTTCGGTCTTCCGTTGCGTCCGTCTCGCCAGTTCAAGCCTTCAAGAAACAAATAAAAGAAGGAAGCGGAACGCCGGCAAACGCTGGGTAGCAACCGCCGCATCCTGCGATGCGGCGCGCGCCCTTTTGGAGCGCGCACGCTTGACGGCGTTCCACCACGGCTCTCATCTCGGAGAGTATTTCATCCCCAAGGTCAGCTTCAGGCCAGGCTTCCTGGGACGTGGTCTGAACGGGCGTTACCCGCCTTCGCCTGTCCCAGTCCAGGGATGCACCTCCCACCCCGGTCGTAATGCCGGGAGACATGATGCCCAAGCCGCCCGGGAGCAGGCTGCAA
>DATHHM010000188.1:0-11280 GCA_035317145.1 Xanthobacteraceae bacterium | reverse complement strand
CGCTGCATGCGCTCGGCAATGATGCGGGCGAACACGTCGGCCGGGCCACCCGCCGCGAACGGCACGATCATCGTGACCGGGCGCGTCGGGAAAGTCTGTGCGCGGGCAATTCCGGAGAGCGCAGGGAGGATGGCGCCGCTTGCCGCCAGACGCAGAAAACGACGTCGCGGAAGTCTCATTGTGTCTTTTCACTCGTGCGGGGTTGCGACCAGCGGGCACCCGATGGTCCTATGCAACAGTAACAGGCCGTTCGCGTCGGCGAGAAGCATCGACATTGTCGCAGCAATTCCCGATATAGACTCAAAAGCGCGCTTCAACGTCTTTGCAACTCTCGTGCCGCGAGCCGCATCTCAAACCGGGATACGTCGAGAAAGAGCTTGCACGGAAAACGCGTGCTGCTGCTATTGTGTGCGGCAATAGTCCCTTCGGGAGGATAGCGATGAGACGGTTTGTGGCGCTGGCCGGCCTGGTGTTCGCCGCCTGCTTGCATTTCGCGGGCGCCGCGTCGGCGCAACAGGCTTATCCGATCCGCACCGTCAAATTCATCATGCCATTCGGCGCCGCCAGCGCCAGCGACATCACCGCGCGGCTGTTCGCCGATCGCTTGTCGGCGCGCTGGGGCAAGCCGGTGGTGGTCGAGAATCGCCCGGGCGGCGACGGCATCGTGTCGGTCCAGGCCTTTGTCAGTGCCGCCGACGATCATACGCTGTGGTTCGGGCCAGCCGGCATCTTAACAGTGGCGCCTTACGATCACGACACGCTGCCTTACGACGCCAAGCGCGATCTGCTGCCGATCGTCAGCGTCTCCGCCGTCGTGCTCGCGATCTCGATGCCGACATCGATGAATATCAATACAGTCGATCAGCTGGTGGCGCTGGCGAAAGCGCAGCCCGGCAAACTCAATGCCGCGGCCGCCACCGGCCTCTCGGATTTTCTGCTGTTCGGCTGGATCAAGAACATGGACCTGCAGATCGTCAGGGTGCCGTATCGCGACATCATGCAGGCGCCGAACGACCTTGCCGAAGCGCGCATCCAGGTGCTGTCGACGTCGCTTGCGGTGGTGCAGCCGCTGATGCAGGCGGGCAAGATCAAGGTTTTGGCCGTGAGCAGCACGCAACGCGCGCCGACCGCGCCGGATATCCCGACGGCGAAGGAGGCCGGTTATCCGGCGCTGTCGTTCGAAAGCATCGGCGGCATCTTCGGCCCGCGCGGCATGTCGGACGCGATGCGCGAGGCCATCGCCGCCGATGTCCGCGCCGTCGCCGCCGATCCGGTCATCGCCAAGCGGCTCGGCGACATCGGCACGATCATGGACATTCGCGGCCCGGCCGAATTCGGCAAAGCCGTCGACGAGCAGCGCGACCGGATCGCCGGCATCGCCAAAGTTTTAGGATTGAAGGCGGCGCAATGAGTGCGGACGCGGCTGCCGGTGCCACGGATATCCTGAAAGAGACCAATTTTACCTTCCTCGGGCCGAAGATCTCGGGGAAGGTGCGCGATATCTATGACCAGGGCGACAGGCTCATCCTGATCACAACCGATCGCCATTCCTCGTTCGACCGCATCATCGCTCACGTTCCGTGGAAAGGGCAGGTGCTCAACCAGGTGAGCGCGCACTGGTTCGAAGCGACCAAGGACATTGTGCCGAACCACGTGCTGGCAATTCCCGATCCGAATGTGACGGTGGCGAAGAAATGCACGATGGTGCCGGTCGAAGCCGTCGTGCGCGGTTATCTCACCGGCGTCACCGACACCGCGATCTGGACGCGCTACGGCAAAGGCGAACGCAATTTCGGCGGCGTCGCGCTGCCGGGCGGTATGCGTAAGAACCAACAGCTGCCGCAACCCATCTTCGATCCGACCACCAAGGAAGCCGCCCATGACCGGGCGCTGACACCCGAGCAGATGATCGCCGAGGGTTTTATCAGCAAGGAGATGTTCGAGCGCATCAGGCAGACGGCGCTCGCTCTGTTCGCGCGTGGCCAGGAGCTGGCGGCGCGCAACGGCCTCATCCTGGTCGATACTAAATATGAATTTGGCACCGATGCGAACGGCGCGCTGGTGCTGATCGATGAAATCCATACGCCGGACTCGTCGCGCTATTGGCAGCGCGAATCCTACGGGACACGGTTTGCCGCGGGCGAGGAGCCGCAATATTTCGACAAGGAATTTTTGCGGCTGTGGTTTCGGGATCATTCCGATCCCTATGCCGACGCGTCATTGCCGGAGGCGCCGGCCGAACTCGTGGCCGAACTGTCGCGCCGTTACATCCAGATGTACGAGCAGATCACCGGTAGAAAATTTGCATACGGCGAGACGCCGGTGCTGCCGCGGATCGAACGCAATCTGAAATCCGATCGCGTCTGAAGACTATTGCGGCCAGACCGGCGGATGGGTGCCGAGCGGAACGCTGGGACGTGCCCAGCGCGGCGGTGTCTCCGACATGACGGCGGAGTGGCGGACCGCGGTGAGCCGGCCGAAACCCGACGCGGTGTCCTCGAGATAATCGCGCACCTCATCGAATTTCGGGTCGGGACAGGTCATTCCGTCGATGCGGCCGAGATGGCGGAACCAATGGCAGGTCTGCGCCAGCGAGCAGCGCACATGCCAGGAGCCGCCTTCCTTGGCGCGGCGCGCCAGCGCCGCCATGGTGGCGAAGGCGAGCAGATAGCCGGTGGCGTGGTCGAGCTCTTGGGCGGGAAGGGCTTTTGGTTCGCTCTGGCCGAACGCTTGCGCCTCCGCATCGTTGAGACCGCTCGCGGTTTGCACCAGCGAGTCAAAACCGCGTCGATTTGCCCAAGGGCCTTCGTGGCCGTAGGCGCAGAGCGAAACGCAAATGATCCCCGGCCGCAGACGGGCAACTTCCTGCGGGCTGAAGCCATGCCCGGCGATGGCGCCGGGCCGATAGCCTTGCACGAAAATATCGGCCTCTCGCACCAGCGCCGCGAGCGCACCGCGCGCGTCGGTCTGACGCAAATCGAGCGAGGCCGACAATTTTCCCCGGCCGGTATCGACGACCAGCGGGAACAGCGACGGCAAATGCGCCGCGGTGACCAGTATGACGTCGGCGCCGTGGGCGGCCAGCGTCCGTCCGCACACCGGCCCGGCAATGATGCGGGTCAGATCGACCACCTTGATGCCGCTCAGCGGCCGCTCGGCCGCGCCAAGCGGTGTCGCCGGCGCGTCACCGATCCGCTCGATGGTGAACAGCGGCAGGTTTTGGACCGCGCGGCCTTGCGGATGGCGATCCCACTCGTCGAACGACCGGCACGCGGTGACGACGAGGCCGGCCTCGGCGGCGGCGGTTTCCAGCGCCTCGCCCTGCCAGCCGTCCAGCGCGCGCTGCACGGCACTTTTATCGTGTGGGCATTGCAGCAGCGCCAGGAGACCACTGCAATGATGCGGCAGGTTGGTGTGCAGCCGCACCCAGCGGCCGTCGCCGCAGCGATAAAGGCCGGCGATGTCGTCGTGATATTCCTCATACGGTTTGCCGTCGATCTGCAAATAGCGCTCGCTGCGGAATTCAACCGCTGCATGGCGCATGTCGACGCTGACGTGCTGTCGCTTGCCGGTGCGCAGCCGCCACAAATTTGCGGCCGCCAAAGCGGAAGCGGCGACCGTTGCCTGCGCGGCAGTCCCGGTCGCGAAGGAGGAGGGCAACACCGGCTCGCCGCCGCTGAGGCTAGTGTCGTTCAGCGCCGCCTCGTCGAGGCCGGCGGTGCGAAGCAGGCCGGCGAGGATGGTCTTGGTATCAGGAGGGGACATCGCCGGCGGTCATTCCATTTTTATATTGGCTTCACGGATGACGCGACCATACTCCTCATAGTCCTTGCGCAAAATGGCGGAAAAATCGGCGCCGCAGGTGCCGTTGGGAAACAGCCCAAGCGCAGCGAGCTTAGCTTTGATGTCCGGCGGCTGCATCGCGGCCTTGAACATGGCGCCGATCTGGGACACGGTGTCCTTCGGCGTTTTTGCCGGGGCGATCAGGCCAACGAAGAATTCGGCGACAAAATTCTTGTAGCCGGATTCAGCCACCGTCGGGACATCCGGCAATTGGTCGATCCGCGCCGGCATGGTGGTGGCGAGCGCCCGCAGCTTGCCGGCCTTGATGTGCTCCACAAGGCTCGAATAGTCGGCCAGCGCTGCGGTCACGTGCGAACCCAACAACGCCTCGATCCCCGGCGAATAACCGGGATAAGGCACGAAGATGATGTCGACCTTGGCGCGAAGTTTCAGCCTCTCGACCGTGAGGTGCGACACGGTCGCCGGTCCGATGCTGGCGAGCGTCAGAATGCCGGGCTGGGTGCGGGCGGCAGCGATGAGATCGCCCAGCGTATGATAAGGCGATCCACTGTTGACGACGATCAGCGGCGGAAAGTCGACGAGATCGCAGATCGGCGCAAAGTCCGTCAGCGGATCGTAATTCACCTTGCGGGTTTGCGGCAGCAACACGAATGAATTCGAGATGATGCCGAGCGTGTTGCCGTCGGGTGTGGCGGTTGAGACCAATTCGGTACCGATCGCGGTGCCGGCGCCGGGGTGCGGCTCGACCACAATGGTCGGGCCGCCGGTGCTGGCGATCTGTTGGCCGAGAATGCGGATCGCGTTGTAAGCGGGTCCGCCGGGCGCGAACGGCAGGATGATTTTTATCGTTCGGTTACTTTGCGGCCATGCCGCAGTGGCCATCAACGCCGACGCCATCACAGCGACGAGGATCGCGACCAAGCATGCTCGACTGTCTCTTTGCATTTGGTTCCTCCCCATCGGCCCCAACGCAAATGTACTCGCGGCGAAACCCTACACCGTTGGTCGCTGGCGGGAAATTGGCCGCTTTGCCGGCGCGTGGCACATGGCCGCGCCCAGCCATCACCGGCGCCCCATTCCATCGCCGCCGCGAAGGCGTAGTATTGCTGCTGTTTCGCGCGATTGGCCAAGAGGGAGGACTATTTCATGCGGACGCTCCGGTGTTTGCTCGTGCCTGCCGCAGCAATGATGTTGGCCCTTCCGCTCGCCGTGAGCGCACACGCGCAGCAGACCAAAGTCACCATCGGCAAAGTGATCGGCGGCGACGGTTTTCACGTGCCGACCTATGTCGCGCTCGACCAGGGTTTTTTCAAAGCCGAAGGCCTCGACGGCAGTCTTTTGGAGCTCGATCCGCGGTCCCAGGTCACCGGAGTTATTTCCGGCAATCTCGATTGTGCGCCGATCCCGTCGGGCGGCGCGCAAGCGGCGCTGAGTGGCGCCAAGATCATGTACATCGTCGGCGAATCGCTCAAATCGCAATGGACCATCACGTCGCGCCAGGAGATCAACAAGCCGGAAGACCTCAGAGGCAAGGTGCTCGGCTATGGCCGCCAAGGCGGCGCCGACTACGACGAGGCGCAAGCGGTGCTGCACCGGTTCTTCCACATGGACGTCGGCAAGGACTACAAGGTCATTTCGTTCCAGGGCGAGCCCGAGCGCATCGCCGCCATGTCCAATAACGATATCCAGGGCGCCTCGCTGTCGATCCCGCACGCTGCCGTCGCCGAGCAAGCGGGCCTGAAAGTGCTGCTGCGCACTGGCGACTACATCCCGCGCGCCGGCGGCACCATCTGGTGCTCGGCCGATTTCGTGCAAAAGAATCCTGAGACGGTGAAGAAGATCGTCCGCGCCATCGCCAAGGCGGTGATGTATTTTCGCACCAACAAGGAGGGTTCCATCGCGGCGCTGCGGCACCATGTCGGCAGCATCAACACCGACGAGCAAGCCGGCCTGATCTGGGATCAACTGCACAACACCTTTGGCGCCGAGGTGCCGAAGGATTTGTTCCGCGAAATCTTCGAATCGCGCCGCCTCACCATGATCGCGGCGCGGCAATGGCCGGAGGACAAGCCGCTGCCCGATCCCGAAGGCTTTTTGGCCCGCGACCTGCTCGATCCGACGCTCAAAGAGATGGGCTACGTACCGACCAATATCGAGGCGCCGGCGAAGGGCAATTGAACGGACGCGGCAAACGGGGGGAGATATGTCTCGGCGCCTGCTCGCTCTCATTGTCTCGGCCGTATTCGCGGTGCCCTTCGCTGCAACCGCGAACGCGCAGCACGTCACCATCGGCAAGGTGATCGGCGGCGACGGCTTTCACCTTCCGAGCTATGTGGCGATGGATCGCGGCTTCTTCAAAGCCGAAGGCCTCGACGTGAGTCTCGTCGAGCTCGACGCGAAAGTGCAGGTGACTGCCGTTCTGTCCGGCAATCTCGACTGTGCGCCGATCCCCTCGGGCGGGGCGCAGGCCGCATTGAGCGGCGCCAAGATCATCTACATCGTCGGTCAATCGCTCAAATCGCAATGGACCGTCGTCACGCGCAGCGACATCAACACAGTACAGGACCTCAAAGGCCTGATGATCGGCTATGGCCACCCCGGCAGCTCGGACTACGACGAGATTCAAGCCGTGCTGCACCGCTTCTTTCAGATGGACGCCGGCAAGGACTACAAGGTGATTGCGTTCCAGGGGCAGCCCGAGCGTATCGCAGCGCTGGCCAATGACAACATCCAGGCCGCCGGACTCACCGTGCCGCACGCTGCGGTCGCCGCGCAGGCCGGTTTGAAGGTGCTGTTGCGCACCGGCGATTACATCCCGCGCGCCGGCGGCACCATCTGGTGCTCGGCCGACTTCGTGCAAAAGAATCCCGAAACGGTGAAAAAGATCATCCGCGCCATCGCCAAGGCGGTGACCTATTTCCGCGACGACAAGCAGGGCTCGATTGCGGTGCTGCGGCACCATATCGGCAGCACCCAGTCCGACGTGGAGGCCGGCCTGATCTGGGACCAGGTGCACAACACCTTCGGCGCCGAGGTGCCGAAGGACCTGTTCCGCGAAATCTTCGAATCGCGCCGCCTCACCATGATTGCGGCGCGGCAGTGGCCCGAGGACAAGCCGTTGCCCGATCCCGAAAGCTTCTTGGCCCGCGACCTGCTCGATCCGACATTGAAGGAAATGGGCTACGTGCCGACCAATATCGAAGCGCCGGCGAAGGGCAATTGAGGGATTACGCCCGCCCGCGCCACGGAGCGGCGTCACAAGTCGCTTCCAAGTGACACCGAAAATCACTATGGTGCGCCGTCGATCGCGATCCGGTGAAACCCGGATAAAATGGGCATAAACCGCCGTAATGCGGACGTTCGCCGTCAATTAATTGGCAATGGGCACGGTTTAGACCGTGCCGCGAGGACTAATGCCGTCAGCATCTCCGTGCAACGTCCTCATGATCTACCCCCGCTTCAGCGCGGAAACTTTTTGGAACTTCGCGGCTGCCTGCGAGCTCTTCAACGCGCATTACCCGACGACGCCGCTCGGCCTCATCACCGTGGCCGCCTTGCTTCCACCGCAGTGGACCGTTCGGCTGGTCGACCGCAACGCCGAGACGCTGGCCGACAGCGATCTTGACTGGGCCGATATGGTCATGACCGGCGGCATGCTGCCGCAATATTTCGACACCATCGAAGTCATCGACTTGTGCCGCGCGCGTGGCAAGCCGGTTGTTATCGGCGGGCCGGGTGTAACCTCCGTACCCCAGCTTTTCAGCAAAGCAAATTTCCAGGTGCTCGGGGAAGCCGAGGGCATCATCGACAAGTTCATCGAGGCCTGGGAGGCGGGCGCCCGCGACGGCGTCTTCGAGGCCGAAAAATTCACGGTCGACGTCACCAAGACTCCGGTTCCGAGATTCGATCTCCTGAAGGTCCAGAATTATCTTTACGTCGGCGTGCAATTCTCGCGCGGCTGCCCGTTCACTTGCGAGTTCTGCGATATCATCGAGCTTTACGGGCGGGTGCCCCGCGCCAAGACCAACGCCCAGATGCTGCATGAGCTGGAGACGCTGTATCGTCTCGGCTACCGCGGTCACGTCGACTTCGTCGACGACAACCTCATCGGCAACAAGAAGGCGGTCAAGGCGTTCCTGCCCGAGTTGAAGACATGGCTCGAACAACACGACTATCCGTTCGAGTTCACCACCGAGGCGTCGCTCAATCTGGCCGACGATGGGGAACTCTTGAGGCTTTTGAACGAGGCCAACTTCATTGGCGTCTTCGTCGGCATTGAGAGCCCGGACACCTCGACGCTGATCGCGATGCGGAAAAAGCAGAATACGCGGCGGGACATCGTCCAGAGCGTCCACAAGATTTACGCGGCCGGGCTCTATGTCACGGCGGGTTTCATCGTCGGCTTCGACAGCGAGCGCGGATCGGTCGCCGACGCCATCATCGCGCTCATCGAGGACGCCGCTATTCCGGTCTGCATGGTCGGCCTGCTTTATGCGCTGCCGAACACCCAACTGACGCGCCGGCTGCAGAGCGAAGGCCGCCTGCACCCGGAGCCTTTATTGGACGGCGTCGTCGGCATGGATCAATGCACGCAAGGCTTGAATTTCGACACACTGCGGCCGCGAAGCGAAATCCTGTCCGACTACAAGCGCGTCCTGGAAGAAGTCTACGAGCCCGCTGCCTACGCCAAGCGTCTGCAACGCTTGTCGCATCTTCTCGGCAGCTCGAATCAAAATCGCCAGATACGTGTCAACAATCCCAGGAGCAAGCTTGGCGGCCTGGAAGTCGTCCACCGGATTTTGTCCAGGCTGCCGGGAGCGCAAGACATATTCAGGCGCACAATCGTTGAATGCGCAGCAAAAAATCCGCAACGGGCTCGCATTATCGCCCTGCTGACGGCGCTTTATCTGCATCTTGGGCCATTCTCACGGCACGTCATCGGCCAAATCGAGCAGCAGCTCGATGGGCTGGAGAATAGTGCGGCCCAAAATAGTGCTGCCAATGTGGGGGCGTCGATAGAATCGCCCGGCGCCACGATTACGGCGTGAGGGATCTCAGGCGCCGGCCAAAAATTAATATACTCATGTCGTCCGTCCCGTGAGCGAAACGGGGTGGACAGAAAAGGCGTTCGGTCCGGTCTTCCACTCAGCGCATGTTCGGCTTTCGAAAAGCATTTACGGTGCTTGCCCTGGGGGGCATGGTGCTTTGGGGTGGCAGCTCGCCCGCGGGCTCGGATGCCGCGGGGCGATTCCGCGTGGCTCAAGCTCCGGCACCGGCGGCGGCGCAGCCTGCGCCGACATCCGCCACTCCGATCGGCGCCGTCGCTACGTTGCAGGGCGGCGCGTCGGTCACGCGCAGTTCGGCGACCAACGCGCTGAAGGTAAAAGACGCCATATTCAAGGGCGACGTGTTGCAGACCGCCGTGAACGGGACGCTCGGCATCACCTTCGACGACGCGACGACTTTTTCATTACGACCGAATTCGCGCATCGCGGTGGATGATTTCGTTTATCAGGAACGTGGGACTAACAACATCGCCGCGTTCGACGTCGCCCGCGGCACGATTGCATTCGTCGCCAGCGCGGTCGCCAAGACCGGAGATATGAAGATCGTTACTCCAACGGCAACAATCGGTATTCGCGGCACAACCGGCGTCATCGAGGTCCCCGCGGCCGGTGCGGCGGGGGCCGTTACTCAGAGCATCATCAAGCTCTATCCCGATGCCGACGGCCGGGTCGGGCGGATCGAACTGTTCGGCCGTGACGGCAGGCCGCTCGGCGCGCTGACCCGCGCCGTTACCGGCTTTGCCGTGCGCGCCGCGCCGGGCGGCGGATTTGCCGCCGTGGTCGTGCCGATTTCCGCTTCCGAGTCCGATCGCGATTTCGCCTTCGTGCGCCTAGCCTACGCCGCGCAGCGGCTGGGCCGGCAGCTCATCTTGCAGCGGCAGAATCGACAAAACTTGCTGCGGCAGAACGGCCCCACGCCGGCGCCGCTTGCGCCGCCCGGGCAGCGACAGCGATTGAATCTGCTGCCGCCGGGCCCCTCGATCGGACCGACGCTACTGCAGCCGCAACCTACGCTGCCGGCAACGCTTCCGCCGAATACACCGACGCTGCAGCAAGGGCCCGATACGGTGCCTCCGCTCGGGCCGCCTAACCTGTCGCCGCCGTCGCAGCCGCTACCGGGCGGCGTGCCTGGTCCGACGGTTCCGTCGCTGCCGCGATTGCCACTGCCGCGGTAGTGCCGTAGCCCGGCGAGCGAGCGCAGGCCGATGGCCGTCGGTCATTCAGCCGGCGTTGCTGTGCTCCGGCCGCCAGTGGGTCAGGCGGTCTTCGAGCAGCTTGACCAGCCCGGTCATGATCAACGACAGCGCCGCAAACACGATCAGGCCGGCGAATACGATGTCGACCTTGAACTGGCTCGCGGCGCGCACCATGACGACGCCGAGGCCGTCCTGCGAGCCGAAGAATTCCGACACCACGACGCCGAGCACGGCGCGGCCGATGGCGAGCCGCAAGCCGACGATGATGAAAGGCAGCGAATTGGGCACCACGACGAGGCGCGCAATATCCCATTCGCCGGCGCCGAACGAGCGCACCACGTTGATCAGAATCTTGTCGGCGTTGCGCACGCCCTCATAGGTGTTGATCAAAAGCGGAAACAGCGCGCCGAGGAACACTACGGCGACTTTCGACCAGATGCCGATGCCGAACCACAGCATCAACAGCGGCAGGAAGACCAGCCGCGGCGTCGCATTGAACGCCGTGATGAACGGATCGATCATGGCGTTGAGCGTCGCCGAACGGCCGAGCAGGACGCCGAGCGGCAGGCCGGCGACGATGGCCAGCAGAAGACCGATCGCAAAAGCCGATGCACTCACCCCGAGCGGTTTCCAGATCGAACCGGTCGCGAACATGTTCCACAATGTGCCGGCGATATGGCTCGGCACCGTGAAGAACAGTTTTGTGCCGGCCTTCATGGGCACGAAATCCGGCAGGAATTGCCAGACCAGCAGCAGCAGAACGATGGTGCCGGTGCCGAGGATGGTTGGCTCGAAGCGACGCCATACGCTCTTGCGCGACGCGACGTCGTCGTCGGCCGCAACGGTTGAGGCAAGGATCACATCCGTGGCCTGGATTTCGGTCATGGTTTAGCGCCCGCTGCGCCATGGGAAGGCGGCGCGCTCCGCCCAGCGGATGCCTTCGGTCAGCACCACGGCGATCACCATCACCGTAAGAATGCAGGCGAACATGCGGTCGAGCGAGAAAATGTCGCCGAACCTCGAGATGGCGTAGCCGATGCCCTCGGACGCGGCGAAAAACTCGCCGACCAGCACGCCGATCAGGGCGCGGCCGACGGCGATGCGGCTGGCGGCGACGATATAGGGCAACACGCTGGGGAAGATCACTTTTCGATAAAGGTCCCATTCGCCGCCGCCCAGCGAGCGCACCACGTTGATCAGCAGCGGATCGACCG
>DATHHM010000187.1:0-2949 GCA_035317145.1 Xanthobacteraceae bacterium | reverse complement strand
GCGCGTTGATCGTCGGGCTCGCCGACAATTTCGGCAAGGCGTTGTTTCCCGAAATCTCCTACTTCACGCTCTATGCGCCGATGGCCCTGATCCTGGCGGTCAAGCCGACCGGGCTGTTCGGACGGGAATGAGCATGGCGCGCGATCGCGTAAAAATCCTGATCGTGATCGTGGCGCTCGCCGCCGTCGCGCTGGTCGTTCCGCATACCACGTCGTTCATCATTCTGTTGGCGACGCGGGCGCTCGCCTTCTCCATCCTGGTGATGAGCCTCGACCTCTTGCTCGGCTTCACCGGCCTCGCCTCGCTCGGGCAGGCCGCCTATCTCGGCGTCGGCGCTTATCTGACCGCGATCCTTGCCGCGCGCTACCAAGTCGGGCTCGGCTACGATTTCTGGCTGGTGATCGTGTTCGGCATGCTCGGCGCCGCGGCTCTTGCCGCGCTGTTCGGGCTGCTCGCGACCCGCGCCACCGGCGTCTATTTCCTGATGATCACGCTGGCGCTCGGGCAATGCGTGTGGGGGCTGGCCTATCGCTGGAACTCGCTGACCGGCGGCGACAACGGCATCAATCTCCAGCATCGCCCCAAATTCGGCATCGACCTCGCCAACCAGGTGACGTTCTTCTACGTGGTGTTCGGCTTCTCCGCGGTTTCGCTCCTGGTCCTGTACACCGTCGTGCGCTCGCCGTTCGGCCGCAGCCTGGTCGGCATTCGCGAGCGCGAGCCGCGCATGAAAATCCTCGGCTACAATACCTGGCTGCACAAATATATCGCCTTCATCATCGCCGGCGCCTTCGGCGGGCTTTCCGGCGTGCTGTGGGCGCACACTGCCGGCATTGTCAGCCCCGAGAACGTGGTGCTGACCACGTCGGTCGATGCGCTGTTAATGGCAGTGCTGGGCGGTGCCGGCACATTGGTCGGCGGCATCATCGGCGCCAGCGTCGTGCTGTTCATCCGCGAATATCTCAGTACGCTCGTGCACTGGTGGCAATACGTGCTCGGCGGCGTCTATGTGCTGGTCATTCTTTATCTGCCCGGCGGGCTGATGAGCATTCCGGAGCGCATTCGCCAATGGCGCACGGCGCAAGTGAAGTCGGCGGCAGCGCCGCATTGAGAATAGAGTGATCCAACCCAAGGGAGTAAAACCATGACGAGCAAGTTGGGAAGGCGAGCCGGCGCGATGCTGATCGGAGCCTGCCTCGCGTTGGCGGCGGGATTTTTGCCCGCGGCGGCTCAGGAAGAATTGCGCATCGGCTTGATCGCGCCGATGACCGGCCCGTTCGCCCAGGTCGGCGCCGACATGACCAACGGCTTCAAGATGTATCTCGACGAAGTCGGCAGCAACTTCGCCGGCGCCAAGGTCAATCTGATCATCGAGGACAGCCAGGGCAAGCCCGATACCGCCGTGACCAAGGCGAAGAAGCTTATCCTCGAGGATCACGTGCAACTGCTGGTCGGCGGCGTGCTGGCGCCGGAGGGCTATGCGCTGGCACCGGTATCGACCGCCGAGAAGACCGTCTATATCGCTTCGGTGCCGGCAGCCGACGATCTCACCCAGCGTCAGCTCGGCAATTATCCCTATTTCATCCGCACCAGCTGGACCTCATCGCAGCCGCATCATCCGCTCGGCCAATGGGCCTGCGACCAGGGTTACAAGAAGATCATCACCGTCGGCGCCGACTATGCGTTCGGCTATGAAGCGGTCGGCGGCTTTCAGAAGGCGTTCGAGGATTGCGGCGGCAAGATCATCCAGAAGATCTGGCCGCCGCTCGGCACCAAGGATTTCGGGCCCTATATCCCGACCTTCAAGGCCGATGCCGACGCGGTGTTCTCGCTGATGGTCGGGCCGATGCCGCTGCAGTTCCCCAAGCAATTGCGCGCGTCCGGCTGGACCAAGCCGATCATCGGCGGCGGCACCAGCTACGACGAATCGGTGCTGCCGTTCATGGGCGACGAAGTGATCGGCGACGTCTCGGCGCTGCAATACAGCGCCGGCCTGCAGACGCCGAGGAACGAGGCCTTCGTCAAGGCTTACCGCGCCAAATACGGCAAGGTGCCGTCGTATTTCTCCGAGAGCAACTACACCACGGCGATGATGATCGACATGGTGATGAAACAGACCAAGGGCGCGTGGCCCGGACCGGAAGCCTTCATCGCGAAAATGCTGGCCCTCAAGGTCGACGCGCCGCGCGGGCCGGTCAGCTTCGACGACATGCGCAATCCGGTCCAGGACATCTACATCAAGAAGGTCGAGAAGACGAAGATGTTCGGCTACGACAAGGACGAGCTGTGGAACGTGGTGATCAAGACCTATCCGGCCGTCAGCCAGTTCTGGACCTACGGCAAGGACGCGTTCCTCAAGCAGCCGGTCTATAGCCGCGAATTCCCGCCCTGCAAAAATTGCGAATGAGCGCTGTCGACGCCGCGCCGGTGCTCGAGCTGAAGGACCTGTCGAAGGCCTTCGGCGGCTTGCGCGCCGTGCGCGGCGTCTGCCTGAAAATCATGCCCGGCGACCGCAAGGCCATCATCGGCCCGAACGGCGCCGGCAAGACCACGTTGTTCAATCTCATTACCGGCATTCTGCCGGCGTCGTCGGGCCGGGTGCTGCTGTTCGGCCAGGACGTGACGCGCTGGCCGAGCCACCGGCGCACCGCGCTCGGCATGGCGCGCACGTTCCAGGTGACAAGTCTCTTTCCAAAGCTCTCGGTACTCGACAACGTGCTGCTGGCGATCAAGGGCCGGCGCGCCTCGAAATACGTGATGTGGCGCTTCATGTCGTCCTATCGCGACGTCTACGACAAGGCGCACGAACTGCTGACCCGCGCCGCGTTCCTCGACCGCAAGGACACCGAGGTGCGCTATCTGTCCCACGGCGAGCAGCGCCAGCTCGAGATCGTGCTCGGGCTCGCCAGCGATCCGGACATTCTGTTGCTCGACGAGCCGGCCGCCGGC
>DATHHM010000186.1:0-2346 GCA_035317145.1 Xanthobacteraceae bacterium | reverse complement strand
CCGATAATGGCGACGCGCTCGACCGTGCGCGGCTTGGTGCCGTCGGGGACGCCGGCGACCTTGGCCGCCTCGCGCTCGGAGAAGAAGGCGTAGCGCTGTGCCTTCGACTGGTCGCTGGATACCAGCTTGAGGAAACCCTCGCGTTCCTTCTTAAGCCCTTCGTCGAACGGCAGGTCGATCGCGGCGCCGACCGCGTCGGCGGCGGCAAACGGCGCTTCCAGTCCGCGGGCCTTCTTGGTGAGGGCTGCGACTGCGTTGGTGAAGATCGAGCGGTCGGCCTTCGCCGCCGCGAGTTTTGAATCGTCATCGCGCAATTTGCGCAACGGGCGCTTCTCGCTCAGCACCTTGCGCGCGAACGCTTCGCCGCCCGACGCCGGCCCCTCGACGATCTCCTCGATCAGCCCCTGCTTCAGGGCCTCCGCGGCGCCGATCGGATCGCCGCCGACGATCATCTTGACCGCGAGTTCAGGACCGACCGCGCGCGGCAGCCGCTGCGTGCCGCCGGCGCCCGGCAGCAGCCCGAGTTTTACTTCCGGCAGGCCGAGTCTCGCGTCCTTGGTGGCAACGCGGAAGTGACAGCCGAGTGCGACTTCGAGCCCGCCGCCCAGGGCGGTGCCGTGAATCGCGGCAATGACCGGCTTCGGACAATTTTCGAGTTCGGAAATCACCTCGGCGAGGCTCGGCGGCTGCGGCGGCTTGCCGAATTCGGTGATGTCGGCGCCGGCGATAAAGGTGCGGCCGCCGCAGGTGAGCACAATGGCCTTCACTTGCGGATCGGCGGCGGCAGTTTTGACGCATTCAAAGATGCCGCGACGAACTGCCGCGCTCAGCGCGTTCACCGGAGGGCTATCGACGGTGACGATGGCGATCGCGTCATGACGCTCGAGCTTGACCACTTCACTCACGGCACTCTCCTTGAACATCGGGTTTTTGATTGATTTCGCAGTGCGGAATTTAATTCCACATCTTGACAGGGAGGGTTATTTTGAAGCACGTCCCTTGTCAACGACATCAGCACAGCAGCAGGGAATGAAGCGTCCAGCCAAGAAAGCGGCGACCGATCGCAGCTTCGTCGTCGCGTTGTCTCGCGGCCTGGATGTGTTGCGCGCATTTCATCCCAACGACGGGCTTCTTGGCAATCAAGAGATCGCGGCCCGTACGAACTTGCCAAAGCCGACCATTTCGCGGCTGACCTATACTTTGACCAAGCTCGGTTACCTTACACAGGTTCCGCGGTTCGAGAAATATCAACTCGCACCGGCAGCCATGGCACTGGGGTATGCCGCCCTTGCAAATCTCGGCGTTCGGCATTTGTCCGAGTCCTATCGCGAGGAAGTCATGCGCGAGACCGGCGGCGCGGTGGCGGTCGGCGCCCGCGACCGTCTCAGCATGATCTATGTCGGCCAAAGCCGGGACGGTCTCGCACTCGGCGTTCAACTCGACGTCGGTTCGCGGATACCGATGGCAACGACGGCGATGGGGCGCGCCTATATCTGGGCGCTGCCGGATGAGGAGCGCGCCGCATTATTGCGCGATCTCCGCGAGCATTACGGCAACCGCTGGCCGCGCATGCGCGACGGCATCGAGCGCGCCGGTGAAATGGTGGAGCGCAACGGCTTTACAATTTCGGTGGGCGAGTGGCAGGACGACGTGCACGCTGTCGGTGTGGCGTTGAAGCTCAACGATGGAACCGGTCCTTATGCCTTCAATTGCGGTGCGCCCGCATTCCGTTTCACGGAAGACCGGTTGCGCAGCGACATTGGACCTCGTCTCGTGGCGATGGTAAGGAACATCGAAGCCGCGCTCGGCGGCGCGGCGCCGCAATCAAAAAAACAAGAAACCAAAAAGATGAAAGCAGGAGGGAAAGTTGCACGTGTGGTCGAGGGGATCGAGTAGCCTTCATCGCGCCGGCCTTAGAGGCCTGACGGCATGACGCAGGCACAACTCGCGCAGGGACAAGCCAGTTCGGTTGATCCCCTGCTCGCGGTTCGCGACGTCAGCGTCGTGTTCGGCGGCATCATCGCGTTGAACGGCGTGTCCTTCGACATGAAGAAGGGACAGATCCTCGGCCTGATCGGGCCGAACGGCGCCGGCAAGACCACGCTCTTCAATTGTCTCTCCAGGCTTTACCAGCCCAGCAAGGGCGACATCCTGCTGGAAGGCGCCAGCATCCTGACGCGGCCGGCGCACAAGATCGCCGAAATCGGCATCGGCCGCACCTTCCAGAATGTCGCGCTGTTTCCCAATCTCTCGGTGCTCGACAATGTCAGGGTCGGCACCCATGCCCGCACCAACAGCGACATCATCAGCGATTCCCTGCGATTGTCCTGGGTGCGCCGCGGCGAA
>DATHHM010000185.1:0-37564 GCA_035317145.1 Xanthobacteraceae bacterium | reverse complement strand
CAAGCAGCGCGTCGCGCGTGGCCGCGAGCCGATCGACGCGCGCCTCGACCTGCACGGCATGACGCAGCAGCAGGCGCATGCGGCGCTGCTGCGGTTTCTGCATCGCGCGCAAGCCAGTGGCGTCAAGACCGCGCTCGTCGTCACCGGCAAAGGCCTGCGCAAATCATCGGGCAGCGCCGAGCGCGATGCCGACTACAAGCCCGGCGTGCTCAAGCGACAGGTACCAATGTGGCTCGCCTTGCCGGAATTCCGCCTGCTTGTCGTCGGCTTCGACGACGCCCATGTCGGCCACGGCGGCGAAGGCGCGCTTTATGTGCGGCTACGACGGGGCAAGTAGGCCGCACTGTTAACCATAACCATTGGAATTTCATACGGCGAGCAAGAATCGGACAATGTCATCTGCGACAACGGCGTACGCGATTGGAATGCCGGAGCATGATCCGGAAAAGTGGAAACCGGTTTTCCGAAAAGATCATGCTCCACTAGATAGTAATCGGAGTGCGACAGATCATGTCCGAGACCGTCGATATCCAAACGAAGCCGAAGCCCGCACGCGATAATTCCAAAGACAAGCGCACCCTCGATCAGGTTGAGAAGTGGATGGAGATGATCCGCGAAATCAGCCGTGAGCCGATGAAGAATTAATCGATCTTCAATCCGGCCGTCTTGATAACGGCGTTCCATTTCTCGGCATCGGCTTTTAGAAAATCCCGCAGCTCCTCGGGCGAAGAGCCGCGCGCCGTATAGGCGGAACGCGCGAGTTGTTCGGCGGTTGCCGGGTCGGCCAGAGCGGCGATGATATCGGCGCTCATTTTCTTGACGAGGTCCGGCGGCGTCTTTTTCGGCACAAACACGCCCTGCCACGAGTCGACCACATAACCGGCAACGCCGGCCTCGGCGATGGTCGGCAAGTCCGGTTCCGCCGCCGCCCTTTTGCTGCCTGTCGTCGCTAGCGCGCGCACCTGGCCCGAGCGCGAATAGGTCAGCAATTCGCCGCTGCCGAAATAACAGTCGATACGGCCGGGAATGAGATCAATGAACGCCGGCGCCGCGCCGCGATAGGGCGCGTGCGTCATCTGGATTCCGGCCTTCTGCAGAAAAAACTCTTCGGCGAGATGCGGTGCGCTGCCGGTGCCGGGCGAACCCATGACGAGCTTGTCCGGCCGCGATTTCACATAGGCGACGAATTCCATGACGGTCTTGGCCGGCGAGGAATTCGGAACGAACATGAAGAACGGAAATTTCGCCACCAGCGAAACCGGCGCCAGATCTGCGATCGGATCGTAGTCGAGCGCATGGTACAGCGTGGCGTTCACGGCAACCGACGAGGTGCCGTAGAGCACCGTATAGCCGTCAGGATCGGCGTGGGCGACATAGGCGTTGCCGATATTGGTGCCGCCGCCGGATTTGTTCTCGATGACGACCTGTTGGCCCCACCGCTTCGATAGCTGTTCGGCCAGGACGCGGGCGACGGAATCCGTCGGCCCTCCCGCCGCCAGCGGCACGATCATGCGGATCGAACGGTTGGGCCACGCCTCGGCCCGCGCGGTGCGCGCCATCACGTTCGGCGCCAGCACCGATGCAGCGGATCCTGCAATCAGCCGGCGACGTGTCAGCACGGCCCTACCCCGGTTCATTGGCGTCAAGATTAGCCGCGATTGCCCGCTCATGCCACGTAGTGGGGCTGCGTCACGCTGACCGGGCGTAGCGCTTAGCGCGCGCTAAAGAATGAACCGGCTCAAATCCGCGTTCTTGGCGAGGTCGCCGACATGCTTGTGCACATAGGCGGCGTCGATTTTCATGGTTTCGCCAGAGCGGTCCGGCGCGGCGAATGAGACTTCATCGAGCACCCTTTCCATCACCGTCTGCAACCGCCGGGCGCCGATATTCTCCACGCTCGAATTCACCGCCACCGCGACGTCGGCGACCGCGTCGATCGCGTCCTCGGAGAATTCGAGCGTCACGCCTTCGGTCGCCATCAGCGCGATATATTGCTTGATCAGGGACGCTTCCGGCTCGGTGAGAATGCGTCGCATGTCGTCACGCGTCAGCGGTTTGAGCTCGACGCGGATCGGCAGCCGGCCTTGCAGCTCGGGCAACAGGTCCGACGGTTTTGAGATATGGAACGCGCCCGAGGCGATGAACAGGATGTGGTCGGTCTTCACCGAGCCGTGCTTGGTGGCGACGGTGGTGCCTTCGATCAGCGGCAACAGATCGCGTTGCACGCCTTCGCGCGACACGTCGGCGCCCATGCGGCCTTCGCGCGCGCAGATCTTGTCGATCTCGTCCAGGAACACGATGCCGTTGTTCTCGACCGTCTTGATGGCTTCCTGGGTGAGCTGATCGTTGTCGAGCAGCTTGTCGGATTCCTCGTTGATCAGGATGTCGTAGGATTCGTGCACGGTGACGCGGCGCGTCTTGGTGCGGCCGCCGCCGAGCTTGCCGAAAATGTCGCCGATCGAGACCGCACCCATCTGGGCGCCGGGCATGCCGGGAATGTCGAACAGCGGCATGCCGCCGCCAGCGGCCTGCACCTCGATTTCGATCTCCTTGTCGTTGAGTTCGCCCGAGCGCAGCTTTTTCCGGAACGCTTCCTTGGTCGAGGCGCTGGCATTGGCGCCGACCAGCGCGTCGAGCACGCGATCTTCGGCGGCCTGTTGGGCGCGAGCCTGGACGTCCTTGCGTTTGCGCTCGCGCGTCAACGTGATGGAGATTTCGACGAGGTCGCGCACGATCTGCTCGACGTCGCGGCCGACGTAGCCGACCTCGGTGAATTTCGTCGCCTCGACCTTGAGGAACGGCGCGCCGGCGAGCTTGGCGAGGCGGCGTGATATCTCGGTCTTGCCGACGCCGGTGGGCCCGATCATCAAAATATTCTTCGGCTGCACTTCCTCGCGCAGGCGCTCGTCGAGCTGCAGCCGGCGCCAACGGTTACGCAGCGCGATCGCCACTGCGCGCTTGGCGTCGCCCTGGCCGACGATGAAGCGGTCGAGCTCGGAAACGATCTCGCGAGGGGAAAAGTCTGTCATGCGTTGCGTACCATCAAGAGGGCGCGGCCGTCGAGCGTATTCACCAGGCTAACTTTTTGGAAGCCGGCCTTTTCGTAGGCCCGCACCGCGCGGACATTGGCAGGATCAGGATCGGTCACCACGCGCGGCGTGCCTGCGTTGAGTAAGTGATCGACAAAAGCGCCGATTAACGCGGAGCCGTGACCGCGATCAATCATGTCTGGCTCGCCGATGAATTGATCTATGCCGCGCGTGCCGTCTGGTTGCGCACCGAGTCCATTGTTCGACCAGGCGGTCGGATCGTAGCATTGCAGGTAAGCGAACGGGCGATTGTCTGCCGTAACGACGTACTGGTCCATTGCGGAATGATCGAGATCTCCGCTCACCAATCTAAACTGCTCGTCAGGATCGCCCCACCATTCGGCCACATGCGGCGCCTTGAGCCAACGCTGTACCTGGGGCAGGTCTACGGCCGATATCGGGCGAAATGCATAGACGGAAGGGTCCATGGATCATGCTCCCTTCGCCGTTGGGTTGCGCAGCGCGACCGCGGTCGAGCGCTTGGCAACCGCCCGACCGACGATGAAATGGTCGCGCTCGTAGCGGATAATTTCGCCGGGCGAAAAGTCGGTCATGCAGGATACGCGACGGGTGGAAACCGATCGACAAAAGCGGACGGAAACAGCCGAAGGAAAACGCGGCGCAGCGGCTGCCAGCCCACGCCGAGTGCCAACACCATCGTGCCGAGGATCACCAGGGTTGCGAAGAATACGGCCGGCTGGCTCCCGGTGTCGGCGCGGATGGCGCCGGTGATCGCATATCCGATGGCGATGCCGAGATAGATCAACGCCGAAACAAGCAACGCGCGGCGATCGATCAAAACCGCAATGGCGGTCAAGACAGCCACAATGACAAAAATCGTGACTGCGCTTGTCGTGTTCATGCCCAGTCCGAACGGCATAGCGCCGGGAGGAGCGGCGGGGGCCGGCAGGATCAAACGGATCAGCGAGTGGACAATCAGAGGTGCCGCAAGCAGATGCAGCCAGAACGCGCAGTCTGCCGCGCGCGTCATGCGCATACGGTCGGACAGGTCGTACACCATCGCGGCCGCGAACACGCCAAGCCCACAGACCAGCAAGATGAGCGAAGGCGTCACGACGCGTGGAAAGAGGAGTGCACCGAACACCTTCGTAACGAGCAGGACAATATTGGCAGCGATCAGCAGCAGCGCGAATGGCAGGCGAAAGCGCGCATAGAAAGCGGTTGCCGCAAGCCCGGCGACCACCGCCTTCGCCGCAATCGCAATCGGTTCGAAGCTGCCGAGCACGGGGCTGCGTGGAAATCCTGCCGGCAGGCGCAACGGCAATCCGGTCACTTGCGCGACATGCGACCAGTCGAGCTCGGTCAGCCGGAATGCGAAGAATACGAACAGGCACGCCAGCAGAATGCCGGGCAGCACCAGCCGCATGCGTCGCACCAGAAACTCCGCAAGCGCCCAAATGAGGCCGGCGGCGACCAAATTCTCGATCGGATCAACGCCCGCGAAATAAGCAATGCCGATGCCGAACAGGACGACGCCGACCGCGAAGAAGAAATCATTGAAACCGCGCATGAACCGGAAGCGCTCGTCGTCGGCGCGCTCGGCGGCGTGCCGCCGGCTGCCGGCGAACACGCGTAGCGCTTCAAGCTGCGCCGGGGTGACGATGCCCTCGGCAACGGCCGCTTCAAGATCGTCTTCGTCAAGCATCACAGCTTCTCCACCGTGACATTGCGGTTGGTGTACACGCAGATGTCGGCGGCGATGTCGAGGGCCCGGCGCACGATCGCCTCGGCATCGAGCGGCCCGTCGGCCAGGGCGCGCGCCGCGGCCAGCGCATAATTGCCGCCGGAACCGATACCGACGATGCCGGCCTCCGGCTCGAGCACGTCGCCGGTGCCGGTGAGCACCAGCGACACGTCCTTGTCGGCGACGATCATCATGGCTTCGAGGCGCCGCAGATAACGGTCGGTACGCCAATCCTTGGCGAGCTCGACCGCGGCGCGGGTCAGCTGGCCGGGATATTGCTCGAGCTTGCTCTCGAGCCGCTCGAACAGCGTAAAGGCGTCGGCGGTGGCGCCGGCGAAGCCGCCGATGACCTCGCCCTTGCCGAGCCGGCGCACTTTCTTGGCATTGGCCTTGACGATGGTCTGGCCGATCGTGACCTGGCCGTCGCCGCCGACCGCCACCACGCCGCCCTTGCGGACGGTGAGGATGGTAGTGCCGTGCCAGAGGCTGGATTGCGAATTGTCCATGGATGTCCTCGCGCGCAGCTTGATCTAGGAAGGCGCGCGCTGCAATTCAATCGAACAACCAAGCGCTACGACAGGCCGACGGCTTTGCGCAACGTCGTATTGATGCGCGCTTGCCAGCCCGGCCCGCGCGCGCGGAAGTGCTCGATGACGTCCGGATCGAGACGCAGCGAAACCAAACGCTTGGTCGGCCGTTTTTGCGGCCCACGGACGCGGCGGTAAGCAGCCACGATTTCGGGAACAACTTCAGAGGCCGGCCGGGCGCGCGCAAAATCTTCCTTGGTCCATTCCGGATTTTCCAAGTCGTGTTTACTTTCCAAGTCGCGCTTACGATGATGTCTTGCTCGCGGCATAGGTTGCTATCTCTCTTGCGTTGCTTTTGCGCAGTGAAATGACGCGGATTCGTCCTTCACGGTGTGTGAAGACCAGAGCGTGAAGTCGCCCCTTAATTGTACCGTAGGCGCGAAAGCGCTCCTCGCCGTAGTTCTTCCTGTCGTCGCGAAGAACAAGCGCGGTCTCGAAGTCGAAGTTTTGGACGATTGCGAAATCGACACCGTGCTTTCTTAAGTTCGAAGCGCGCTTTCGTTCGTCCCACGCATATAGGCCGGCAATCGTCATAGTTATATTGTAGCTACGATATAATGGCTCTGTCCACTATTTTGTAGCTACAAAATGCGATATTGCGCCGCGGTGGCGTAGGCCGGGAACCCCTGATAAAAGGCGCACAAATTCGCGAGGACAGTCATGCGCAAGGCGTCCGTGAAACGGACCACGAAGGAAACCGACGTCGAGGTCGCGGTCGATCTCGACGGCACCGGCGCGTCGTCGATCGCGACCGGCATCGGCTTTCTGGATCACATGCTGGACCTGCTGGCGCGGCATTCGCGCATCGATCTCACTGTCAAAGCCAAGGGCGATCTGCACATCGACCAGCATCACACCACCGAAGACGTCGGTATCGCGCTCGGCCAGGCCGTCAAGCAGGCCTTGGGCGACATGAAGGGCATCACGCGTTATGCCGACGTGCATTTGCCGATGGACGAGGCGCTGACCCGCGTGGCGATCGACATTTCCGGCCGGCCGTTTCTGGTTTTTCAGGTCGCGTTCGTGCGCGCCAAGATCGGCGCTTTCGACACCGCGTTGGTGCAGGAGTGGTTTCAGGCCTTTGCCATGAACGCGGGCGTGACGCTGCACGTCGCCACCCTTTACGGCAGCAACGACCATCATATTGCCGAATCCTGCTTCAAGGGTTTGGCGCGGGCGCTGCGGGCGGCGGTGGCCATCGATCCGCGTGCCGCCAACGAGGTGCCCTCGACCAAAGGCGCACTCGGCAATTGATTATCGCGTCCCTCGCCTTACGTGAGGGATGACAGAAACGAGAACCGGCTATGTCCGTCTACACCGTGCACGAGCCGCCCTTGCGGGCCGGCGCCGCCGCACCCGACGTGGAGCGCTTCGCATTCGTGCGCGACGGCTTCTCGTGGTGGGCCTTCCTGTTCGCGCCGCTGTGGATGCTGCGGCACCGGATGTGGCTGGTGCTGATCGGCTATGTCGTGATCGTGGGCACGATCGAAATTCCGGTGAAGCTGTCCGGTGCGCCGTCCCTTGCCGCGAACCTCATCGGCATTCTCCTTGGACTCCTGGTTGGTTTCGAGGCCGGCACACTGCGCCGTTTCACGCTGAGCCGCCGCGGCTGGAAAAATCTCGGTGTCGTCAGCGGCGCCGATGTCGAAGATGCCGAGCGGCGTTTTTTCGACGCATGGCTGCGGCGGGCGAATTCGCCGCCCGGGCAGCTGCCCGCGCCGACATCCGCATCTCCGTCAGCCGCGCCGTTCCAGCGTAGGCCGTCCGGGCCAGACATAATCGGGCTTTTTCCGGAACCCGGAGCGCCGCGATGAGCGTGGCGATTGTCGATTACGGCTCCGGCAATTTGCACTCGGCCGCGAAGGCGTTCGAACGCGCCGCGCAGGAGGCCGGCTGCGGCCAATCCATCGTTGTGACGAACGATCCTGCGGTGGTGGCGAGCGCCGACCGCGTGGTGCTGCCGGGCGTCGGCGCCTTCGCCGATTGCCGGCGTGGGCTCGATGCCGTGGACGGCATGGTCGGTGCGCTCGATGAGGCGGTGCGAAAAAAGGGCAGGCCGTTCTTCGGCATCTGCGTCGGCATGCAATTGCTGGCCGAGCGCGGCCGCGAATACGAGGTGACGGAGGGCTTGGGCTGGATCCCCGGCGAGGTCGATCGCATCGTGCCGAGCGATCCGAACTTGAAAATCCCGCACATGGGCTGGAATACGCTCAATGTCGCGCGACCACACCCCGTGCTCGACGGCCTGACATTCGGCCCACAGGGGCGGCACGCCTATTTCGTGCACTCGTATCAGCTCAATCCCGCGCACCGCGCCGATCTGGTGGCCGATGCCGAGTATGGCGGCGCCGTCACCGCGATCGTAGCGCGCGACAACATTTTCGGCACCCAATTCCATCCCGAGAAGAGCCAAAAGCTCGGGCTGGCGCTGATCGCGAACTTTCTGCAATGGAATCCGTGATTACATTGCTGTCACCATACCCCTTAGCTGCAGATTTTGTGCCGTGATCCTGTTTCCCGCCATCGATCTCAAGGACGGCCTTGCCGTGCGCCTGCAACAAGGCGATATGGCGCGCGCGACTGTGTTCAACCGCGATCCGGCGGCGCAGGCGCAAACGTTCGAGCGGCAGGGCTTTGAATATCTGCATTTGGTCGATCTCGACGGCGCGTTTGCCGGCAAGCCGATGAATGCTTCGGCGGTCGAGGGCATTCTCGGCGCCGTCAAAATTCCGCTGCAGCTCGGCGGCGGCATTCGCGACCGCGCCACCATCGATGGCTGGCTCGGCAAGGGGGTTGCGCGGGTCATCATCGGCACCGCGGCGGTGCGCGACCCGGCGCTGGTGAAGGAAGCGGCACGCGCTTACCCCGGCCGCGTCGCCGTCGGTCTCGACGCGCGCGACGGCAAGGTTGCGGTCGAAGGCTGGGCTGCGACGTCGGAGCTGTCCGCGCTCGACATCGCGCGGCGCTTCGAGGACGCCGGCGTCGCGGCGATCGTCTATACGGACGTGGCGCGCGACGGCATGCTCAAGGGTTTGAACCTCGACGCCACCATCGCGCTCGCCGATGCGGTATCGCTCCCGGTCATCGCCTCGGGCGGTCTTGCCTCGATCGACGACATACGGGCGTTGCTAGAGCCGCGCGCGCAAAAACTCGCAGGCGCCATTGCCGGCCGCGCGCTCTATGACGGCAGGCTCGATGCGGCGGAGGCCCTCGCCGTGTTGCGTACCGCTCGGGCAACAGTCTGACATGTTCAAGGTCCGCGTCATTCCCTGCCTCGACGTCAAGGACGGCCGCGTCGTCAAGGGCGTCAATTTCGTCAATCTGCGCGATGCCGGCGATCCGGTCGCGGCCTCGATCGCCTACGACGAAGCCGGCGCCGACGAGCTCACCTTTCTCGACATCACGGCGAGCCACGAGAACCGCGGCATCATGCTCGACGTGGTGCGGCGTACCGCGGAAGCCTGTTTCATGCCACTTACGGTCGGCGGCGGCGTGCGCACCATCGAGGACATCCGCGCGCTGCTCACCTCGGGCGCCGACAAGGTGTCGATCAATACCGCGGCGGTGTCGCGTCGCGCCTTCGTCAAGGAAGCTGCGGAAAAATTCGGCGATCAGTGCATCGTGGTCGCCATCGATGCCAAAAAAGTCTCCAAGCCGGGCGAGGTGGACCGCTGGGAGATTTTCACCCATGGCGGCCGCAATCCGACCGGCATCGACGCCGTCGATTATGCCCGCGAGGTGGTCGCGCTCGGCGCTGGCGAGATCCTGCTCACCTCGATGGATCGCGACGGGACGCGGCAAGGCTTTGATATCGCGCTGACCCGCGCCATTGCTGACGCGGTCACCGTGCCGGTCATCGCCTCGGGCGGCGTCGGCAATCTCGATCACCTGGTCGACGGCATCCGCGGCGGCCATGCCAGCGCCGTGCTGGCGGCATCGATCTTCCACTTCGGCGAATATTCCGTGCGCCAGGCCAAGGACCATATGGCTCGGGCCGGCCTGCCGGTGCGGCTCGATCCTTGATCGGCCTCTCCCCGCTTAGGCATGAAGATGCTAAGGAAGCGCAAGGAACATAGATGGCCCAAACATTCACCCTCAACGACCTCGAAAAGCGCGTCCAGACGCGGGCGCAGGAGAGCGCCGAGGTGTCCTACACGCGAAAACTCCTCGACCGCGGCGTGGCGCATTGCGCCAAAAAACTCGGCGAGGAGGCGGTCGAGGCGGCGATTGCCGCGGTCGGCGAAGACCGCGAGCGCGTCATCGGCGAAGCCGCCGACGTGCTCTACCATCTCCTGGTCGTGCTCCATGCCCGCGGCATCACGCTCGCTGAAGTCGAGGCCGAGCTCGGCGCGCGCACGCAGCAGTCGGGCCTCGACGAGAAGGCTTCGCGCAAGAGCGGCTAGGCACAATGGAGCAGCGCACCGAGCCGGACGTATCGCCCTACCGCGCGTTTTCCCGCGCCGAATGGGCGACGCTCCGCCAGGATACGCCGATGACGCTCGAGCCGGCGGAAGTCACCCGGCTGCGCTCGATGCACGATCGGCTCGACATGTCCGAGGTCGAGGACATCTATCTGCCGCTGTCGCGCCTGCTGTCGCTCTATGTGGCGGCGACGCAAAATCTGTTTCGCGCCCAGCAAGGTTTTTTGGGCACCGAAGACACCAAGATGCCCTATATCATCGGCGTCGGCGGCTCGGTGGCGGTCGGCAAGTCGACCACGGCGCGCGTGCTGCAGGCGCTCTTGGCCCGTTGGCCGAACGTGCCCAAGGTCGATCTCATCACCACCGACGGCTTCCTCTTTCCCAATGCCGTGCTCGACCGTGAAGGCCTGATGGAGAAAAAGGGCTTTCCGGAGAGCTACGACCTGCCGGCGTTGCTGCTGTTTCTGTCCGACATCAAGGCCGGACGCCGTCCGGTGCGCGCGCCGGTCTATTCGCACCTGATCTACGACGTGATCCCGAACCAGTGGATCGAGATCGACCGGCCGGACATTTTGATCGTCGAAGGTCTCAATGTGCTGCAAGCCGGGCGCTTGCCGAAGGACGGCAAGGCGGTGCCGTTCGTCTCCGACTTTTTCGATTTCTCGATCTATCTCGACGCCGAGGAGGACGTGCTGCTGTCGTGGTATGTCAGCCGGTTTCTGACCTTGCGCGGCACCGCATTCGCCGACCCGAAATCCTATTTCCACCGCTATGCGCGGCTCTCCGACAAGGAGGCGGCCGCCACCGCGACGTCGATCTGGAATCGCATCAATCTCGTCAATCTGCACGAGAACATTTTGCCGACGCGGCAGCGCGCCGATCTGATCTTGACGAAGGGCGAAAGCCACCACGTCGAGGAAGTGGCGCTACGGCGGCTGTAGCTTTCAGGCAGCAAGCGCCGAAGCGCTGGATGCAGCAAGCACGGCAGCGAGCCGTTCGCGGTCGAGCGGTTTGACCAGAAAACCATCCATGCCGGCGGCAAGACAGGCGTCGCGATCCTCGGCGGAAACGTTCGCGGTCAGCGCGACGATCGGCGTGCGCATGTCATTGTGTTCGGTCTCGATGGCGCGGATGCGGCGGGTCGCTTCCAGCCCGTCCATGCCCGGCATGTGCAGATCCATGAGCACGCAATCGTAAGCCGCGCCGCCGGCCCGCGCGGCGAGCCAGCTCTCGATCGCCGCGGCGCCGTTTTCAGCCATGGTCGGGCGGTGGCCGAGCTTGACCAGAAGCGCGCGCGCCAGCAGCGCGTTGATCTCGTTGTCCTCGGCGACCAGGATCGAAAGCCCGTGACCGGAACGCGCTTCGCTCGGGGTGTCCGTCATCTCGCTCGCGGTGCCGGGATCGAAGGCGTCGTCCGGCGCGAAGCGTGCGGCGAGCGAGGCGGCGCGCACCGGCTTGATCAAATAGCCGGTAAATCCTGCGTCTTTGAGGCCTGCCAGCTCGTTGCGCATGGCGGGCGTCACCAGCACAATGCGGCGAGGAATGACGCAAGCCATGCGGGCGAGCGCTTCGCTCGCAACGGTGCCGAGCGTGTGATCGACCAGCACGGCGCTCCAGGCCTGCTCCGGCAAAATGGCCGCCGCCACGCTTTCATCGGGAACGATGGTGGTCCGTGCGCCCCAGCGTTGCAGGCGCCGCGCCAAGAGCGACGCTTCGATCGCCGCCGGCGCGACGATGAGAATATCGTTGCCGGCAAGGTCGGGGATGGCAACCTCGGGCTCGTCACCGTCGCCGACGCGCGGCAGCGGCAGGCTGACGCGGAATGTCGAGCCTGCACCGGGCGCGCTCTCGACGGCGATCGAGCCTGCCATCCGCTCGACGATGCGTTTCGAAATGGTCAGGCCGAGGCCGGTGCCACCGAATTTGCGCGTCGAGCTGCCGTCGGCCTGCTCGAACTCGAGAAAGATGCGCGCCTGGTCTTCGTCGGAAATGCCGATGCCGGTGTCGCGCACGGAGATTGCGATCACGTCCGGCTGCGCGTCCGGCTCGACGATGATCGAGACGCCGCCAAGCTCGGTGAACTTGATGGCGTTGCCGGCGAGATTGAACAGCACTTGGCGCAGCCGCGCCGCATCGCCGACCACGCGCGCCGGCAGGCGCTCGTCGACGTAACAGCAGATTTCGAGGCCTTTGGCTTGCGCGCGCGGCCCGAGCAATTCGACCGCCTCTTCGACAAAGGCGGCAAGCGCGAAAGGCCGCGCCTCGAGATCGAGCCGGCCGGCTTCGATCTTGGCGAGATCGAGCATTTCCTCGATGAACGACAATAGCGTGTCGCCCGAGGTTTTCATGGCGTGCAGATAGGTGGTCTGCTCCGGCGACAGCGGTGTGTCGCCAAGGAGATCCGCCATGCCGAGGATACCGTTGAGCGGGGTGCGGATCTCGTGTGAAACCATGGCCAGGAACCGCGATTTGGCGCGGCTCGCCGCTTCCGCCTGATCGCGGGCATCGCCGAGCGCGCGCTCCGCCACCACGCGGTCGGTCATGTCGCGGCCGACGCTTTGCACCTCGCTGCCGCCGTCGACGCGCACTGAAACCTCGCGCCAGGCGATCCAGCGTGCGCCGCCCGGCGCGGCGATCTTCTGGTCGTGCACGCGGGTGCCGTCGGCGAGATTGGCAATGTCGCCTTGGATTTCCACCGGCAGCGCAAAGGTGGTCGCGAGCAGATCGTCGCGCGGGCGTCCGGCCAGCGCGCAGAACGCATCGTTGGCATAGGTGATGGTGCCGCCGCCGTCGCGGCGCACGATGACGTCGCCCTGCGCCTCGAAGAAGTTTTTGGCGCGCTCCTGCGCCTCGCTGATTTCCCAATTGCGGTCGGAAGCCTCCTCGAGATGCGCCTCGAGGCGGCGCAACTCCACCTTCATCTGGTGGATGCGCGAAATCAGGAGACCCATCGCCCCGCATGCGGCGCCGAACAAGGCGGCGACGCCGATCGCAAAAGCATTTGGATCGTAGTGCGCTCCCTGCGACATCGTTCCCGACAGAAAGCCGAAAGCAATGCCGAACGACATCGTCGTAACGACGAGGGCGCGGATGACGACGGAGAAGACCCGGCGGGTGATGATGGCGGGTTTCAGGAGGGTAACGCGCGGGAGCATGGTCCCTATCCCCGCTCGGCCTGTTGGTCGCGGCTGTCGGTCGCTGCCGCGCTCAGGCCTGGTTTATCGATGTGACGCGGCAATTTGGCCTATGAACGTTGCGCATCCCTTGCAGTCGGCAATGCGGCCTCAGGGCGATTGGAGGGAGGGTTGATGTTTTGTTAACATCGGGTTGGGCCTATCGATTTCGGCCCATCGACTTGGTCCAATCGGCCAGGTTCGTGTATGGATCGCGGCCGGAGATGCCAGAATGGCTAAAGTGACGAGTTCCAAACGCGCGCGCACCAAACCTGCCGGGCCGGCCCGGCCGTCGCGGGCCGAGGCCGAGACCGCGATCCGCACGCTGATCCGCTGGGCCGGCGACGACCCCGACCGCGAAGGGCTTCGCGCCACCCCGGCGCGCGTGGCGCGCGCCTACGAGGAATGGTTCGCCGGCTACAACGACGATCCGCGCGAATACCTCAAACGCACCTTCGAGGAGACCGGCGGTTACGACGAGGTCGTCGTGCTGCGCGACATCCGCTTCGAGTCCCATTGCGAGCATCACCTCGCGCCGATCATCGGCCGCGTGCATATCGGCTATCTGCCGCGCAATCGGGTGGTCGGCATTTCCAAGCTGGTGCGGCTGGTCGAGGTCTATGCGCGGCGGCTGCAGATCCAGGAGAAGATGACGGCGGAGATCGCGGCCTGCCTGGATGCCGTGCTAAAACCTCACGGCGTCGCCGTGGTCGCCGAAGGCACGCACCAATGCATGACCACGCGCGGCGTGCACAAGCCCGGCGTCACCATGGTGACGAGCCGGATGCTCGGCGTGTTCCGCGATCATGCCGAGACCCGGCAGGAATTTTTGTCCGCGATCGGCATGCGTAGCGGCATCAGCGGCGGCAACGGCGGTGGCTAGGGATTTTAGCGGAGCATGATCTTTTCGGAAAACCGGGTTCCATCCCCGGATCAAGTCCGGGGACAGGCTTTTTCCGGATCATGCTCAAGCCGCCGCGGGGTTCGCCATTTTGATGTGGGGGAGACATTTGTCGTCGGCGTGGATGGCGAAAAAATTTATCCCAATGTCGAGGACCGTGTAACCGAGTTTATCCAGCCAGGCGGCGATGGCGCTCTTGTCGCTCTTGATGGTTTCGATCAGCAGGATCGGGTGCAGATTGCCGATACAATGGACAGCGCCGGCCAGTGCATCCATTTCCATTCCTTCGATATCGATCTTGATCAGGTCGATGCGGGCCAGATTGAGCGAATCGAGACTGACCGTCGGCACCTCGACCATTTTGCTCTCGGAATAATCGATAGCCTGGCCGATGAACTCGGTGCCGGCGCGCTCCGACACCGCGGCGTGAATGGCGCGGGCGTTGAAGCAATTGTTGATCGCGATATTGCCGGCCAGCGCATAGTAGATGCGCTCCTGGGCTTCGATCGCCAGCACGGCGCCCCAGGCGGTCATGTGTTTTGCCCATTCGATGGTGTGGACCCCGACATTGGCGCCGCAATCGATCGCCACCACGCCGTCGCCGTAGCATTGCCGGCGCAAATCCAGCGCGCGCAGCAACAAATTGACTTCATCGGGATCGTAGTGGGCGCTCTCCAGGAGCTGGAGGCCGACGCCGTAGCCTTGATTGCCGTCGACGATCATCTGATCGAACCGGTTCACGATGAAGGTGCCGTGATCGGTCGCGGCGGTGACGAAGGCGAGCTTGCGTGGCGGTTTCGGCATGGCGGGCCCGCGCGACGCTGAACGCGCAAACAGGGGTCGCGAATCAGTGCGAGAGTCGGCGGTTCGGGATTCGCAGTCAATGGTATGTCCACGATCAACAGATCTTACGCTGAGCGAATGGCGGCCTTGATCGCATGGATGCTGGTTGTTTGCGTTGGTGATCTTGTCAAGGACGGCGCGAAGCGCCGCCGCCTCCGGCGGTCTGCGATCCTTGACAAGATCACCAACGCAAACAGAGTGCTGTCCATGCGATCAAGGCCGCTTTCTAAGGCCTCTCAGCTATCTCTTAGTTAGGCTGCGCGCCGAATCTCATCAGCCAGTGCGCGATACGACAACGCTTCAGCAAGATGCACGCGGCCGACTTTCTCCGCGCCGTCGAGATCGGCCAGCGTGCGCGCCACGCGCAGCACGCGATGATAGCCGCGCGCCGTCAGCCGCATGGCGTCGGCGGCGTCGCGTAACAGCTTCAGCCCGCTGGCATCCGGCCGCGCGACGTCTTCCAGGACCGAACTCGATACTGCCGCATTGCTGCGGACATGAGGCAGGCCGATCGCGGCGTAGCGGGCGACCTGCCGTTCGCGGGCGAGCGCGACACGCTCGGCGATTTCGCGACTGCCTTCGGCCGGCGGCGGCAGGATGAGATCGGCGGCGGTCACCGCCGGCACTTCGATATGCAGGTCGATGCGATCAATCAGCGGGCCGGAAATCCGTGTCTGATAGTCGGCGGCACAGCGGGCGTTGGGCCTGCGGCTGCAGGTGAAGCCGGGCTCGCTGGCACGGCCGCAGCGGCACGGATTCATTGCCGCAACCAGCATGAAACGCGCCGGGTAGGTGACGCGATGATTGGCGCGGGCAATGGAAACTTCACCCGTCTCCAGCGGCTGGCGCAGCGAGTCGAGGGCCTGCGGTTGGAATTCCGGCAGCTCGTCTAAAAACAACACGCCATGATGCGCCAGCGAGATTTCGCCGGGCCGCGCATGCAAGCCGCCGCCGACCAGCGCCGGCATGCTGGCGGAATGATGCGGGGCGCGGAACGGACGGCGGTTAGTCAGTGCGCCGCCTTTGATCTCGCCGGCGATGGAGGCGACCATGGACACTTCGAGCAATTCCGATGGCGCGAGCGGCGGGAGAATCGTGGGCAACCGCGCCGCCAGCATCGACTTGCCGGCGCCAGGCGGTCCGACCATCAGCAGATTGTGGCCGCCGGCCGCGGCGACTTCGAGCGCGCGTTTGGCGCTTTCCTGGCCCTTGATGTCGGCGAGGTCGACGGCCGGGCCGTTCACTTTGAGGATTTTCGGCTGCGGCCGCGACAGCACCTGGGTGCCCTTGAAATGGTTGGCGAGCTGAATGAGCGAAGACGCCGCGATGATTTCGATCTCGGGGCTCGCCCAGGCGGCTTCAGGCCCGCAGGCGGCCGGGCACATCAAGCCTTCGCCGCGCGCATTGGCGCCGATGGCGGCGGGCAACACGCCGGCGACCGGCGCGATCGAGCCATCGAGGCCGAGCTCGCCGAGCACGGTGAAGCCCGCCAAAGCGTCGTGCGGGATGGCGCCGATGGCGGCCATCAGGCCGAGCGCGATCGGCAGATCGTAGTGGCTGCCTTCTTTGGGCAGGTCGGCCGGCGCAAGATTGATGGTGATGCGGCGCGACGGCAGCGCGAGGCCTGAGGCCGTCAAAGCCGAGCGCACCCGCTCGCGCGCTTCCGAGACCGCTTTGTCGGGCAGGCCAACGACGTTGAACGCCGGCAGCCCGGGCGCCACTTGCACCTGGACATCGACCGGTCGGACCTCGATGCCTTCGAACGCAACCGTTGAGACGCGCTGGACCATGGCAGCCCCTGCCCTATGCGCAGCCTAACGGAACCGCGATGCCTTAGCAAGAACGTTTAGAGAACAAAATGCAGCCGGCTCGGCCGGATTAGAGGCGCGCCGCGGCGGCAAGCTCGCGGTGGGCGGCTTCGAGCATCTCGTCGGACAGCGGTGTGCCTTCGACGGCGCGCGCCAGGGTCAAGGCGCCGACCAGGGTCGCCATGGCGGCAACCGCCTTGCGGCGCCGCGCCGCCTTGGATTTGCCGGGGGTAGACTTGCCAGGGATGGACTGGGCCAAAATGTCGAGCAGCGGCGCCAAACCCTCGGCGAAAGCTTGGCGCACGATCTTGCCGCTGCGCGCCGCATCGTTGCCCAGCGCGGCAAAGGCGCAGCCCTTGCCGGGGTCGTCGCGATGTTTTGGCGACAGGTAATGCTGGAGCAGCGCCGCGTAGGGGTTATCGGGCGCGGCCTCGACCAGCTTGGACCAGTTTGCCGCGGCGCGGGCCATGGTGCGGCGGCTGGCCTGGGCGATGAGGTCGTCCTTCGAGGCGAAATGGCCGTAGAAGCCGCCATGGGTCAGGTCGGCCGCCTTCATGATGTCGGCAACGCCGATGCCGCCGAATCCCTTGGCGCGAAACAGGGCGCCGGCGGTGTCGATGATACGGTCGCGATGTTCGGCGGCTTTTTCCCGGCTCACCCGCATGAAGCACCTCAGCTATGCAGCGGCGTCGGCCGCTTGACAAATTATATGACGATCGTCATCAATAGGCAAGCATTAGATGATGGTTGTCATCTAACTGAACGCCATCTAACCAACTCTAAAATCGACGACTGGAACGGAACCATGGTGTCCTCCGCCCTTGCCGCGGCGCTCGAGCGGCGCAACATCCATTACGGCTGGGTCATCGTCGCCGTCACCTTCCTCACCACGATCGTCACCGCCGCGGCGATGAGCACGCCCGGCGTGCTGATCGTGCCGCTCCAGCAAGAGTTCGGCTGGGACACCGAGCAGATTTCGTCGGCGCTGGCGCTGCGTCTCATGCTGTTCGGATTGTTCGGCCCGTTCGCCGCCGCCTTCATGAACCGGTTCGGCGTCCGCGCCGTGATGGTCGCCGCCGTGATCCTGATTTCGGCCGGCATGCTGGCGTCGCTGGCAATGACGCAGGTGTGGCAGCTCATTGTGCTGTGGGGCGTCGTGGTCGGCATCGGCACCGGGCTCACCGCCATGGTGCTCGCGGTGACGGTGGCGACGCGCTGGTTCAATCACCGCCGCGGCCTGGTCATGGGCCTGTTCGCGGCCAGCAACGCCACCGGGCAATTGGTGTTCCTGCCGCTGATCGCGCAGATCACGACGGCTTACGGCTGGCGGATCGCGCTGGTCTGCGTCTGCGCCACGTTGGCATTTGCCGGTGTCGTCGCCTTCACGCTGATGCGCGACCGGCCGAGCGATCTTGGGCTGCCGCTTTACGGCGAGAGCGCCGTGTCGCCACCGCCGCCCACAGGCGTCGGTCTCGTCTCGCTGCTGCTGTCGCCGCTACTGGTGCTGAAGGAAGTCGCCCGCACACCGATCTTCTGGGTGCTGTTCGGTACGTTTTTCGTCTGCGGCAGCAGCACCAACGGCCTGATCCAGACCCATTTCGTCACGCTGTGCCACGATTACGGGCTGCCGGCGGTCACCGCGGCCAGCGTGCTGGCGATGATGGGCATTTTCGATTTCATCGGCACCATCGGTTCCGGCTGGCTGTCCGACCGGTTCGACAATCGCTGGCTGCTGTTCTGGTATTACGGCTTGCGCGGGCTGTCGTTGCTCTATCTGCCGTTCACCGACTTCACGTTCTATGGCTTGTCGCTGTTCGCGGTGTTCTACGGCCTCGACTGGATCGCCACCGTGCCGCCGACGGTCAAACTCACCGCCGATCGCTTCGGGCGGGAAAAGGCCGGCATGGTGTTCGGCTGGGTCTTTGCCGGCCACCAGCTCGGCGCCGCCAGCGCGGCGTTCGGCGCCGGCCTGACGCGCACGCTATTTGACACCTACCTGCCGGCGTTCTTCGTCGCCGGCGCGCTCTGCATCATCGCGGCGCTGGCCATTCTCACCGTGCGGAAATCATCCAGCGCAATCATCGGCGCGGCTTCACCGGCGGCGGTGCCGGCGCGCTAGACTTATGGTGCAGGCTCAAGCCTCCGGCATCGCGATGTCGTCGAGCAACCCGTCAACGATGCCGTGGAATTTGTCCCACGGCGCCTCGCGGTCGCTCTGGTTGCGCACGATGATCGAATTGCCGGCGTAGAATTTCTCGTAGAGCATGTGGCGGCCGGCGAATTCCGAGCCGATCAGGTCCCAGACCAGCTTGTAGAGCTTGTAGCGTGCGCCCGCCGGCATGCTGGCCGTGCCCCACCAGCGCTCGAAACGATCCTTGAGCTCCGGATCGGCGACGAGATCGATGCTGGCCGGCATCTGCAGCGGCGCGGCGCCCGCCAAGGTGCGCAGCGTGTCGATGATTTCGGTGTGGTGCTCCTGGCACCAGTTGAGCGTGGCGTAGACCATGCGCCGGTTCGGCGTCACAAAACCCTCCGGCCAGTTTTCACAAGCCTCGATCTGGCCGTTGACCAGGCCGCCGATGGTTGCTTCGAGCGCGGCGAGGCGACCGAGCGTCTCGCGCACCGCAGGCACCTTGTCGACGCCGTTGGCCTGGCACATGCGGCTCGCCAGCCCGACGATCAGCCCCATCTTGGCCCAGAAGCGAATGTTGGACTGCTGGTTCTGATAAACATTGGCCGGCGTCTCGATATAGATGCGGCGCGACCAGGCGCCGTTGTTGTGCAGAAACACCCGCTCCCACGGAATCTTGACGCGATCGCACACCAGCACCGCATCGTTCTCGTCGAAACGATAGCTGAGCGGATAATCGGCCTCCTGCCGGGCATGACGCTCATAGGGCTCGCGCGCCCAGAACGAGACGCCGGGCGCGTTGTTCGGGATCGCCGCCGTGATGCTCTCGCTCTGGCGCTTGTCGTCGATGGCCGTGAGATTGCCGATATAGACCTCGTCGCCAAAGATCGCGCCGGTCGCCAGCATCTTCATGCCCGACACGACGACGCCGGAATCGTCCTCGCTCACCACCTGCAAAGTCGGATCGTCGCGCACCACGCCAGTGTAGATTTCGCGGTCGCGGATGCCGGACGGCGGCGTTACCGCAAACGACAGATAGAGGTCGTTCCTACGGGCGCGCTCGTAGAAACGCATGAGGTTGTCGCCGAAGCCGGGCGTCAGGCCGTTGAGCAGTTCGGGGCGCATCGCCAGCCCGGTGATAAGACCGGCGACGTGGTCGGGCGAACGGCCGATCAAGCCGTAAGTGGCGTCGGCGATCGCCTTCATGGCGCGCATGCGCCGCGCCAGATACTCGCGCGAGCGGCAGCGCAGCCATTGCAGGCCGATGCGCTCGCCGTTGTCCTCGAAGGTGAAGAGATCGCGTTTCGCCGGATCGGCCTTGAGGTCATAGAGCGCCGCAATCGTGTGCGCGCCATTTCGGAAGGCGGGATGGCTGGTGACGTCGTCGATCCGCTCGGCGCCGATATAGACGACGCGGCCGTCGCGCATGCGTTCAAGCTTTTCGCGGCCGGTCACCAGCATGATGGGTCTCCTTTGCGGAGAGGTGCGGGCCGGCTCTATCGTGCGGCCCGCTTCGCCTCGATCGCATCCCAGACCAGCGCTGCGATATCGGGGCCGCCGAGATTCTTCACCGCGCGGATGCCGGTGGGGGAGGTGACGTTGATTTCCGTCAAGAAGCCGTCGATCACGTCGATGCCGACCAAGAGCAGCCCACGCTCGCGCAGCGCCGGCCCGAGCCGCGCGCAGATTTCGCGCTCGCGTTCGGTGAGATCGGTGGCCATGGGTACGCCGCCGCGCGCCATGTTGGAGCGCAGATCGTCGGGCGCCGGCACCCTGTTGACCGCGCCGGCGAACGCGCCGTCGACCAGGATGATGCGCTTGTCGCCGTCCTTCACCGCGGGCAAGAATTTTTGCACCACCCACGGCTCGCGGAACAACGTCGCGAACAGATCGTACAGCGAGCCAAAATTGAGGTCATCGGCCGCCAGGCGAAACACCGCGTCGCCGCCTTTGCCGTAGAGCGGCTTCATGACGATGTCGCCCTGCTCGGCACGAAAAGCTTTGATCGTGTCGAGGTCGCGCGTGATCAAGGTCGGCGGCATCAGGTCGGGAAATTCGGTGACGAAAATCTTTTCCGGCGCGTTGCGCACATGGCTCGGATCGTTGACCACCAGCGTTTTCGGGTGGATGCGATCGAGCATGTGGGTCGAAGAAATATAGGCGAGATCGAACGGCGGATCCTGGCGCAGCAGCACCACGTCGAAGGTGGCGAGGTCGACGTGCCGCGGCTCGCCCAGCGTGAAATGGTCGCCGGCGACATCGCGCACCGCCAGCGGCCGCACCGTGGCCGACACTTTGCCGTCGCGCAGCGCCATACGGTCGGGCGTGTAATAGGACAGCGGGTGGGCGCGCGCCTGCGCTTCCAAGAGCAAGGCGAACGTCGAATCGCCGCGGATATTGATCCGCTCGATCGGGTCCATTTGCACGGCGACGTTCAGGCGCATCAGCGGGTCATGGGGCTAGGATTCTTGGGGCGAGGATCAGGCGATTGGACCGGTGGCCGGGGAAGGTAAACCTGGACTTAACATCTTACCGTCAGCCTACGGACAAGAGAACCAGGCCGGGCAAACCATGAAACTGGCGAAGCTTTCGATCGCTGCCAAGCTCTATGTCATCTTCACGTTGCTGGCTACCGTCACGGTGGCGCTGGCGGCCGTCGCGATCCTCAATGCCAACCGGCATGTCGCACTGACCAGGCAATTCGAGTCGGCTTTCGTCGGCGCCGAGAACGTCGACCGCATCGATAGTCTGATCTACGCCGTGGTGATGGAATCGCGCGGCATTTACATGTCGCCGGATATCCCGACAGCGAAGAAATACGCAACAGGCCTTGATCGCTTCAACGAGCAGATCGGCACCGTCGTGGCGACGTGGCAACAGTCGGTGCTGCCGCAGGACGCCGAAATCTTTGCCGAATTTGCCGCGCGGGTAAAGAAATTTCAGGAATTCCGCCGTGAATTGGTGCGGCGCGGCACCGAAATCAGTCCGGCGGCCGGCCGCGAATGGGGCGACAACGACGCCAACCGGACGGTCCGCACGGCGCTCACCAACGATCTCGACAAGCTCGGGCAGCTTTACGCGAACCGATCGCGCGACATCTACGCTCAGATCGAGCACGGTATTCATGTCACCGCGCTGGAGATGATGGGGCTAGGCATTGCCTCGCTGCTGCTGGCGATGTTCGGCGCACTGGTGATCCAGCGGTCGATCGCGCGTCCCCTTGCCGCCGTCACCCGCGCCACCGAGGCGGTCGCCGGCGGCGACGCCACGCTTGCCGTACCGTTTCGCGATCGCCCCGACGAGATCGGTGCGCTGGCGCGCTCGATCGCGGTGTTCCAGGACGCGATGCGCCGCAATGTCGAGCTGAACAAGACGGTGCTCGCGGAGGCCGACGCGAAAGTGCAGCGCCAGGAGCAGATTGCGGCTGAAACCGCTCGCTTCGGCACCGACATTGAGGCGAGCCTGTCCCGGCTCGACCGGTTATTCCAACAGATGCTGTCGGCGTCGTCGCTACTCGCCGACGCGGCGGACCTCGCCTCGGACAAGACCGGCAGCGCCGCAACGGCATCGGGCGAAGCGTCCGCAAATGTGCGCGACATCGCCGCCGCAGCCGAGGAGCTCGCCGTCGCGGTGTCCGAGATCAATCGTCAAGTCGTGCAATCGAACGCCATCGCTACCAAAGCGGTAGGCGAGGCCGCGCTCACCAGCGATTCGGTCAAGGAGCTTAGCGAGGTGGGCCGCCGCATCGGCGACGTGATCAAGCTCATCACCGCGATCGCCGAGCAGACCAACCTGCTCGCGCTCAACGCCACTATCGAGGCGGCGCGCGCCGGCGAGGCCGGACGCGGCTTTGCGGTGGTGGCCGGCGAGGTCAAGGCGCTGTCATCGCAGACGGCGAAAGCGACCGAGGAGATCGGCGCGCAGATCACCGCGATGCAGAGCGCGACAGGGCGTTCGATCCAGGCCATCGCCGGTATCGAAAGGACCATCCGCGAGATCGGCGAGATTTCCGGTGCGATTGCCAGCGCTGTCACCGAACAAGGTGCCGCGACCCAGGAAATAGCCCGCAGCGTGGAAGTGGCGGCACGCCATACCAACGACACCGCGGACGAGGTCGTGCGCGTCGGTGAGGCAACGGAGAACACGCGCGCCAGTGCCACATCGGTCAAGTCGCTCGCCGACGATCTCGCCGCCGCGGCCGGCCAAATCCGCGCCCAGGTCGATCAGTTCTTCCGCATGCTCCGCGCGGCCTAGTTCATCCGCCGCTACGAGGTTCAACGGCTGGCATCGAACGCATTGGCGATGTGTCGCGGCAACTTGCCCGGCGCCACCAGGATAACGTCGAAGCGAATAAAGCATTGCGCATGGTCGGGATGGCTAGCGAGCCAGAATTCGGCGGCGGCGATGATGCGTTGTTTTGCGCGCTCGGTCACCGCTTCCGCCGCGGCGTCGAGGTTTTCGCGCGCCTTGACCTCGACAAAGACCAGATCGCGGCGCCGCCGCGCCACGATGTCGATTTCGCCGACCGGGGTTTTCCAGCGCCGCGCCGCGATCCGATGGCCCTTGGCGATCAGCAGCATGGCGGCGCGGCTCTCCGCCGAGAGGCCGAGCCGGAATGCCGCCACGCGCTCCGGGCGCGGAGCGGATTTAGGTGGACCGAGCGGCTCAGCGCGGCGCGCCATGATCGGCTTCTTTCGCCAACACAAGCGCGCGCTGATAAAGCTCCCGGCGCGGCAAGCCGGTGGCTTCGGCGACTTCGCCGACGGCGTCCTTGAGCGAGACGCGCAGCAGCGCCTGGCGCAGCAAGACGTCGGCGTCGCTTAAGCTCACTTCCACCGGCGCTTGCGGCGGCCCGATCACCAGAACGATCTCGCCGCGCAATTCGCTTGCGGCGCAGTTTTGCGCCAACGTCTCGAGGTCGCCGCGCCGGATTTCCTCGTGCAGCTTGGTCAGTTCGCGACAGACCGCTGCTTCACGCGGACCGAGGCCGGCCGCAAGATCGGCCAGCGTCGCCGTAAGCCGCGGCCCGGTCTCGAACAGCACCAGCGTCGCCGGAATGCGGCCGAGCTCGGCAATGCGGCTGCGGCGCGCGGCGGCCTTCGGCGGCAGGAAGCCGGCAAACAGAAACTGATCGGTCGGCAAGCCGGCGACGGCGAGCGCCGCCAAGAGCGACGAAGCGCCGGGCAGCGTCGTCACCGCGTGGCCGGCGTCATGGGCGGCGCGCACCAGCTTGAATCCGGGATCGGAGATCAGCGGCGTGCCGGCGTCGGAGACCAGCGCGATCGCCGCGCCGTCGGCAAGCCGGCGCAGCAGCGCCGGCCGCGCCTGCGCCGCATTGTGGTCGTGGTAGGGGGTGAGCGGCGTGGCGATAGCGTAGCGGTCGAGGAGCTTTCGCGTTACCCGCGTATCCTCGCAGGCGATCAAGTCGGCGCCTGCCAGCGTTGCGAGCGCGCGGAGCGTGATGTCGCCGAGATTGCCGATCGGGCTGGCGACGATGTGCAGCCCGGGAACGAGCCGCGCCACGTCGGTCTGGTGGCCATCGACGACATAGTGCCGGGGCGTAGTTTGCTCCCGGCCGGGTGGTTTGCGCAGCATTTCGCTCATTGCGGCAAGTCTAGCGCCGCTACCAGCGGCCGTCATGGCCGGCCGGTCGGATTTCATTATCCTTTCCATTCGGTTAACTATTCGCCCCCAGAATGACAGATTGGCGCTGCCCTAATGCATGGGGCGCCTAAGGCTGCCGTGAGGGAGAACCGCCGTGTCTGCGCAAATACCGCGCCATGCGTCGGTCGTCCTGTCGTCGCGGCGCCGCGCCTTGCAAGGCTTGCTGACCACGGCTAGCGCGCTATTGGCGGGCTGCTCCGGCAATTCCAGCCTGCTCAATTCATTCACGTCGCCATCGCCGCCGCCGCAGAGCGCGCAGGCGCCGCCCGGCGCCACGATCGGCACCGGCGAGGTCAAGGTCGGCCTCATTCTGCCGCTGTCGGCGGGCGGCAATGCCGGCATCGCCGGGCAGTCGATGCGCAACGCCGCCGAAATGGCGATCGCCGAGTTCAATGCCCCCAACATCCAGCTCCTGGTCAAGGACGACGGCGGTACCGCCGAGGCGGCACGGCTGGGCGCCCAGCAGGCGATCGACGAAGGCGCCGAGATCATCCTCGGGCCGCTGTTTGCACAATCGGTCAGCGTCGTCGGGCAAGTGGCGCGGGCGCGCAACATTCCGGTCATCGCGTTTTCGACCGACACCAATGTCGCGTCCGCCGGCGTCTATCTGTTGAGCTTCCTGCCGGAGTCCGACGTCGAGCGCATCGTGCAATATGCCGCCTCGACCGGGAAACGCTCCTACGCCGCTCTGATCCCCGATAACCCCTACGGCATCGTGGTCGAAGCCGCCTTCAAGCAGGCGGTGGCGCGGCGCAACGGCCAGATCATCGCGATCGAGCACTATCCCCATGACAAGGCCGGCATCGCGGGGCCGGTCAGGAACGTGGCCCAGACGGCGGCCCGCATCGATGCGCTGTTCATCCCCGACGGCGGCGACACGGTGCCGGACATCGTCCAGGCGCTTGCAAATGCCAGTGTCAATCTCAAGAAGATCCAGCTGCTCGGCACCGGGCTCTGGGACGACCAGCGCATCAGCTCCAATCCGGCGCTCGACGGCGGTTGGTACGCGGCGCCGGACGGCGCCGGCTACCGCGGCTTCGCCGAGCGCTACCGCAGCCGCTACAAGCAGGAGCCGGGGCGCACCGCGACGCTGTCCTACGACGCCGTCGCCCTGATCGCGGCGCTGGTGAAGACGCAAGGCGCCCAGCGCTTCAGCACCGCGGTTCTCACCAATCCGTCGGGCTTTACCGGAATCGACGGCCTGTTCCGCTTCCGCGCCGACGGCACCAACGAGCGCGGGCTCGCGGTGCTGCGGGTTACGGCCTCAGGTTCGCAGATCATTGCGCCGCCGCCGCGCAGTTTTGGCAATGGAACATAAGCTAGCTTATCAAATTAAAGGCTGATCGGAGAGAGTAAAGGGCGTCGTGCGGGCAAACTATAGCGTCCCAGTATTGCACTAGACGACCGTAAAACTCCCCTCATGGGCGGTAAGACAGCCCTTAACTCCGCACGACCCCTCACGGGTAAGAGCCAATTCTTGCTGCGCTTGCGCCAGTCATTCGCGTGTTCTCAATTCAGCTGGCTGCAGGAGGGGTCTCGCGCGATGGTGGCCACTCGGGCGGAAATGGGCTGCTAAAATAATAAGGTAGCTTATAAATGGCTCTTGGATTCCCACCGAAAATCCAAAAAACAACCAGAAACACAGCCTTTAGGCAGCTAGATCGGCAACCACCGCGTCCAGCACCGGAAAGCCGGGCAGGGTGACGCGCAGGCGGCCGTCGGCCGTCGTCTCGACCAGGCCGTGCTCGTGCAGCATGGCGATGCGCGCCGGGTCCAGCGACCGGCCGGCGAGCGCCCGGAAACGCCCAATGTCGATGCCTTCGGCGAGCCGTAGCCCCATCAGCAGGAACTCGTCGGCCATGTCCTCGCGGGTCAGCGTGTCGTCGGTGGTGAGGCCATGGCCGGCGGCCTCGACGCGCATGAGCCAGGACTCCGGCCGTTTTTCCGTCGCTGTCGCATGCCGGTCGCCCTCGATATCGAGCCGGCCGTGAGCGCCGGGCCCGATGCCGGCGTATTCTTGGGCGCGCCAATAAACGAGGTTATGCCGGCATTCGCCGCCGGGCCGGGCGTGATTGGAGATCTCGTAGGCCGGCAGGCCGTGGGCTGAGCAAATCTCCAGGGTCGTGTCGTAAAGCTCGCGGCCGAGATCGTCGTCGGGAATGACGAGCTTGCCCGCCGCATGGAGCGCGGCAAACGGCGTGTCCTGCTCGATGGTCAGTTGATAGAGCGAGAGGTGATCGCCGGCTTCGGCCAGGGCGCGGGTGAGCTCGGCCGCCCAATCCTTCGGGTCTTGGCGCGGCCGGGCGTAGATCAGGTCGAACGAGTAGCGGTCGAAAATGCTGCGCGCGATGCCGACCGCATCGAGCGCCTCGCGCGAAGTGTGCATGCGGCCGAGCTCGGCGAGCACGCGATCGTCGAGCGCCTGGACGCCGAGCGAGACGCGGTTGACGCCGGCGCTGCGGTAGCCGCGAAAACGGGTGGCTTCGACGCTGGTCGGATTGGCCTCGAGGCTGACTTCGACGTCGGGCGCGACGTGCCAATGTTTTGCAATCGCATCGAGGATCGACCCAACCGTGGCCGGCTGCATCAGCGAGGGCGTGCCGCCGCCGAAGAAGATTGTCGAAACGGTGCGGCCCGGGACGCGCGCCGCAGTCGCCGCGATCTCGGCGGCAAAGGCGCGCACGAAGCGCGGCTCGTCGATCGGCTCGCGGCGCACATGGCTGTTGAAGTCGCAATAGGGGCATTTCGACAGGCAGAACGGCCAGTGGATGTAGACGCCGAAGGCCGCTTGCTCGCTATCGGCCAAATTGTCAGCGGCCGAATCTTGCTCAACCAAGGCACGCCTCCGCGAGCTTTATGAAGGCGCGAGCCCGATGCGACAGGCCTTGGCCGCGCGGCGGCAGGCCGTGTTTCTCGTCGCTCGACATTTCGCCAAATGTGCGCGCGTAGCCGTCGGGCAGGAACATCGGATCGTAGCCGAAACCTTTGTCGCCGCGCGGCGGCCAGACCAGCGTACCGTCGACCTGGGCCTCGAAATCCTCGACATGGCCGTCGGGCCAGGCGACGCAGAGTGCCGAGACGAAATGCGCCTTGCGCTTTTCCGGCGCCTTCGCGCCGCGCTCGTACAGCTTGACCTCGATGGTCTCCATGGCGCGGCGGAAATTCTTTTCCGGCCCGGCCCAGCGCGCGGAGTGAATACCTGGCGCGCCGTCGAGGGCGTCGACCACCAGGCCGGAATCGTCGGCGAAGGCGGGCAGGCCGGTCGCTTGTGCCGCGGTCTGCGCCTTGATGCGCGCATTGTCGCCAAAGCTCATACCGGTCTCGTCCGGTTCTATGAGATCGAGTTCACCCGCCGATATGGCGTCGATGCCGTAAGGCGCAAGCAATTCGCGCATCTCGGCGAGCTTGCCGGGATTGTGGGTGGCGATAACCAGACGACCGGTGATGGGACGACGGAGGGCGGACGACGGAGGACGGATGGAGGGCGGCTCAGCCGGGGGCTTGTCTGTCGTCCGTCGTCTGTCGTCTGTCATCCGACTGCCATCTTCTGCAAGTCGACCAGCTTGCCGATGCCCTTGCGCGCCAGCGCCAACAGCGCGGCAAACTCTGCTTCGGAGAACGGCGTCTTCTCGGCCGTGGCCTGGATTTCCACGATATTGCCGGTGCCGGTGAGGACGAAATTGGCGTCGGTGTCGGCTTGCGAATCCTCGGCGTAATCGAGATCGAGCACCGCCACCCCGCCGTGCACGCCGCATGAGATGGCGGCGATATGATCGCGCAACACTTCCATCTGCACCATGTCGCGGGTTTTCATCCAGGCGAGGCAGTCGTAGAGCGCGATCCAGGCGCCGGTGATCGAAGCGGTGCGGGTGCCGCCGTCGGCCTGGATGACGTCGCAGTCGATGGTGATCTGGCGCTCGCCGAGCGCCTTGAGGTCGACCACCGAGCGCAGGCTGCGTCCGATCAGCCGTTGGATTTCGACGGTGCGGCCGCTCTGCTTGCCGGCCGACGCCTCGCGCCGCGTGCGTTCGAGCGTTGCCCGCGGCAGCATGCCGTATTCGGCGGTGATCCAGCCGCGCCCCTGGCCCTTGAGCCACGGCGGCAGGCGGTCTTCCAAGGTGGCGGTGACCAGCACATGGGTCTCGCCAAACTTCACGAAACACGAGCCTTCGGCGAATTTAACCACGCCGCGTTCCAGCGAAACCGGGCGCAGTTCATCGGGCTGTCGGCGGCTCGGCCGCATATGTGCTCTCCTCACGGCCGGGCGCCAGGCGCCGGCTGGGGCCGCTTTTAGAGCATCATGGCCGCAAGGGGAAACCGGTTTTGGGCATCGATATGAATGATCAAGGCCGCTTTCTGGGCCATGCAGCCTGCTAATACTTGAACGACACGACCTTGCCCTTGTCGGGGCCGGCGGCGGCTACGCAAATCGGCGAACGGTAAAGCGGCGCAAGGAACGCCGTGTTCGGCATGTCCGCGCGTATCTTGGCGAACAGCGGCTCGAGGCCGAGATCGACCCAGGCAGGCGGCGCCGAGTCATGGTGCGCCGGCAAGAAAAGCTTCGGCTTGAACAAGGCGATGAAGGGCCACGTATAGTCGATTTGCGTATCGGCGACTGCGTGCACCTGATAGGCGACGATGAGCAGGTCGACGGGGCCGAGCTTTTCGGCGAGCGCCCGCACCCCCGGCGTAATCGGTCCGGCGCTGCCGATCAGCACGGCCTTGAAGCCCGACGGGAAGGTCAGCGCGTAGGCGAGCGTTCCCTCGGTGATCACCTTGGGATCGAAGGTGCCGAGCGCACGTATGCGGGCTAGCTCGGCCTTCTCGGCATCGGAAAACGGCGGCGAGTCGTTCTGGTAGAGGCTCGCGTAGATGTCGATGAGCCCAGGCTGAATGGTCGAATGCTGCGCCAATGCGATCTCGACCGTTGCGTCGCCGAATTTCATGGTTTCGCCGCCCTTGGCGACGACGATCTGACTTTCCGGTGCGCCAAGCTTCTTGGCGATCTCCGCCGTGAGCGGCGCGCCGATGACGGGCGCGCCGGTCTGTCTGGCGACCGGACCAATGTCGGAAATATGATCGAAATGCGCGTGCGAGACGAAGATGGCTTCGGCCTTCGACACGTCGGCCGCCTTGAAGCCAATGTCATGGCTGCGCGGCGTGCGGTCGAAATAGGCGTCGAACAGATAGACCTTACCCTTGTAGGCGAATTCGAAATTGGCGTTGCCGAGCCAGCGGACGACGACCGTGTCGGATTCTTGCGGTGGCAATGGCCCACCTGTCACGGCGGCCTTGTAACTGTTGCAAGCCTCCGGGATATCGGCGGCGAGCACGGGCTCACCAAGCGTTAGGACCGCGCTGGCAAGGCCCAACAACAACAACAATTTCGCCATGTGCTCCCCCTACCTCTCAGTGAGGTGGCCCTCTCAATCGGGATTCCCCTGATGACTCCCGAACCGGCCTGAATATTTGCGCTTTTCGGGCCGCCGACAACCGGTTTGAGGGGCGCATTGCCAGCCGCTGACGCTTCCCGCTACGCTTCGGCCGCAACAGCCGGGAGGCCGAGATGGCAGCGGAAGCAACCCAAGCATTGGCGCAATTTGCCGCCGCATTGCGCTACGAGGACATTCCGCCGCGCGTCCGCGAGCACTGCAAGACGCTGTTGCTCGATGCGCTGGCCTGCGCCGTCGCCGGCCGGCTTGGCGAGGAGACCGGGCAGATCGCGGCGCTGGCGTCAGGCCTGGCGCAGGGTTCTGAATCGAGCGTGATCGGCGGCGATCATCTGTCGCTTGCCGGCGCGACCTTGCTCAACGCCTATTTGGTCACCGCGGTCACCATGTGCGACGTGCATCGCGAGACCATGACCCATGTCACGCCCGAGGTCATGCCGCCGGCGCTGGCCATTGCCGAGCGCGATGGGCTGAGCGGCCGCGCGCTGCTCACCGCGATCGCGGCGGGATGTGAAATCACGACGCGGGTCGGCGTCGGCACCGATTATCCAAAATTCCGCGCGCGGGGCTGGCACGGCCCCGGCATTTTTGGGCCGTTCGGCGCGGCGGCGGCGGTCGGGTCGCTGCTCAAATTCGATGTCGACACGATGGCGCGCGCCTTCGGGCTCGCCGGCAGCCAGGCCGCCGGCACGTTTGCCGCATGGGGCACGCCGACGGTGAAATTCCACCAGTGCCGCGGCGCCTTGTCGGGATTGATGGCGGCGCTGTTGGCGCAGCAAAAATTCGTCGCCACCCGCGAATTCCTCACCGCCAAGGACGGCGGCCTCTACACCACCTATGTGGACGGCGGCAAACCGGATCTCGCCGTGTCCGATCTCGGCAGCCGCTGGGAGCTCGAACGCATCGCCATGCGGCTATGGCCGTCGGCGACGCTCATCCAAGGCATGAACACCGCGCTGTTCGATCTGCTGGGCAAACAAAACATCGATCCGGCACGCATCGCCAAGGTCCGCATCGGCCTCAGCGAGCAGGCGTTCGGCATGCACGGCGGCTTCGACACCTACAAAGCCAAATTCGAAGCCTTGCTGTCGGCGCATTACACCGCCGCCGTCATTTTGCATGATCGCACGCTGACCTTGGCGCAGTTCGAGCCGGGCCGTTACGACGATCCAAAGCTGCGGACGTTTGCGGCCAAACAGGTCGAGGTTCGCGCCGAGCCGACGGTGGGCGGCTCACAGGCTACCGTCGATATCGCGATGTCCGACGGCGCGACGCTCTCGGCGCGGTGCGAGCATCCGCTCGGTGCCTTCGAAAATCCAGTGTCGCGCGCCCAGATCGAGCAGAAATTCCGCACCTATGCCCAGGGATTTCTGCCCGATTCCCACATCGCGGACGCGATCGGGGCGGTCGAGCGGCTGGAGGATTTCGGCTCGGTGCGCCGGCTGATGGATGTGCTGCGCGTCGTGCCGCGGGCAATGGCGGCCGCGGAGTGATATATTAGCCAGCGATGGCCACCCACGACGTTCCCATTGGCTCAAATCAGGTCGGGCTTGCGCAGCTCAACGAGCGCTCGCGCGAGATCTTTCGCCAGGTGGTCGAGAGCTATCTGGCGACCGGCGAGCCGGTCGGCTCGCGCAATCTGTCCCGCATCATTCCGATGACGTTGTCGCCGGCCTCGGTGCGCAACGTGATGTCGGATCTGGAACAGGCCGGCCTGGTCTATGCGCCCCATACTTCGGCCGGGCGTTTGCCGACCGAGAAGGGGTTGCGCTTCTTCGTCGACGCGCTGATGCAGATCGGCGATCTCACCGACAATGATCGCAACGCCATCGAGGCGCAGGTCGCCGCCTCCGGCCAAGCCAAATCGGTCGAGACGGTGCTGACCGAAGCTTCAGGCCTCCTGTCCGGCCTCACGCGTGCCGCCGGCGTCGTGCTGACGGCGAAATCCAACGTACGGCTCAAGCATGTCGAGTTCGTGCGGCTCGAGCCGGAACGGGCGCTGGTGGTGCTGGTCGCCGAGGACGGCCAGGTCGAGAACCGCGTGCTCAACGTCCCGGTGGGCTTGCCGACCTCGGCGCTGACCGAGGCCTCGAATTTCCTCAACGCCCATATCCGCGGCATGACCATCGCCGAGGCGAGGGACGAGCTCGAGCGCGCCCTCAAGGCGCGGCAGGCCGAGCTCGACGAACTGACCCAGAAGATCGTCGCCACCGGTCTCGCCAGCTGGTCGGGCGGCGAGAGCGGCGAGCGCAAGCTGATCGTGCGCGGCCAGGCGCATCTGCTCGAGGATCTCAAGGCGCTCGACGATCTGGAGCGGGTGCGGCTCCTGTTCGACGATCTGGAAACCCGCCGCGAGGTGATCGATCTGTTAGGCCGCGCCGAGCAGGCCGAAGGGATGCGTATCTTCATCGGTTCGGAGAACAAGCTGTTCTCGCTGTCCGGTTCCTCGACCATCGTGGCGCCCTATCACGACGCCACCGGCCGCATCGTCGGCGTGCTCGGCGTGATCGGGCCGACCCGGCTCAACTACGCCCGCGTCATCCCCATGGTGGACTACACCGCCAAGGTCGTGAGCAAGCTGCTCGGGGGCTGAGGGCGTCCCTGATCAGGTCCCTGGGAACTGTCTAGAATCGCACACTTAAACGTCGCCACCCGATCAGTGAGGGATATATCGGTCCCTGCTAGGCGCTTGATTTTTGCCGCTTGCGCCCTGATATGCGTGGCAAGCAACGCTATGGGATGAGACATGACTGGAGAGACCGCTCGCGCTGAGGACGAGGCGGCCGGACAGCCCGAGACAGTGGCTGCGGCTACTGGGGCTGCGCCAGCGGGCGACCCCAAACCGTCCACTTCGCTCGACCGCGAGCTTGCCGAGATGAAAGACCGGCTGCTGCGCACGCTTGCCGAGATGGAGAATTTGCGCAAACGCACCGAGCGCGAAGTCACCGATGCGCGGCTCTATGGCGTGGCGTCGTTTGCCCGCGATGTGCTCGGCGTTGCCGACAATATCCGCCGCGCGCTGGAGGCTGTACCGGCGGAAGCGCTGGCGAACGCCCAAGCCATGAAGGTACTGGTCGATGGCGTCGAATTGACCGAACGCGAGCTGCTCAAGGCGCTGGAAAAGAACGGCGTCCGCCAGTTCACGCCGCAGGGCGAAAAATTCGACCCCAACGTTCACCAGGCCATGTTCGAGGTGCCCGATCCGTCGGTGCCGGCCGGTAGCATCGTCCAGGTGATGCAGCCCGGCTACATGATCGGCGAGCGCGTGCTGCGGCCGGCTTTGGTCTCGGTGGCGAAGGGCGGTCCAAAAGCCGCGCCGAATTCAGCGTCCGGAAACGACAACCGGGCGGCTGTCCAGGATTCCTGATCGGCACACAGCTGTCCCAACTTATAAATGCTCATATTACGATTACGCAGACGGAATGTCGGCCAGCGAATAATTTTCAAATTCGAAGTATAAGCGGCATTGCGATTGACGAAAATTCGAAGCTGTCAACCGAGCGACGCGACAGTGCTCACGGGCAAGACGGTTCATGGCGTACAAGCGGAAGTCGAGCGATAAGGAAGCTGCTTGGTCCGCGTGTTGGCCAGGCCAGCAATCCGAAAAATCGATCGCGCTGCTTAAAGCGTTGCACATCGTCACTCGCGACGGAGAGATGAACGCAGATTCCCGGCGCAAACTGAAACAGGTCCTTCATCTAACTAATCTCTTGCGCCCTGCGATCGAGGCATTGCTCAAAAGCTCCGACAATCCGAGTCTTGCCGACGTGGGCGCGGGGAAATCCTACCTGGGCTTTGTCCTTTATGACTTGGTCCTCGGCCCCGCGGGTCGCGGAAGCATTATCGGCGTGGAAGAGCGAGCAGATCTTGTCGATAAATCGCGCGCGTTGGCAATGGAATCCGGGTTCGAACGCATGAAATTCATCTTGTCGCCCATTGCGGACGCCTCGATTGCCGGAGGGCGAGTGGACATGGTCACCGCGCTACATGCTTGCGATACGGCGACCGACGATGCCATTCGCTTTGCCCTGCGGCATGAAGCAAAAACGATCGCGCTCGTTCCGTGTTGCCAAGCGGAAGTGGCACGAATGCTGGACGGACGGTCGGGTCCGCTCCACCAGCTTTGGCGTCACCCTATTCAGCGACGTGAATTCGCCGCGCACGTCACCAATGTGATCCGCGGGCTCGTGCTGGAATCATATGGATATAAGGTACGCGTGACAGAGTTCATTGGCCTCGAACATTCGTTGAAAAACGAATTGATTCTTGCCGAGCGTCATCAGCGCAGCAATCCGCGAGCCCGGATTGAGCTGCAACGCCTAATCGATCAGCTAGGCGTGCAGCCGGCTCTTTTGGACACTTTGATCACATAGACACCCCCGACGCGGCGGTGACCATTCCGGCGCTCTCGTGCCGCTGCGCGACGCAGTGGTTTGGTCGCTTTCGGGGGAGAAGCGGTCCGTGAGTCTGCTGTTTTGCCTAAAGCGTCACTTAGTGCGGTGCAGCGATTTGGTCGCTGTTGGGGGGGCGGACATCGCGCGGACACCGTGAATCGGTCGCTTATGCCCGAAGCGGACATTCGCGGTGCGCCAAAAGCGCTTGTCCCCGGTAGCGCGCCGAGGCCTATTCAACTGTCGGCTACAATCCGCTATTTTTAAGACAAAAGGATCAGTACGAGGGGTGCTATCCTTAATGTCTCGCCTTAGATTGATAATGCGCTGGGCATGCGCTTTGCTCGTTGCCGTCATAGTGCACGTCGCCGTGCTCGGTCTCGGAGCCTTTGCATCGCAGCACTTCGGCGCCGACCCTGTCGGCAACATGGATTGGATCATCGCGACTGCGACGTGTGTGGCTGTGCTGGGTGGCGCCGTTATCGTCCCACGCGGACAATGGAAGACAGCGGCGCTCGCATTCTGGATGCTCGCCGTCGCCTTCTATCTCTGGTTCGTTCTCCGGCCCGCGTTGTCGGGTCAATATTCGTTGGCGGCTTTCCAGAATTTTGGCAGTGCGGTGACTGGCGGCTTCATGGCCTATTTTGTGACACCGCGTTGGGCTATGCAGCGGCAGTCCCACTACGACCAAGAGTCAGCCGTCGGTACAGCCCCACGGTGGATTAAAAAGGGGTGGTGGCGCGCCTTTTCGGTTCTGCTTTGTTGTGGGATGGTTGTTTTCGCCGTGTATCAACTCTATTCCGCTTTGCGGTTCCATACGGTCTATGTTGGCAACCGACTCGGTGATTACGTATCGTACGATGCACATCCAATTGCCTTTCTTTGGACCGTCCTGCTCTATTTTGTTGTCACGGCGATGTTTGCAGCTTTCACCACAGGAGCTGTGTGGGAAACTCGACTCGATCGCAGCTTCCGGCGCAAACGGGAGAGAGCCGCTCCGCTGGAGGATGCAATTCGCCAGTCAATCTCGGAACGTTGAGAGGAAATCCGTGTCGACCAACCTCTCAGGCCTCGTGACTCAGGAACGTCAAGGAGCATTCCCGTTATCGTGGCCGCCCCAACGATTAAACTTGCAGTCGGCAGTAACAACAAGTCAATGAACGAGGGCGGCTGAGAGCCGCATGGAGGGAAAGATGTTTGGCTTTGGAACAGTTGCTATTGTCGTCGCCGCCCTGGTGATCTGGGCAATTCTATCTGTCCTTTTGGCGATGAGCTTTCGCACGGTCGTTGCGACAAATGAAGTTCATATTGTTCAATCGCGCCGCAAGACGACCTCCTATGGCAAAGATCAAGCGGCGGGCAATACCTACTACGCATGGCCGGCATGGATGCCGCGCGTGGGCATCAGGATCATCCAATTGCCGGTGTCGGTGTTCGACGTTCAGTTGAACGAGTATGCCGCCTACGACAAAGGACGGGTGCCATTCGTCATCGACATTCTGGCATTCTTTCGCATCGACGATTCCAACGTGGCCGCACAGCGCGTCAGTTCGTTTCAGGAACTTGAATCGCAGTTGAAGGGCATTCTGCAGGGCGCTTCGCGCTCGATATTGGCGCAATCGCCTATCGAGGAAATCCTGGAGGAGCGCGCCAAGTACGGCAAGATGTTCACCGAGGCGACCAACGATCAGTTGAAGGCGTGGGGCGTCGTCAATGTCAAGAACGTCGAATTGATGGACATTCGCGACGCCAAGGATTCGCAAGTCATTTCGCGCATCATGGCGGTCAAACAATCGTTGGTCGAAAAGGACAGCCGCGTGGCGGTCGCCGCCAACCAGCAGGCCGCGTTCACGGCGGAAATCGAAGCCAAGCGGCAGGTCGCCATCCGCCAGCAGGAGGCCGACGAGGCGGTCGGCGTGCGCGTCGCGCAAAAGGATCAGCAGGTCGGCATCGCGGGCCAGCAGGCGGAACAGGCGGTCAAGGAGCAGGAGAAAACCACGGCGCAAAAGACGATGGCGGTGCTGGAAGTCAATCAGGTCCGGCAAGCCGAGATCACACGCGGCGTCCAGGTGGTCAATGCCGACCAGGAAAAGCAGATGGCCGTGATCCGCGCCGAAGGCGAGAAGCAAAAGACCATTACGGTGGCGGAAGGTGTCCTGCAACAGATGAAGCTCAATGCCGAGGGCGTCCGCGCCCAAGGCGAAGCGAAGGGCGCGGCTGAGACGGCAGTGCTCATGGCGCCGGTCAACTCGCAAATCGCGCTGGCGAAGGAAATCGGTCAAAACGAAGGTTACCAACACTATCTTGTCACCGTTCGGCAGATCGAGGCCAATCAGGTGGTCGGCATCGAGCAGGCCAAGGCGTTGACGGCAGCCGACATCAAGGTCATCGCCAACTCGGCTGGCCCCGTCGATGGCGTCAAATCAGTCATGGAAATGTTCACCCCGAAGGGAGGTTTGCAGCTGGGAGCGGCTGTCGAAGCCTTCAAGAATACCGAGGCCGGCAAGGCCATCGTCGAGTCTCTGACCGGCGAACAAGGAAACGGCGCAGCGGGTACGCGGCGCTAAAGGCCCTTCCATCGTCCAAGAAGCCGGGGGTCCGCAATTGGCATGCTTCGTTGGCTCAGGCGGCGCTGGAGTAGAGGAGCGGGCGTTCAAGCAAAGCGGGGATTTCGGCCGCCGGGATGGCCTTGCTAAACAGGTAGCCTTGCCCTTCCGCGCATCCATTGGCCTTGAGACATGCGAGTTGCGTGGCGTCCTCGACGCCTTCGGCCGTGGTCGTCAGACCCAATCCCTTTGCAAGCCCGAGGATGGCGCGGACGATGACCAGACTCTCCTCACTCTTGTCGAGATGCGACACGAAGCTCCGGTCAATCTTGATCTTGTCGAGATGAAATGAAAGGAGCTGAGTCAGGGTGGCATAGCCCGTTCCGAAATCATCAAGGGCGATGCGCACGCCGGCGCAACGGAGGTCGTCAATCACGGACTGCACGACCGCGACATTTTGCATAAGAGCGCTCTCGGTGATCTCGATCTCCAGGCGGCGCGGGTTGAACCCAGTTTGGCCGAGAGTGGATAGAATGCGCAGTCCGATCGTTGGATCACGCAATTGAATTGGCGAGATATTGAAGGCGAGGATGAAGTTCTCCGGCCACGCTTTGGCATCAAGACATGCACGGCGGAAAAGCTGATCCCCGAGCACGTTGATGAGGCCGGTTTCTTCCGCGATCGGAATAAATACGTCCGGGGGTACGTAACCCAAGCTCTCGCTTTGCCAACGCGCGAGCGCCTCAAACCCGATGATGCGATTGCCGTCGAGCGAGACCAGCGGCTGGTAATGCGGAACGATGGTATTGGATGCGAGCGCGCTTCGGAATTCCCGCTCGATTTGGATGCGCCGCT
>DATHHM010000184.1:0-9913 GCA_035317145.1 Xanthobacteraceae bacterium | reverse complement strand
GCGGTATTCCTCAAGCGGAACGTTGTGCGCGAGCTTCAATCGCGCCTTGGCCGGGCGGCGATGCGACACCGCCGTGCCGGCGTGGTGCATCTGCGCGATGTCCCAACGCTGCCCGGGCGCCGCGCCCTCGACCCGTTGCTCGTACACTTTCAAGGTCGAGCGGTTGGCGTCATAGCCTTCCACCGACTCGCCAAAACTGTCCTGAAAATTGAGCCGGCGCATCTCGCCGTCGGTGACCACGTCGAGGCCCGCGTCCTCCTGCAACCGCACTGCCTCGCGCACCGCCTGATCCTCGATCGCGTGCAGCGCGCCCGCGGTGATCTTGCCGTCATCGAACGCAATGCGCGCTTCCTTGACGAGCTGCGGCCGCAGCAGGCTGCCGACCACGTCGGTGCGGATTTTGGCCAGTGCGGGCTTGTTCTGCGTCGGCGCTTCTTGAACTGCGGTCATGCCTTTTCCACCATTCCACGTTCGAAATCCGTTGCGAGAACGATAAGTGTTGCGCGCCGACGCAGCAATGGAAAGGAGGAAAGTAAGGCCACTCGCGCAGGGCAGGTATCGCTGCGGCCTGATCCCGGGTTACATTGCCGGCAAGCCTCCCAGGAATGTCCATATGACTCGAATTTTCGCCCTGCTTGTGTCGGCCCTGATCGTGACGACCGCCCAGGCCGACGAGCGCTTCATCGTTCTCAGCTCCACCACGTCGACCCAGGACTCCGGCCTGTTCGACCACATCCTGCCGATCTTTCGCGCCGCGACCGGCTTGGGCGTGCACGTCGTCGCGGTCGGTACCGGACAGGCGCTTGCGATCGGCGCGCGCGGCGACGCCGATGCGCTGCTGGTTCACGATCGCATCGGCGAGGACAAATTCGTCGCCGACGGTTTTGGCATCGACCGGCGCGACGTGATGTACAACGATTTCGTCATTGTCGGGCCCAATACCGATCCGGCGCATATTCGCGGCCTCAAGGACGCGCGCAAGGCGCTATTGCAGATCGCCGGCGCCAGCGCCACGTTCGCCAGCCGTGGCGACGACAGCGGCACCAATCGGATGGAGCTTCGGCTGTGGAAATCGGCCGGCATCCAGCCCGACAAGAATACGCCCTGGTATCGCGATCTCGGCCAAGGCATGGGGCCGACGCTGAACATCTCCGCCGCGATGAACGCCTACACGCTGACCGACCGCGCCACCTGGGCCAATTTCAAGAATCGGCAAAGCCTCGAAATTTTGACCGAAGGCGATCCGGCGCTGTTCAATCCTTACGGCAGCATTTTGGTCAATCCCGCCAAGTGGCCGCAGGTGAAAATCAATGACGCGCGGACCTGGCACGAGTGGCTCACTTCGAAGGCCGGTCTCGACGCCATCACGTCTTACAAGATCAACGGCGAGGAACTGTTCTTTCCGCCGCGCCGCGAAGTGACGCACTAACGCAACGCGCGTCCCAAGCCCAGGCTCACGGCGCTCACCGCCATCGACAGCACGATCAAGATCATGCCCAGCGCCAGCGCCAGGCTGAGATTGCCCTTGTTGGTTTCCAGCACGATCGCCGTCGTCATGGTGCGGGTGTAGCCGAGGATATTGCCGCCGACGATGATGATGGCGCCGACCTCGGCGATGGCGCGGCCGAACGCCGCCAGAAATGCGGTCAGCAATCCCTCCGGCCCCATTCGCATCAGCGGCACGATGGCGCGCCAGCGCGAGGCGCCGTCGACCAGAAGCGCGTCGCCATAAGCCGCCCACAGCCCGACCGCTAAGCGGTGTGTGAGCGCAATGACAATCGGAGTCCCCAGCGCGCATTGCGCAACGACCATCGCGGTCGGCGTGAACAGGATGCCGAACGATCCCAACGGTCCGGACCGCGACAGCAACAGATAAACGGCAAGCCCGACGACCACAGGCGGCAGGCCGAGCAGCGCATTGACGATGACGACCAGCGCCCCGCGGCCGCGGAAGCGATACACCGCCAAGGCGGTCCCGAGCGGCGCGCCGATGACGAAAGCACAAGCGCTCGCGGTGAGGCTGACCGCAAGCGACAGCACCACGATGTCGCGCAATCCCGCGTCAAAGCCAAGGATGAGATCGATCGCAGTGCGCAACGCGGCGGCAAAATCATTCATGCCGTATCATTAGCATGGGCCGCTATCTCCCAGCCTCCCCTGCAGGGGGAGGCCGTCGCGCGAAGCGCGGCAGGTGGGGCCGTAAAAAGACGCTCAGTCGGGCGGCATCACCGCGCGGCGGCTCTTGCACAGCGGTTGCAAGCGCGAGTAGACTCGCTGTGGGGTTGGCCCTTCATCTTGTCCAATCGCGCGTTGAGCAGTCTCGATCTCAACGATCTCGCCGCCAAGATGTCGGTGATAGATCAATGAAAGGGGACAACCGATGAATCCTATAGTGGCCTTCTTTTGGGGCTCCGGGTTGCGAAAAGCGATTGTCTCGATTTGCGGCGTGGTCGCGGCAATTGCCGGTGCTGTTGTCGCTATTCCGCCCGCATGGTCGACGCTCGGGTTGCCGGAAGTCGCGAGCAAGACGTTCGTCAACGCAACGCTCCAACCTATACTGGACGACAACGCAAAGATTCACGTGACGCAAGCAACGACGGCGCAAGCGGTGAATCAATTACTCTTGGCTCAATACCAGGCCCAGCTTTACCAAGCCCAAAAAGACAAGATCGCCGCACCAAGCCCGACAGTGGATCAGCGCATCGAAGAATTGCAGCAGCAGATCGCGACGATACAGGCGAAAATCAATCAAGGGCAGTGACGCTGTAAAGAACCATAGTCTCCGCTGTCCTCGGGATCGACGTCTCGCACTGTAGCCCGGATTGAGCGCAGCGAAATCCGGGAATGATCGCGCCGCTGTGATGCCGATCCCCGGATTTCGCTGCGCTCAATCCGGGCTATGTTTGCTTTTCCAAGGTCGAAATGACCCTGAATGGATCGAACCGAAGGATTTTCGCGAGCGTCATGAATTCCACGACAGTGATGCGCCGTTGGCCGCTTTCGAGGTGGGCGACGAAGGACTGAGATTTCCCTAAGCGGCCCGCAAGATCGGACTGAGTCATTCTCGCCGCCTTTCGTCTTGAGACGAGGACATCGATCAGGGCCTTGTAACGTTTCGATCTGAGTGTCTTTGCCAATTCCAACCCCGCCAAGCCAACGGCGGAATCCGGCATAAACCAGCTACTGGATTATCTTAAATTCAGATCACGCCGACACTTCACCGCAGCGCCGTCCGTCCGGCAGCGCGCGCCGGCGGCACGATGGACGGCATCGGCGGAACGGCGGGCGCGGGCGTTGCCGCCTGCGGCGCATCCGGCGACGCTGGTGGCCCGGCGTTCGGCGGCGCAGCGCTGGCGTCGGGGTAGCGGGCTTGCATGTCCCGCAAAAAACCGTCGAGGGTGTCGACCGCGGCGGCGGCGTGGGCGATGGCTGCGAATTCCGTGCCGCTGGTGCCGAGCGGCGCCGAGACCACGTCGAAGGCGTGGGCGTCCGGCGTGCCGGCCATTTTTGCCGCGTATTTCTCGCGGAAGCGGCCCAGCCCGAGCGTGTCCTCGCCGAGCGCGTAGCCGAGCTCGGCGCGCAGAATGTCGGAGCGCTCGATGTCGTTGAGCGGCTGCCAATCCTTCCAGCGCTCGCCGTACAACAGCTCGATCTGCTCGGCGGATTCGCGCCAGTGCCGGCCCGCCCAATAAATGTCGGAGCGCAACCGGATGACTTCGCGGCCGTCGAGATTGCCGATCACTTCCAGCGCCACATCGTGCCGGCCCATGTCGGACAGCGCGCGCGCTTCGAGCAACAGGCGCTGGTTGCGCACTTCGTTGGTCAGATCGGCGGTGCGCGTGGCGCGCAACGCCGCCAGCGCGCGATCGGCTTTGCGGTTCATCAGATAGATCACCGCGAGCCGCGTCGCCACTTGCGCGCGCGCGGCGCCCTGCAGGCGGTTGTCGACCTGGTATTGCAACAGCTCGGCGGCCTGGTCGAGCAGATCGATCCCGACCAGACGGTCGGCGAGCCTGCGGATCATCTCGTCGCCGCGACGGCCGATCGGGGTGAGCTCGCGAAAATCGTAGAACAGCGCCAGCGCGTCGATGGCCGACAGCGTGTCGCCCTTGCCGGCGAGGAACAGCGTGTCGAAAGTGCGCGCCGCCTCCTGCTGGATGCGCCGCGTCATGTCGGAATTGGGATGCGCGGCGAGCGCGCTGCGCATGACATAGAACGAGTCGCGATAGCGGCCGTCGGTGGTGTAGAGCCGCGCCAGCATTTGCAGCGCCTCGATCTCGGTCTCGTCGCCGCGCCAGATGGTGGTCAGCGTCTCCAGCTGCGAAATGACGTCGTCGCGCTTGAGATCGCCGATCGCGTAGCGCAGCAAGGTCTCGCGCAATTGCCCCTGCGCCGCGGCGCGCCGGTCCCAGGAATCGGCTGCCGTCCGATAGGCGGACAGCGCGTCCCCGTTGCGGCCCATGCCCTCGGCGAGCCGTCCGATCAGTACCGCCATTGCCGGCTCGAGCTCATGCGAGACGCCGATGGTCTGGAAATCGTTGAGCTGGATCGAGGCGGTGGAGAAATCGCCGACCTCGATGGCCGAGCGCATTTCTTCCTTGAGCGCGACGCGCTGCAACTCGACCGGCAGCGTCGCCACCGCGGCGTCGGCGCCCTTGAAACCGTCGCGCGCCTGCCCCCACTTGCCCTGCTTGGCATAAGCGAGCGCGCGCCACAGCGGCGCATCGTGCTGATCGCCGATCGACGGATCGGCGAGATCCTTCAGCGCGTCGTCGGGGCGGTTCATCATGATCTCGGCCACCGCGCGCAGCACGGTTGCGGAGCCCTGCTCCGAGGCCGTGCGATCGTCGGCGAGCGCGACGTCGAGCACGCCCTTGGCTTCCGGATACATGTCGCGGGCGACATAAAAGCGCGCCAGATCGAGCCGCGGCGCCAGCCGCTTGTTGTCGGGCGCTGACGCTGCCGCAGCGACCAGCTTCGTTTGGCGCTCGGTGTACGCGGCCTGCTGATCGAAACCCCACAGTTGCGAATCGAACATCGTCGGCCGCAAGCCGGAGCCGCGCAGCACGCTCTGCAACGACGTCGACAGCGCCAAACCCATGGGCCGGCTGACGATGATCTTGTCGGGAGCCAGCTCGACCTTGACGTCGTCGGCGATCGGATCGACCACGACGCCCTCGGCCGAGGCCAGCATGCGGAATTCGACAAAATCCCGCGCATTGATGAAGCCGCGCGCCGGCGCGAACGCGGTGACGACCATAAGCGTGTCGCCGGCGTCGGGGTCGTCGAGCCGGTGCACCAGATGCGGCGCCTCGAACGGAATGGTGACGCTCGACCGGTTGGGGCCGATCAAGTTGCGGGTCATGGTGAGCGCGCGCGTTGAGTCGATGGCGGCGTCGCCGATCTGCACCGTCCATGTCGGGCCGTCGATATCGACGGAGGCCAGACGCGGATGATCGAGTTTTATCCGCACGATGTCGGCGTCGGGCGCGTGGGTGAATTCGGCGCCGCGGATGGTGCGGCTTGCCTCGCCGTCGAGCGCGCTGAGATCGATGTCGGCATTGGAATCGAACACGATCCAGAGCATGTCGGCGCGATTGAACACCGCCGCCGCCGTCGCGGTCGTGAACGCAAACGACAGTTTCAGGTTGGTGCCTTGGTGGCTGAGTTCGGCTGCGACCCTGCCCTCGGTATTGGCGGCGCGCGGGCGCGGTGGCGGAGCGTCGTTGGCCGGAGCTTTGTCAGGCGCGGCGGCTGCATCGCGTTGCGGCAGCGGCGGTGCTGGCGGCGCTGCGGGGGGAGCAGCCTTTGCCGTATCGGCTGAGGGCGCCGGCGGTGGCGGCGTTTGCGGTGCGGCGATTTGTGCTTCGGCCTTGGGCGTTGCCGCCGGTTTGTCGGCCGGCAATGGAGGCGGCACCGCTTGCGCCGCGGCAGGCGGCGGCTGCGCCGCCGGTTGTTCAGGCGCGGCGATTGTTGCCGGTGCTGCGACGTCGGGTTTTTCCGTCGCTGCCACCTCGGCGCCCGGCGCGGCAGCGTCGTTCGCCGCCGCGGGCGGGACTGTTGCCGGCGCGGTGGTTTCTGGCGCCGCGCTTTGCTGCGGAGCAGCCGGCGCCACTGCACTCGCCTCGTCCGGCTTGTTATCGGCGCCGACGACATCGAGCACATAGCTGCCATCGTCGCGGAAGGTGCGGACGTCGACCTTGGCCAGGAAGTTGAAACGCACCAGTGCGCTGTCGTCGCGCAATTCGGTATCGATGCCGCCGATCGCGCGCGGCAGCGAAGCCACGACATCGGCAAGGTCGAATTTTATCGGCGTGTCAAAGGTCAGCGTCAGCCGCTCCTTGACGCGATCATTGGAAACCGAGGTATTGGGCGGTATGGCAAAGATGTAACGGGTGAAGGTCGGCTGCTTCGCCGCATGCACGCGCACCGGCTCGGCAGTCGCCCGCTGTTGCGCAACGGCCTGGCGCTCTTTGCGTTCAAGACGATCCGCCTCGCCGGCGCGGCGCGCCAGATCGGCGATAACCTCCGGCGGCAGGTTTGGCGGCTGCCCGCTCCATGACGCCGGCAACAGATCGATGAAATATTTCTCCGCGGCCGGCGTGGCAACGACCTTCACCTGCTGCGACAGCGCCACGCGAATGCCCTTGCCGTCGGGATCGCGCCGCGCCGTGCCGACGTAATCTGGAATCTGCGACGCCAGGCGGTCGATCGAGACATCGATCGGACGCTTGAAGGTTATGATCAGCACATTGTTGGCGACGCGCACGCTGGCGTCGTCGTATTCGCTCATGTCAAAGACGAGGCGCGCATAGCCGTCGTTGACGGTGGCCGTGAGCGTGGCCTTGATCGGGCCGTCGTCAGCCGCGCCCGGCGCGGCAAGCCCTGAGATACAAAGCAGCGCGGCGGCGGCCAGCCCGCAATGCCGCAGATATGATGCGAAACGATGGCCGGCTTTTCCGGCGGTGCGACCGCGCGCCATGACTGAACTCGACCTACGCCACCGCTACATTAAAGAAGGAGCACGCCGTCGCGGCCAGAGCGCGGTTCTCCCGACGCCGGCCTCTGGTTAATTTAGGCTGAAGCGTTTAACGTCGGCTTAACGGCTTTTTCAATGATTCCAGAAGGTTATGGTCGAGGAACGCGATGTTGAGCGCCTATCCCGTCAGTCACGCCAAAGGCAGGTCGCTGCCGAGCCATAGTTGGGTCGATCTCGTCGACCCGACCGACGCCGAACGCGCAGCTTTCGAGACCGCCTTTGGGCTTGGCGTGCCGAGCAACGACGAGCTCGGCGAAATCGAAGCCACCAGCCGGCTGCGAGTCGAAAACGGCGCGCTTTATATGACGGCGCCGATGATCTTTGCCATGGGCGACGAGCCGTGGCTGCCCTCGCCGACCGGGTTCGTGCTGTCGAAACAAGTGTTGATGACGCTACGCTTTGCCAAATCGGCGTCGTTCGACACGGTGGCCAAGGAATGCGGCGCCCAAGAAAAACTCGAGCCGGCTGCCGCTTTTGTGAACCTGCTCGAAGCGCTGGTCGATCATCTGGCGGATCTTTTGGAGGCCGCCGGCCGCGATCTCGACGACGCCTCCCACGTCATCTTCAGCCAGGACACCGCCAAGAAGTTGTCCAAAGAAACCACGATGTTGCGCCAACTCATGCTCCGCACCGGCCGCACCAGCGAGCGCATGGCGCGCATCCATTACACCCTGGTCTGCCTCGACCGCATGGCAAAATTCACCGTGGACCGCGCCCGCGATTGGCTGGCGCAGGACAACGCAGCGCGGCTGCAATCGGTGAGCTCGGACATCGGTTCGCTGGTGCAGTTCTCCGAAGGCCTGGTGAACCGCGTCCAGCTGCTGCAGGACGCCGCGACCGGCATCATCAATATCGACCAGAACGACGTGATGAAGGTGTTGACCATCGCTTCGGTGGTCGGAATTCCGCCGGTGCTGGTGGTCGGCATCTACGGCATGAATTTCAAGAACATGCCGGAGCTGAATTGGCCGTGGGGCTACGAATACGCGCTCGCTTTGATCCTGGTCACCGCGCTGGTGCCGCTGCTCTGGTTCAAGTGGAAGGACTGGATTTAATCTGCATCCTGCCCCGCGATAGCGGGGAAGGGGGACCGCGCGAAGCGCGGTGGAAGGGGCGCGGGCCTCGACGCGCAGCAAACGATTCAAGGAAATGACCGGTGTCAAGGCTTTGGCCGCATTTCGGCGGCAACGCGGCCGCGAGTCATACGCCCCCTCCACCACGGTTCGCTCGCTACGCGAGCTCCAGTGGTCCCCCTCCCCCGCTATCGCGGGGGCGGAAAGATTATTCCGCCGCCGCGACCGATGCTGCACCCTGCTCCTCATCATAGAGCCGGCTGAGGATGCGGCGCGCCGCGATGGTGCCGGCGTCGGCGTTGATGTCGATCTGCGGCGGGTTCGCGATCATGTTCAGGTTGCGCTGCTGCGCCGAGAACACACTGACGTCTTCCAGGAACGCGGTTTTGATCTGCTCGAAGATCTTGTTGGTGGTGTCGGCGTTCTTGACGTCGAAATCGTGGGCCTGGCCCCAGAAATAATGCGACGTGGTTTCGGTCTCCGGCGTGATGGCGTTGAGATTGCGCATGCCGATGCCGCCGACGCGCTTGCCGTCCGGCGCGCCAGTGCCGGTCGGCGTGGCGCCGACGTCGAGCCGCAGGAAGGCCGGCGGCACGAAGTCGATGATCTGCCAGCGGTCGACATGGCCGGTGAAGCCGCCGACTTTCTTGAACGTCGGCGGCGGCTCCTGGTCGATGATCCAGCGCGTCACCACGACATTGTTCGGCGCGCGCGCGACCTGCACCTTGGCGTGCTCGGCCAGCGCCAAATTGCCGATGGTGGTGTCGTGCACGAAGGCGAGATGCGTGAGATCGAGCAGGTTGTCGACCACGAGCTGCCAGTTCGCCTCGACGTGCAGATAAGAGCTCTTGGCGCCCCAATGATTGGGGTCGTCGAGCCAATGGAAATCGGTGATCGCCGCCGGATCGGCCAGCGCCGGGTCGCCCATCCAGATCCAAATCCAGTGATAGCGCTCGGCGACCGGATAGGTTTTGACCTTGGCGCCGCGGGGAATTTGCTCCTGGCCGGGAATGCGAGTGCAGCGGCCATCAGTACCGAAGCGCAGCCCATGATAGTGGCACTGCAACTCATCGCCCATGAGCTTGCCCATGGACAGCGGCAGATGCCGGTGCGCGCAGCGATCCTCCATCGCCACCGGCGCGCCCGCTTCGGTGCGGAAGAACACGATGGGCTCGCCCAAAATGGTGCGAGGCAGCGGCTTGCGGCCGATCTCGGCATCGGTCGCGGCGACGTACCAGTAATTGCGCAGGAACATGGCGGTTCTCCCTGCTGCCGATAATACCCTTCCGCGCGCCCGCGCGGGAGGGGCAATGCGCGCACGAAACGCTCTCCCTTCCCGCGAGTGCCCTCACTTCGTCACCACCGGGCTTGACCCCTCACTTCGTCACCACCGGGCTTGACCCGGTGGTCCATGCTGAATGGCCGTGTCCAATTTGAACAAAATGCGTGTTCTGCGAAGCTCCATGGATCGCCGGGTCAAGCCCGGCGATGACGAGCTTTTTCGTTCTCGCGGAAAGTGCGAGCGAATGCGGAACAACGAACGCCACGAAAGAATAGCCTCCAAACAAGAAGGGAGGCGGAGCGCCGAGAAGCGCACCAAAACAGAAGCCGCATCGAAGGATGCGGCGCACGCCCTCTCTCCTGTCTTCCCAGTGCGGGAGGACCGAGGCCGCCGGGACCTCATGGAGCGGGCGCGCTCGCCTTTCGGCGCCCCACCGCGGCATCCGAGGTTTTGGCCTCGGCTCGGCTCAGGCCGCGCTTCCTGGAACCACCGGATGCAAACGGGAGGACCCTCTCCGGC
>DATHHM010000183.1:0-2640 GCA_035317145.1 Xanthobacteraceae bacterium | reverse complement strand
AGGAGGACGATGATGAGCGGACGAATGATTCGGACGGGCGTGTTCACGGCGGCGGCGGCCATGACGGTGTCGGCGATGATGGTGTCGGCATCGTTGTTCGCGGCAACGGGCGGCGCGCCGGACCACAAACCCGACGCCGAGCCTTCGATGCCCGACGGCGGCAAGTTCGAACCCTTCAAGCCCGAAGCCACCACCAGCACCGGCACGGTCACCATCGGCGGCCAGTCCATTGCCTACCAGGCGATTGCCGGCACCTTCGTCGTGCACCCCAAGGACTGGGACGATGTCCCGCGTGATCCCAAGGCCGACAAGGCCGGCGGACCGGGACCTGCGGAGGAGGGCGTGGACAAGAACCCGAGCGCCGAGGCGTCGATGTTCTACGTCGCATACTTCAGGAACGGCGGCGGGCCGCGTCCCATCACATTCTTCTACAACGGCGGTCCCGGCTCCGCGACGCTGTGGCTGCACATGGGCGCCTTCGGGCCGCGCCGCATCGTCACGGCCACGGACGCGCACACGCCGGCGGCGCCGTACTCGCTGGTGAACAACGCGTCGAGCCTGCTCGATGCCACCGACCTGGTGTTCATCGACGCGCCCGGCACCGGCTTCAGCCGCATCGCCGGCAAGGACAAGGAGAAGGCGTTCTACGGCGTCGATCCGGACGCCTACGCCTTCGCCGATTTCATTGCGCAGTTCCTGTCGAAATACGGCCGCTGGAATTCGCCCAAGTATCTATTCGGCGAGAGCTATGGCACACCGCGCTCCGCCGTGCTGGTCAATCAGCTCGAGGCCGACCGTTCGATCGATTTCAACGGTGTCATTCTGCTGTCGCAGATTCTCAATTTCGATCTCAGTGCCGATCGGCCGACGGGCAATCCCGGCGTCGATCTGCCCTACCAGACCGTGCTGCCGACCTACGCGGCCACCGCTTGGTATCATCAGAAGCTGCCGGGGGAGCACAAGAATCTCGAGGCATTGCTCGCCGAGGTGGAGCAGTTCGCGATGGGCGACTACGCCCGCGCGCTCGCCGCCGGATCCGATCTTCCCGCCGCCGAGCGTGCGGCGATCGCCGACAAGCTGCACCAATACACAGGGCTCACCGTCGAGTACATCCTCAAGGCGGACTTGCGCATCGACGGCGGAGAATTTCGCCAGAATCTGCGCGGCGACGACGGCATGACCACCGGGCGGCTGGACTCGCGGTTCTCGGGACCGGACATTGATCCCTTGAGCCAGCGCGCCGACTACGACCCGCAAGCCTCGGCGCTCGGTTCCGCGTATGTGTCCGCATTCAACGAATACGCGCGCAAGGATCTGCACTACGGCGATGGCAAGATTTTCAAGCCGAGCATTCCGACGTTCAGGAGCTGGAACTTTCAGCACCAGCTGCCGGGGCAGACGCAGCAGCCGGCGTCTTCGCGCCAGGGAACCAACGTCATGCCGGATCTGGCGAACGCGATGAAAATAAATCCCAACCTGAAGATTCAGCTGCACGCGGGATATTTCGATCTGGCGACGCCGTTTTATCAGGGCGTCTACGAGATGCACCACCTGCCCATTCCGGCCGCTCTGCAGGCCAACATCGAGTACAAGTTCTACGACTCGGGCCACATGGTCTATGCCAAGGACTCCTCGCTCAAGGCCTTGCACGACAACGTCGCCGGCTTCATTCGCCGCACCAGCAACCTCAGCCAGTGAAGCTTTCACCATGACATCCAAGTTCCCTGCCATCGCACCGGTATTGCTCCTGGCCGCCGCGTCCTTCGCGCACGCGGACAGCGCACGCTTCACCGTCATCATCGGCGGCAAGAATGTCGGCCACCTGCGGGCGGACACCAACGGCCCCCGGACCGTCATCGACTACGACTACAAGAACAACGGCCGCGGGCCAACCATGGCCGAAACCATCCTGGTGGATGCGGACGGCTTGCCCACTGAATGGACGATTTCGGGCACCACCACCTTCGGCAGCAAAGTGGCCGAGCATTTCGTCCGCAAGGGAACGCGCGCCAGCTGGACGGATTCCGCGGGCAAGGGCGCGGCGGCCGCTCGCAGCCCCAGCGTGTATGTGCCGCAGAGCGGCAGTCCGTGGTCGGACGGCGTGTTTGCGCGGGCGCTGCTCAAGAGCGCGGGCCGGCAGCTTGCCGCGCTGCCGGGCGGCACACTGCACCTGGAGAAGGGCGAGGCGATCAACGTGCAAGGCCGCGGCGGCCCCGTGCAGGTCACGCGCTACGATGTCAGCGGCATCGATCTCAATCCGGACACCATACTGCTCGACGCCGACGGCGGGCTGTTCGCCTCCGTTGATCCCAATTTCATCGTCGTGCGCGAAGGCTATGAGGGCGAAGAACAGCGGCTGCGCCAATTGGCGGCGGACTGGTCGACGCAGCGGTTCGTCGACATCGAGCGCGCGGCGGCGCACCACTATGCCGGTCCCGTGCGCGTGCGCAATGTGCGCCTGTTCGACCCACTGACGTCGTCCTTGACGGCGCCCAAGTCGGTGGTGGTGATGGGCCGGGATATCAGCGCGGTCGAGGCGCTCGACAGCCCGGCAACTCCCGGCGAGACCGAGATCGACGGAGCGGGCGGCACCCTGATCGCCGGCTTCTACGAAATGCACGCCCATCTCGGACAGGACGG
>DATHHM010000182.1:0-2561 GCA_035317145.1 Xanthobacteraceae bacterium | reverse complement strand
GCCGACCAGAATCAGTTCGCCGGATCGAACACCATCGATAGCCTCGTCATCACGGTCGGAAAGTTTTCGGTGTCCGACGTGTTCGACCAGAACAAATACGCGCAAAACCCGCGCAAGGATTTCATGAACTGGGCGCTGATCGACACCGGCACGTTCGATTATGCCGCCGATGCCTGGGGCTACAGCTACGGCGTCGCCGCCGAATGGTACGAGGGCCCATGGACGTTACGCGCCGGCGTGTTCGACCTGACCACGGTGCCGAACGGTGAGGATTTGGATCCGCACTTCAGCCAGTTCCAATGGCTCGGCGAAATCGAGCGGCGCTACGAGCTGTGGAGCCATCCCGGCAAGATCGCGTTCACCGGCTTTCTCACCCGCGCTCGGCTGGGCACCTATGAAGACGCTATCGCCCTGGCGCAGGTCACAGGTGGCCCGGCCGACATCGCCGCGGTGCGCCAATATCGCAGCCGCACCGGCTTGGGCGTCAATCTCGAACAGGAAATCACCGCCGACCTCGGCCTGTTCGCCCGCGCCGGCTTTGCCAGCGGCGACATCGAGCCGGAATCCTACACCGACATCGATCGCACCATTGCCGCCGGCTTGGCGCTGAAGGGCACGCAGTGGCACCGCCCCGACGACACGTTCGCGGTGGCCGCGATCGTCAACGGCATCACCAAAGAGCACCAGGCGTTCCTCAATGCCGGCGGCCTTGGCATCCTGGTCGGCGACGGTATGCTGCCGCATCCGGGCTTGGAACAGATCATCGAGACCTATTACCAATTGCCCGTCTACACGTGGCACGTGACGTTCGATTACCAGTTCGTCGTCAACCCGGCCTACAACCGCGATCGCGGGCCAGTGTCGCTGTTGGCCGTGCGGGCGCAGACCGAGTTCTGATTAGGGCCCGGGCTCAATTACAATCGGCGCGGTGAGCGTGAGGCGCTTTGTTTGGTCGAGCACGACGTCGACACTGACCGTCCAGTTGCCCGGCTCGGAAAGCTCGATGCCGTCGACCTGCCAGGCGCCATCGCGTCCTTGCCGGGCAGCACGCGGTGTTGGGTTGCCGGTCGCCGCGGGAGCCGTCAGCGTCAAACTCACCTGCCGGGCTTCAAGCGGGCCAAAATCTTCGTTCCAAAGCCGGATTATCGCGCGCGCGCGTCCAGTGCGCCCGGGCATGATGGTCACGTCCGCCATGCCCTCCACCAAATGGATGTGGACGAAAGCGGCGTCGGCGGGGACGGCCCCATAGGTTGGGTGCTGATGGGCGGCATGGATCGCGGGCGCCATGGTGCCGAGCGCAGCGACGATGACGATGACGATCGCGCCGGCCAAAACCTCGATCGATGCATTGCGGCGTAGCTGCCGCAAGGCGTTGCGGCTCGCGGCGATGCTGGCTTGTTGCGCAAGCTGCGGCGTCAACTGGAACCGATTGACGGCGGCAATCGCCAGCATCGCCAGGAACAGCGCAATCTTGATGAGGAGCAGCCGGCCGTAATCCGTGTGCAGCAGCGCAGGCACGCTGCCGGCGAGATAATAGGTATTGACGATCCCGGTCACGAGCAGCGTGCCGACGCTGACGATGCCGAGGATGGAAAATCGCGCCGTTGCCGTTCGCGCCATCGCGAGCGAAGTGTCGTCCGCGCCGGCGGCGGCAAAAAGCACGATGAGCGGCAAGAGCGCTCCGACCCAGGCCGCGGCGGCGATGAGATGCAGAACGTCGGCGGCCGGGTGGATGATAGCCTCGCCGCCCAATCCGCCTGCCGCGTGACCAGACCAGGTCAGTGCGCCGGCAAAAGCCGCGGCCAAAACCGCGGCTGCGGCCTCGATCCAAGGTGTTTTATGATTTCGCGGCGACAGCAACGCCGGCAAGGTCGCAGCCAGAGCGCAGGCCAGGACAAAACGGACGAGCCAGTCGCGTCCGAAAGTCGTTTGCGACAGCACGGTCCACAGCACGCCGTCGCCGAACACTTGCGGCGTCGGCCGATCGCTCATCGCTGCCGCGGTCAGAACCAGCCACGCCACGCCCGAGATCGCCGCCAGCGCGAGGCTGATCCAGGCGATGGCGGCGAGCCGCGCCCGAATCTTGACCGCAACACCGCCGTTGCTTGAGACGCCGCGCCACGCCGGCGCGGCAACGAAGACCGCAAACAAAACAACGCCCGCCACCAGCATCGTCGCGGCGAACTGAATGGCGCGCGCGTAGATGAGCGGATCGGCCAAGGCTATCAAAGCTACCAAGGCTACCAAGGCTAGTGCCCGCCGACATGGAACGAGAAGGTTCCTTCGGTGGAGTGGGTGTCGACCGAGAGCACGTGCCAGTGCACCTTGTAGCTTCCGGGCCCGAGCGATTTCAGTCCGATCGTCATGGTGCTGCCGCTGACTTGCGCCTTGCCCTGATCGACGCGGGCGCCGCTCGCGTCGGTGACTTGGGCGGTGCTGAAGGCAGCTTCCAGGTTTTGCGTGAACGTCAGCACGACCTCATGGGGCGCCGCGGGCACCGTGCTGCCGACCAGCGGACTGGCGTGATCGAGGAAGGCATGGGCCTGCGCCGCGACGGGTGC
>DATHHM010000181.1:0-6606 GCA_035317145.1 Xanthobacteraceae bacterium | reverse complement strand
CGAAATCGGATTGATGCGCAACACCGGATTGCCCGGATGGCCGACGACTTCGTAAGTGATGCCGACGAGGCCTTCCTTCTCGCCGCCCAGGAACAATCCGAGGATCGGCAGCTGGCCGAGCAGATTGTTCGGGCCGTATAGCGGCACCAGCGTGCCGCGCAAATGCAACTCATCGCGGCTGTAGTCGATCATGCCGTCGATGGTGGCGCCGAGCACCGGACCGCGCACGACGCCGTCGCGCAGCACCACGCGCCCCGGCGACTTGTCGAAGTCGACGCGCATGCTCGAGAATTCCATGACGTTGCGCTGGACTTGAGGATCGGTCGTGTTGACGGCGTGCTGCAATTGGGTTTCGTCATGGATGGCAAATTGGCGCACCGTGATCGAGCCCTGCTGCACCGGATTGTCGGCGGACGGCGCATCCATCGCGATCACCATCTGCCCGCCGGTCATGCGCGCATAGACGTCGGTGAAGCGGAACAAGGCGCCGCCGTCGCCGGTCGTCACCGCGATCACTTGGCGTCCGCCGGCGCGGCTGCGCAGGTCGCCGCTCAGCGGCGCGTCGCGCCCGATCTTGGCGGTGAGCCCAAAACTGCGGATTTCGCCGGCGCGGCGCGACATTTTCAGGTCGAGGCTGCGCAGCGCTTCGCCGTTATAGCCGACGACGGCGCCGAGCTTCATGTCGAGATCGATATCGATCGGACGCTTACTCGGCGTGCTGCCGGCCGGGCTGCCGGTCATGGTCTTGATGAAGCCGCGGCCGTCATAGACGTCGCCGCGCATGACCACGCGCAGCGCGCCGTCCTGGGCGCGGTCTACTTTCAGGTTGGTGCGGTCGCCGTCGGCAAAGCCGTAGGACGGGAAAGTCGCCGTTTGCAATTCGCCCGAGCCGTCGAGCTCAATGGTGCCTTTGACGCCGCCGCCGGCGCCCTCGATCAGAAGATCGTCGATGTGAATCGATTGCGGCTTGGTGGTGAGCGTAAATGTCGCCCGCGCCGGCTTGCCGGTCGGCTTGACCCAGCCGGGCAGGAAACTGTCGATCTGTACCGGTGTCAGATCGGCCTCGATGGCGAAGCGGCCGTCACGGTCCGGCCCAGAGCCGACGCGGCCGGTCAGGCGCAGCGGAATGGCGCCGCTGATCGTGTTGCCAGGATCCAGGCCGAAATTGGTTCGCGCGGTCTCGTCGAGCATGCCCTGCAAGCTGATTTCGGCGTCGCTGTCGGCGCGCGCCTTGCGGTATTCGAGGCTCGCCGGCGTGCCGCCGATCTTGACGTCGCCCTTGAGCGCAAAGCCCTGGTTGTTGGCGACCACTTTCAGCGCGGCCGCCTCGACCTTTTGCCCCATGATCATGTGGTCGGCGGAAAAATTCGTCGCATCGACGGTGATGGCGTAGTTGGTCGAGCCTGGCGGCAGGTCGGCCTTGAGCGGCATGCCCAAGGTCACGTTCGCGGTCATGGTGCCGCGCGTCGTCGCCGGATCGAACGGCGCGCCGGCGGCGGCGTCGCGCAGCCGGTCCATGGTCAAAAGCTCGGCGGCCGCGGGCACCGGGCCGTCGAGCTTGAAGCGCACCCGCGCCGGCGGCTCGTGCGGCGCGGTATCGGGCACTTCGAACATGCCGGCCGACATGACGAGCTTCTTGCCCGACGGCACGTCGGCGATCGCCTTGTTCAGCGTGATCACGGCATTGCGGCCGACGATGTGCACATTGAGGTCGGCATCGTGCAGCGCCGGCAGGCCCTGCACCGGCTGGATCACGCAATTGGTCGCCTGCGCGTCGATCGACAGCCCGTCGTCGGGCACTGGCGGGCCGGAGGCCTTGAGCGTGTTCAGCGGCGCGTTCACCGCGACCACGAGGCGCTCGACGGTGCCGCTGTTGAGATGCGTCAGAAACCAGTCGCGCACTTTCGGCGCGACGAAAACCGGCCACATGCGCTTTAGGGCATCGACCGACATCCGCGTGGCGGCGAAGCCCGCCGCCAGACGCAGATCGCCGCCGGTCAATTCCGCCTTGCCCGACATGGCGACGCCGATGTCGGCGTTGCCGATGTCGCCGCCTTCGACCATGAAGCGCTTGTTGGCCGGATCGTACTGGCCGCCGAAGGCGATGCGGTTGAGTACGAGAGCGTCGCCGGCAAAGTTGGGCGAATTGAGCACGATCGTGCCGTTGCCGATCTTGTACAGCCAGATGCCACCGGCCTGCGCGGGGGCGCGGACTTCGCTCAACAGCGTGATGCGGTTGCCGCCGGAAATGATTTGCAGCGGCGCCACCAGGACGCGGTTTGCCGCATCCCAATTCAGCTTGATCTCGGCATGGTCGATATCGATGCGGCCGTCGGCGCCGCCGGCCTCGCTGATGAAGCCGGTTTCGGCAACGATGCGGCCGACCAGGCCATGGGGCACGCCATCGGGGCCGAATTCGCCGCGCAGGCTTGCCGACAGCGGCAGATTGGCTTCGAGATTGCCGTCGTCGAGGCGGGCCGCGAGCAGAAGATCGCTCGCCGCGACGTGGCGGGCTTCGAGCTCAATGCTGCGCGAGCCGTCGCGCGTCGGCTTGATCGACGCCGTCAGTCCCCACGGCCGCTCGGCATTGCTCGAACCGACGGTCACGATGACACCGCCGCCGTGCGGCCGCTCCAGGCTCAGCGTGATGTCCTGGAAGTGCCAGTGCTTGCCGGTGCGCGCGTCGTCGACGTTGAGGTTGCCGTCCTTGAGGCCTAGCTCGCGCAAATCGTGGCCGTCGAGTCCGGTCTCGCCGATGCCGTCGATCCACGTCAACAGCGCGGCAAGGATTTCGCTGGTCTTGCGCTGTGGCGCGGCCGCAACGCCTGCAATCGCCGGATGCCCAGTCGCTGCCGGTTGCGGCGGTGCGGGCGCCGCCGTGCCGTTGGCAACAGCAGCGGCAACCGACGCCGGCGCCGTCGCGATCGGATGCTTATTGGCGCCGGCAAAGACGGTGACATCGCCGTTCTGCTCGATGCGCACCGACAATTCCGCGCCGACCAGATTGAGGCTTTCGGCGCGCATATGGCCGCTGAGCAAGCTCATGCCGGCGACGCGAACTTCCGCTTTCGGCGCGCTCGCAACGACAGTGCCTTCGGCATCGCGCACCACGATGTCGCGAATGCGCACCGCGGCACCGCCGTTGCCGGTGCGCTCGATTTGCGTGCCGCCGACCTGGACTTTGTGGTGGCTGCCGAAATTCTCCTCGATCGCCGCGGCGAGCCAGGGCGTGGCGACGTCGAGTTGGATGGGGCCGTTGGCGAGCCGCCACCACAGCGTGACAAAGCCCAAGGCAAAGACGCCGACAACGATGGCGCTGCCGATGCCGACCCGGCGGATCAGGCGCTGGTGCCGGGCATAGAGCCGCCGGTAGGCCAATAGATAGGGGTTGGCGCCCGCTGCGCGCGGCGCGCGAGGGTCGACGGGACGGCCGCCCGTCCGGCGCGGGGCGGCAACCGTTTCCCGTCGCGGAAGCGCAGCGTTCTGCCTGTCCTGGTTGGTCATGCCCCCTCGGGCGTCCCCTCGTCCGCGGTGCCGTCAGAACGATATCGCAGCTTTGACAAGTCCGCTGGCTTGGCCCCAGATCGATCGCTGATCGACCCCCTTGCCGGCGCGGGTATTCTGACCCCGCAGGATGTGCCCGGGAAAGCGTCGAAAGGAAGGCGTATGGCTCGCAAACCGCAGGTGCGCGGGAATTCGGCCGGCAAAAAACCAGCCGCAAAGCCACCGGCCCAAAAGCCGTCGGGCGGACAGCAAGCCCGCGGCGCCGCGGCAGGCCCCTCCCCCGGTACCAAGGCGCCGCCGTTCAGCCTGCCTGGCGACGGCGGTGGGACTATGTCACTGGCCGACTTCGCCGGGCACAAGCTCGTGCTCTATTTCTATCCCCGGGCGGACACCACCGGCTGCACCAAGGAGGCGATCGACTTCTCCCGCTTGCGGGGCGATTTCGGCCGTGCCGATACGCAGATCGTCGGCGTCTCCGCCGATCCGGTGCCGGCGCTAGCCAAGTTCAAGGCCAAGCACAAACTCGCCATCGCGCTCGCCTCGGACGAGAAGCACCGCATGCTCGAGGCCTATGGCGTGTGGCAGGAGAAGTCGCTGTACGGCCGCAAATTCTTAGGGATCGTGCGCACCACCTTCCTGATCGGTGCCGATGGCCGCATCGCCAAGGTGTGGCCCAAAGTGTCGGTCGATGGCCACGCGGCCGAAGTTCTCGTTGCCGCCAAAGCACTCTGATCGTTGCGGAAACATTTACCCAAGGACGTAAAATCGCTGCCGCGGTTTGCGGAATGTTAACCATAAACAGCCCACATTCCCCGCCTGGGTAGCCGGCCTCGCCGTGGCCGGACCGGGTGGGAGCGTCAATGTCGCAGTGGTCGGCGTATCAACCGCCTCGGACGAGTCGTGCGCCGCAACAGGCCCGCGATGTCGCGCGCAAAGCCGAGCCGCCGCGTCAGCACGCCGCAAAGCCGCCGGCCGCCGCAAAAACTTCCGGCTACACCATCGCGCATGCCGGACGGCAAATCAGGTTTGGGCCGGTAGCATTCTGGATCGCCGTCGGCACTGTTGTGGTTTTGGCCAGCTGGTCGGCCACCACCGCCACCTATTTCGCCTTCAGCGACGACGTGCTGAAGGGTTTGATCGCGCGCCAAGCCGAGCAGCAATACGCCTACGAAGACCGCATCGCCGAACTGCGCGCCCAGATCGACCGCACCACAAGCCGCCAATTGCTCGATCAGGAGCAATTCGAGCAGAAGCTCAATGATTTGTTGCGCCGCCAGACCGCGCTGGAATCGCGCGCCACCGCTTTGAGCGGCATTTCCGATCCGGCCACAACCGGCTCGCTGCGCTCATCTTCCGGCACCAACGAGCCAAAACCCTCGCCGATCAGCGATTCATTGTTGACGCCGCATCCGCTCGACCGCGGCACCGCGCTGGAGCCTGATCGCGCACCGACAAACAAGAAGCCCGGCAAGGAAGCCGACATCGGCACAAAACTCGGGCGCATCGAAGCGTCGCTCGATCGCGTCGACCGGCGCGAGGCCGCGCTATTGGCCCAATTGCAGGCGCGCTATGAGGGCAAAGCCCGCAAAATGCGATCCGTCCTCGCCCAACTTGGCCTGAAGCTCGACGCCAACCCGCCGCCCGGCATTGGCGGTCCGTTCGTGCCTGTAGCGCTGCCGTCGGAGAGCCAAAGTTTTGAGCGCGCGCTGACCCGCGTCAACATCGCCCGCGCTTATGCCGACAAGCTCAGCGCCACGCTCGTTTCAGTGCCGGTGCGCGAGCCGGTCACCGGCGAGATCGATTTTTCTTCGCCGTATGGCGTGCGCGTCGATCCGTTCCTGCATGTGCCGGCGATGCACACGGGTATAGATTTCCGCGGCAGCTACGGCGAGCCGGCCCACGCTACGGCGGCGGGAACGGTGACGTCGGCCGGCTGGAACGGCGGCTACGGCCAGATGGTCGAGATCGACCACGGCAATGGCCTTGCCACCCGCTACGGGCATCTGTCGGAAATCGACGTTCGTGTCGGCCAGAGCATTCGCATCGGCCAAGTGGTCGGCCGGATCGGCTCGACCGGACGCTCGACCGGCCCGCATTTACATTACGAAACCCGCGTCGACGGCGAAGCGGTCGATCCGCAGAAATTTTTAAAAGCCGGCGCCACGCTGTTCGGCGGCTAAGCTATCACCACGTGTAACGCACAGTGCCGGTGCCGGCATAGGTCTGCGAGCCCTTGGCAAACTCGCCGTCGAATTTTGCGGCGACGGACAGCGCCGGCGTGACGTGCAATTCCGCACCGACCGTAGAGAGCGCGGAATTCTTCGGCGCCGCCGCACCATTGACGACGAAGCTTGCGCCAGGGAGCGCCTGAAATACGGCACCCAGGAAAGGATTGCTGACCCAGTCGTGCGCCCACGCGGCGCGAGCGCGCAACGTCAACGGCATGCCGTTGCTCACCACGATGGCATCATCGAAGCGCGCGCCGAGCTCGCTCCTGGTATCGGTCGCATTCATGGCGTTGAAGTTCAGGCCGAAGCCGCCGCCGGTCACATCGGTCTCGTTGAAGCGCGGCGTATGAAAGCTTTGCGCCTGCACTGCAGCGTAAGGTGTAGCACCGATCACGGCGCCGCTGACCGGCATGACATAGCGGTAGCCGGCCTCGAGCCGGCCGCCGAAGCTCTGGCCGTCGAACTTCGCAGTCAGCTGATCGCCTAACGCCGTGCGATTGGTCGACATCCAGTTGTTGGTAAAGGCGAGCGCGGCCGCGACATACCAGGGGCCGGAGCGCGTTGTACCGTAGACGCCGGCCTGGAACGCATCGCTGCGGCCGTTGCCCAACCCTTGCGCCAAGCCCCAGTTGGTGCCGCCGCCGGCGAGCGCAAATCCGGCAACCGCATCGGGCGTGAAATGATAATCCATGCCGCCGGCAAAACCGGCGGTGTGCACGGTGACGTTATTGGAGCCGACAACGGCATCGCCGTCGGTCTTGTTGTAGCCGCCATAGGCGGCACCCCAAGCGGTCCAGCGCCCCTCAAAGGTGGCCGGCCGCGGCGGCGCCTTGAGCACTGAATTGTAAGCGAGCGCAATGTCGGGCGGAAAGCT
>DATHHM010000180.1:0-2800 GCA_035317145.1 Xanthobacteraceae bacterium | reverse complement strand
GTCGGCGTGTTCGACCGCATCGTGCAGCAGGTCGATCGCATCAAGGCCGACGCGCGGGAGTTCGGCCGCAACATCGAAGTCTTCACCCAGGGACAGGTGATTTGCCGGCCGAGCCAAAAGGAGGCCGAGGACTACCATCACTATGCCAATGTCGAAAACGCCGATTGGCCCGCCATCGAACGAATGCTGGCGCTTAAAGATATCACGCCGCAAAATACGCCTGCGGACGAATATGCGGCGAAGCGGTCGCTGCAGGCGGTTAGCGGCGTCGGCGGCTTTCCGTTCGTCGGCACGCCGGACAAGGTCGCACGCGAGTTCGCCGACATTGCCCGTGCAGGAGTGCGCGGCATTGCGGTCTCGTTCGTGAACTATGTCGAGGAGGTCCCGTATTTCTGCGCCGAGGTCTTGCCGCGCCTCAAGCGCATGGGGCTCAGAGCAAATTAGTGGTACTTTTGGCAAGCGTATCGTAGCGCGCCGGATCGGGAGATCAGGATGCTCAGCCGTCGTCGAATGATCGCTGCCTCAGCGTTAGGCGCACTCGCGTTCGGCGGCGCCATGCCGCGCGCGTTGGCGCAGGCAACCGACAAGCTGGTTCGCATGATCGTCGGATTCCCGGCAGGCGGCGGCACCGACGTCACGGCACGCGTGCTCGCCGAAGCTCTGCGCGGCGCTTATGCCTCGACCATCATCGTCGAGAACAAGGCCGGCGCCAGCGCGCGGCTCGCGGTCGAATACGTCAAGAACGCGCCGCCCGACGGCAGCGTGATGCTGTTCACGCCGGATTTCCCGATGACGCTCTACCCGCACAGCTTCAAGTCGCTGAGCTACGATCCGCTGCAGGATTTCATCGCGGTGTCGCCAGCCGCCAAGGGAATGCTGACCTTTGTCGTCGGCCCGGCCGTTCCCGACACCGTCAAGACGCTCGCCGACTTCGTGCAATGGTGCAAGGCGAACCCGACCAAGGCGAACTACGCCACCACCTCGGCCGGCGCCACGCCCCACTTTACCGGCGTCATGCTGGCGAGTGAGGCCGCAACGGCGATGAGTCCGGTTCATTACCGCGGCGGCGCTCCGGCGATCCAGGATCTGGTCGGCGGTCATGTGCCGGCAAGTATCAATCCCGTCGGCGAGGTCCTGGAGTTCGCAAAATCCGGATCGCTGCGCGTTCTGGCGGTGACAGGCGCCAAGCGCTCGCCATTCCTGCCCGACGTCCCGACCATGAAGGAATCCGGCTACAACATCGTCGTGGAATCGCTATCCGGCGTGTTCCTGCCGGCCAACACGCCGGACAAGATCGTTGGCGCGTTGAGCGACGCGATGCGCGAGGCGTCCCGTTCCAAGGCGATGATCGAGAGCCTTGCCAGATCGGGCAGCGAGCCGGCGTTCCAGACGCCTGCCGAATTCACGGCGACGATCAAGTTCGAGATTGCGCGGTGGGGCCCGGTGGTGAAGGCTTCGGGCTTCGTTGCATTAGATTAGCGCCGGGCCGTCATTCGGCGATGATGCCGGCGGCATCGATCATCTTGCGCCAGCGCGCTTCGTCGTCGGCGAGAAATTGCGCCAGCGCGCCGGGCGTCATCACCATCGGCACGCCGCCGTCGTCCTTGAAGCGGGCCAGGATTTTTGGGTCCGCGACCGCGTCCTTGAGCGCGGCATTGAGCTTGGTCACGATATCGGCCGGCGTGCCGCGCGGTGCGAACAGCGCATACCAGACGTAGATTTCGTAGCCCGGCACGGTCTCGGCGATGGCCGGAACGTCGGGCAACAGCGGCCAGCGTTCGGCCGAGGTGACGCCGAGCGCGCGCAGCGTGCCGGCGTGCACCATCTGCAGCATCGGACCGCCGAGATTGTCGAACAGCACTTGGACCTTGCCCGACATCAGATCGGGATAGGCCGCCGCCGAGCCGCGATAGGGCACATGGACCATGTCGATCTTGGTCAGGAACTTGAAATATTCGCCGGAGAGATGCGGCGAGGCGCCGACGCCCGACGAGGCGAACGATATCTGTCCCGGATTGGCCTTGGCGTAGTCGATGAATTCTTTCACGGTTTTGACCGGCAGCGACGGCGTCACCACCATGATGTTCGGGGCGCGCGCCACGAGGCCGACCGGCGCCAATTGGTCGAGCACGTTGGCAAGTTTCTTGTAGAGCGAAGCGCTGATGGTGACGGTCGGGCCGGCGAATAGCAGCGTATAGCCGTCGGCCGTCGCATTGATCACTGTTTCCGTGGCCAGCGTGCCGCCGGCACCGGTGCGGTTTTCTACCGCGAACTGGTTGCCCATGTGCTCCGACAGCCACTGCGCGACCAGGCGGGCAACGGAATCGGTCGGGCCGCCGGCGGCTAGCCCGACGATCATGCGCACCGGCCGTGTCGGGTAATCGAGCGCGGTGGCGGTTTCCGGAATGGCGACCAGTACTGTCGCGCCCGAAGCCAAATGGAGAAAGGCTCGGCGATCGAGAAGTGTCATCCTGTGTGCCCCACGGCTGCTTTGCAGCCAGCGCTTCAAATTGTCTGATTATACTCGCCGACTTCCTTATGCGTGCGCAGCACGGCGTCGAGCGATTTGAACATGTCGCGCATGCGCGCTTCCGACACCGGGCTTTCGACCACCACGACCAGTTCCGGCTTGTTCGATGAGGCGCGCACCAGGCCCCAAGTGCCGTCTTCGACGGTCACGCGCACGCCGTTGACGGTGACGAGATCGCGGATCGGCTGGCCTGAGACCTTGCCGCCGTTTTTCTGCTCGGCCTCGAAATGCTTGATCACCTCGTCGACCACCGCATATTTGGTTTCGTCG
>DATHHM010000179.1:0-7562 GCA_035317145.1 Xanthobacteraceae bacterium | reverse complement strand
CCAAGGACGATGCGATCCGTCACGTGATCGCCAAGCAAGAAGCAATCGGATTTCCCATCCTCACCGACGGCGAGCTGCGACGGCGCAATTTCCAGGAAAGCTTCAGCGAGTCGGTCGCAGGCTTCGAAGTCCCGGCCGAAGACAAATCGATGGAAGGCGTGAGCCTGCAACCGTTTGCGCGCGCCGAACAGAATTTCAGCGCGCCCGGCCCGGCGATCAGGACCCGGCGCCGCGTCGTCGAGCGGCTGCGCCTCGTGCGCAACGTGCCGCTCTCGGAATATCAATTCTCCAGCAAGATCGCGACAAAACCCGTTAAGGTGACGGTTTTAAGTCCCGACCGAATTTCGCAGCGCTTCGACTGGCAGCAATCCAAAGCCTTTTACCCGGACATGGATGCGTTCCTTGCCGACGTCGTCAAAATCTCGCGGCAGATCATTGGCGAATTGGTCGATGCCGGCTGCCGTTACATTCAGATCGACGCGCCGGGCTATACCGCCTATGTCGACAAGGTTTCGCTCGACCGCATGCGCGCCCGCGGCGAGGATCCGGACGAAAATATGAAACGCTCGATTGCCGCCGATAACGCCGTCATTGCCGGTTTCGACGGCGTCACCTTCGGCATTCATCTGTGCAAAGGCAACCCGCGGACGATCGATCCGGCGACCGGCAAAGTCATGCCGCAATGGCATCGCGAGGGTCACTATGACGGCATCGCCGAGCAGCTGTTCGCGCAATTGAAGCACGATCGGCTGCTGCTTGAATATGACGACGAGCGCTCTGGAAGTTTTACGCCGCTGCGCTACGTGCCCAAGCAGAAGATCGTGGTGCTGGGCCTCGTCACCACCAAGCGCGCCGACCTTGAGAGCCTCGATCTGTTGCGGCGGCGGATCGACGAGGCGACCAAATATCTGCCGGCTGAGCAACTGGCGTTGAGCCCGCAATGCGGCTTTGGCGGCCTCGATAGTATTTCGATTCCGGAGGAGGACCAGTGGCGCAAATTCGAACGCATTCTCGAGACGGCGCGCCAAGTGTGGGGCTGACAAGTGTGGGGCTGACAAGCGTGGGGTTGAGATGAGCAGCGTGGATATTTTCTCGCCCTTTCGCCTCGGGCCGCTAGAGCTGCCGAACCGCGTGGTGATGGCGCCGATGACGCGTAACCGCGCCGGGCCCGGCAATGTGCCGACCGCGCTCAACGCCACCTATTATGCGCAGCGCGCCGGCGCCGGATTGATCGTCAGCGAAGCCACGCAAGTCTCGCCGCAGGGCGTCGCCTATCCGGGCACGCCGGGTATCCATAGCGCGGAGCAGGTGGCCGGCTGGAAGCTCGTCACCGACGCGGTGCATGGCGTCGGCGGGCGGATTTTCCTGCAGCTCTGGCATGTCGGCCGCATCTCGCATCCGACGATGCAGCCGGGCGGCGCGCTTCCCGTCGCGCCGTCGGCCATCGCGCCGGCGGGCCAGGCGTGGACGACGAACGGCATGGAAGCTTTCGTCACGCCGCGCGCACTGGAGACCGACGAGATTCCCGGCATCGTCGAAGATTTTCGCCGCGGCGCGGCTTACGCCCGCGACGCCGGCTTCGATGGCGTCGAGCTGCACGGCGCCAACGGCTATCTGATCGATCAGTTCCTGCGCGACAGCACCAACAAGCGCACCGATCGTTACGGCGGCAGCGCGTCGAACCGCGCGCGCTTCCTGATCGAGGTGACGCAAGCGCTGATTGGCGAATGGGGCGGCGAGCGAGTCGGCGTGCGGCTGTCACCGACCAATCCGTATAACGACATTGCCGACAGCCATCCGGCGGCGACGTTCTCGACCGCCGTGAGCGAGCTCAACCGGCTCGGCATCGCCTATCTGCACATCGTCGAGCCGGGGCCGGGCGATCCGGTGGCCGCGGGCGAAATGCCCGACATCGGTTTCTTCCGCAAAATCTGGCGCGGACCGCTCATCGCCAACAAGGGCTACGATCTCGAACGCGCCAACGCGGCGCTGCGCGACGGCACCGCCGACCTGGTGTCGTTCGCCGCGCTCTATCTCGCCAATCCCGATCTCGACGAACGCTTCCGCCACGGCGGCCCGTTCAACCCGCCAGACCGCAAGACGTTCTACGGCGGGGCGGCGAAGGGCTATACGGATTACCCAGCGTTACAGGCGTAGAGTCGTTGCTTCACTTAGCCCTCCCCCTTGTGGGGAGGGTTGGGTGGGGTCGTGTGAGGAGAGCGTCGACGCTTTTATAAAACCTCTCGACCCCCACCCCTGCCCCTCCCCACAAGGGGGAGGGGAAAGTGCGCGCCTCACGTTCCCAGCTGTCCGGCCAAATCCTCCAGACTCTTCGCGGCGAAATCGACTTTCTCGCTGGGCGCCGTCTCGCCGCGTCCAGGCCCGTGCTCGTTGGGGCGCGCGATGTGGCCGGTGCGTAGCCCGAGCGCCGCCGCCGCCATGAGATCCTTGGTGTGCGCGGCGACCATCATGCATTCGTGTGGAGGAAGGTCGAGCGCTTCGGCGGCGGCGAGATAGACTCGCGGTTTTGGCTTGTAGTCGCCGGCGATCTCCGAGCCGAGAATGGCGTCCCACGGCAGATTGTTGCGCCGCGCCAAGTCGACCATCAGCGAAATATTGCCGTTCGACAGCGGCGCCAGCATGTATTTGCGTTTGAGCCGCGCCATCCCGGGCGGCACGTCGGGCCAGGCGTCGAGCCTATGCCACGCCAGATTGAGCGCGCGGCGCTGTTCTTCGGAGAGCGTGCCGACATGAAAGCGCGGCAGGATCAGCTCGAGGTTGCGCCGGTGCAGTATGTCGAGCTTGCAGAACGGTATGCGGCCGGAGCGCACCTCGTCCATGGCGCCCTGGTATTCGCCGCGCCAGGCGTCGGCGAAGGCCGGCCAATCGAGCGTAAAACCAAGCGGTTTCAACAGTGCTTCTGTCTCGCGCGCGATTGACGTGCGCCAATCGACCAGGGTGCCGAACACGTCGAAGAACAGAGCTTTTACGGAAACAGCCATGGGACACTCCTAGCGCGATCCGCGCCATGATGCCAAAACAAGCGCCGAAAAGCTTGCGGGAAAAACACCTAAACGGAGCCAACCATGCCGGATCAAATTGCCGAACTGCTGCACGAACTGATCGTCGCCACCCGCATCATGGCCAACGAGAAAGTGCTCGACGCGTTCGGCCACGTCAGCGTGCGCCATCCGGGCGACCCAAAACGCTATTTCATCCCGCGCCACCGCGCGCCGGAATTGGCGGAAATGTCCGACATCGTCGAGCTCAATCTCGATTCCGAGCCGATCAAGCCGACCGAGTTCCGCCTCTACAGCGAGCGCGTGATCCACGGCGAGATCTACAAGGCGCGGCCGGAGGTCAACGCCGTGGTGCATCACCACGCCCACGCCGTGCTGCCATACGCGATTTCCGGGCGCGAGATGGTGCCGGTGTTTCATCTCGGCGCCGTCATCGGCCAAGTGCCGTTCTGGGATCAGCGCGACGAGTTTGGCGACACCAACATGCTGGTGATCAAGCCGGAAGAAGGCGCCTCGCTCGCCCGCGCGCTCGGCCCGCACTGGATGGTGCTGATGCGCCGCCATGGCGCCACCGTCGCCGGCTTAAGCTTGCGCGAGCTGACGTTCCGCACCGTGTTCGGCTGCGACAACGCCAAGCTGCTCAGCCAGGCCATCGCCCACGGCCACGTGGATGCGCTGTCGCCGGGCGAAGCAAAACTCACCTCGGCGCATCAATTGCGGCCGCCGTCCATGGGACGCGCCTGGGATTATTGGGTGCGCCAGGTCGAGAAAGCCGGTTTGATGCCGGCGCGACGTGCGGTGGCGGCTAATCGCGCCAGGCCGAAGCCGGCGAAGAAGAGCCCGGCAAAGTCCAAGGCGAAGAAGCGCCGGTAGCGCACCGCCCTCGCCTCGTTCATTATGGAGTCCCGCCCATCGCCGGCTCAGCCGTCACGATAGAACAATCACCACGGACGGCCGTCCGTTGTCACAAGAGGAAACATCCATGGCCGACATGCAATCGCCCCGCCTGCCGAAGCTCGACGCGAACAACCTGACCGCGGACCAGCGCGCCCTGGCGCAATCCATCGCCTCGGGCCCGCGCGGCCAATTCAAGATGTCGGGGCCGTTCGCCATCTATCTGCATTCGCCGACCTTCGGCGAGCTGGCGCAAAAGCTCGGCGGCCATCTGCGCTATAAGACCAGCGTGTCGCCGCGGCTGTCGGAATTTGCCATTCTGTGCACCGGCCAGCAGTGGAAGGCGCAATACGAATGGGCGATGCATGCGCCGATGGCGGAGAAGGCCGGCGTCAAGCCCGAAACCATCGCCGCAATCCAGGCCGGCCGCGCACCGAAAAAGGCGCCGAAGGACGAGATGGCGATCTATGACTTCGTCAAAGAGCTTTACGCAAAGAAGCGCGTCAGCACGCCGACTTACAATCGCGTGAAGAAAGTGCTCGGCGATGCCGGCGTCGTCGAACTGGTCGGCATCCTCGGCTACTACGCCATGGTGTCGATGACGCTCAACACCTTCAAGGCGCCGCTGCCGCAAGGCATGAAGGCGCCATTCAAGGAATAGCTTCGCGTTACGGCTTGTTCATCTGCATGCCGCCGCCCCCGCCGCCTTGCATCATCATGGTGCCGCCGCCGGCCGGAACGCCGGGCGCGGCGGCGCCGATGGCGGCGATCGGATAGTCGACATCCACCGAGCCGGCGGCGTCGAACTTGAGCGTCGCCTTCATCGTGCTGCCCTGCTCCAGCGGGTGCTTGAGGTTGACCAGCATCATGTGAAAGCCGCCCGGCTTGAGTGTCACCGTTTCGCCGGGCTTGATCTCCAGGCCGCCCTCGACCGGCCGCATCTGCATCACGCCGTTGTCCATGGTCATGGTATGGATCTGGCACTCGGCGCTAGCGTCGCTCGACACGCAACTGACCTTGTCGGGCGTCTTGCCGGTGTTGGTGATCGTCATATAGGCGGCGCCCGAACTCGCGCCCTTCGGCGTCGCCCGCGCCCAGGGCGCGGTGATCTGGATCGGGCCGACATTGTAGTCGGTCGCCTGGGCGGCGGTCGTCGCCAGTTGAGTCAGGGCGAGCGCGCAGCCGGCGGCAAGCCAGATATTCGTCCTAGCGATACTTGTCATAAAATTGCTCCGTCGTGCATGTCGCGCCCTACTCGTCGATTCTAGGCCAGTTCGCGGCACCTTGGAATGCATGGAACCCCATGGCGCGCCGTCCAGCGCGGATAATCTGTGCTTAGAAATCGCCCGGCAACGCGCTATTCTGGATTCGATCAGAATGGCGGTTATGACGTGGTCCAAGATCAGCCAAATCCGAACGACGGCTCCGGGCAGATCCTGAGCTTCCAATTGCGCCGCCGCCTTGGCATGCCGACGCCGCGCCATGCACCGATTGCGCCGGATGGCGACGAACCAATCGACGATCTCGCCGCTTTCGAGGAGGAAGACGGTCACATCGACTATCGGCACCGCATGCTGATGAACGTCTTCGCGGTGGTGATCGTGTCGATCCTCATCACCGCCGGGGTGTGGATCGCCGACACCATCGCCGCCATGCAAAAGGTCCAGGACTGCGCCTTGCAGGGCCGGCAGAATTGCGCGCCGATCGAAGTCCCGGTGACCAAGAAATAATCAAACTACTTCAATTGATCGGCCACCTGCGCCACGCCGGCCATGGCGCAGGCCTCATCACCCGCGGAGGTCGAGCCGCTGACGCCGACGGCGCCGATGGTCTCGTCGCCGACCTTGATTGGCACGCCTCCCCTCAATGCAATGACGTGTTCGAGCTGGCGCTGACCGGCGAGCTCCGAGCCCGGCTCGGTGCGCGAAGCCCAATCTGCCGAGGTGCGGCCGAACGTGCGCGCCGTATAGGCCTTGCGCTGCGCCAGCTCGATATTGTGCGGCGCCGCCTTGTCGCCCTGGAGAAAGACGCGCAGCCGGCCGGCGCGGTCGACCACCGCCACCGAGACGCTGTTGCCGGTCTTGTCGCATTCGGCGACCGCGGCCTCGGCAATGGTCAGCGCCATTTTGAGCGACACGTCGCGCTGCATGAGCACCTGCGCGACACCGGCCGACGGCGGCGCAAGCGCCACAGCAAGCGCGGCCCATCCGGCGAGCCGGAGCGCGTACGGCATGAGTTCCCTCTCCTTGCCGCCCGCGTGCCGTGCAATCCGGCCGGGCGGTCACGGGACGATGTTGGCGCCAATCGCGGCCCGGAACAAGGCAAGGACGGCTTCCGCGCCGGCCGCAATCCGATAGCCGGCACAGGAGCTTATAGGCCGGCTCCAGCGCGACTTTTGCCCCAGCCGCCGCCGTTGAACTTGACCCCATCCTTCGCTATACGGAGCGTTCGCGTCCTAAAGGGGTCCGGCACGGCCGGGCTTGCATGCGCCGGACCGGGCCGGCGTCCCTCCTCGCCGTGACCGAAAAGAGCAGGTCTGATGTCCACCACGTTTGATAAAGTGGCTGAAATCATTGCGGAAACTTGCGACATTCCGCGTGAGAATATCAAGCCCGAAAGTCACGCCATCAACGATCTCGAGATCGACAGTCTCGATTTCCTCGACATCGCCTTCGCCATCGACAAGGCGTTCGGCATAAAACTGCCGCTCGAACAGTGGACGCAGGAAGTCAACGACGGCAAGGCGACGACCGACCAGTACTTCGTGCTGAAGAACCTGAGCGACCGCATCGACGAATTGATAGCCGCCAAGGGCGCCTGAGGCGCCACCATGCGCCTTGAATATTTTCAGATGCTCGACCGCATCGTCGACGTCGATGTCGGCGAACGCGTCATCCGCACCGCCTGCACTATTCCGAAAGCGAATGAGAGCCCGGTCTTCGAAGGCCACTTCCCGGGTTACCCGCTGATGCCCGGCGTGCTGTTGATCGAATGCATGGCGCAAACCACCGGATGGCTTGCCAGCGCGCTGGCGAATTTCGACATCATGCCGATCCTCGCCGGCGTTAAAGAAGCCAAAATGCGTGCCGCGGTGTTTCCCGGCGATGAGCTCGAATTCGAAGGCAAAGTGATCCACGAGGGCTCCGGTTTCACCGTCGCCGAAGTCAAAGGCCGGCGCCAGGGCAAGGGCGTGTGCGATGCCCAGATCACCTACCGCATGCTGCCCTACCCCAATCCGCAATTCCGCCAGGCGATCCGCGATTGGGCCGAGCGGCTGCAGTTTCCGTTCAAGGAGCCGGTGAAGTGAGCGCACGCCGCGAGGTGTGGATCACCGGCGTCGGCCTACTCACGTGTCTCGGCGAGGGCATGGAGGCGAATTGGCAGCGCCTCGAGCGCGGCGATGCGCCGCCTTACGACGACAAAACCTTCGCGCCCTATATCGTGCATCCGCTGCCGGCGATGAGCTTTGACAAGCAGATTCCGAAAAAAGCCGATCAGCGCCAGATGGAGCTATGGCAGCGCGCCGGCACCTATGCGGCGGGCCTGGCGCTCAGCGACGCCGGCATTGCCGGCAAGCCGGAACTCCTCGACCGCACCGACATGATCGTCGCCGCCGGCGGCGGCGAGCGCGACGTCGCAGCCGACAAT
>DATHHM010000178.1:0-5742 GCA_035317145.1 Xanthobacteraceae bacterium | reverse complement strand
CACGATGATGGCCGGCGCGGCGATTTACGTCGTCGGCCTCGGCATTATGGCTGCGGCTCAAAGCCCGCTCGCGCTGATCATCTCCGGCGGGTTGATCGGCGTGGCCTTGTCATGCACGGCGACCTCATTGGCGATGGCCGCATGCGTGCGCGCGGTTTCGCCGGCGCGGCGCAGCCTGATGCTCGGTGTCGTCTCCGCGGCCGGATCGCTCGGTACGCTGGTGGTGCCGCTCGTCACCCAGGCCGTGCTCACGCGCGAGCCGTGGCAGATCGGGGTGCTGCTTTTCGTGCTGATGGCGATCGCGATGCTGCCCGCAGCCTACTGGGCTGGCGGCGCCGACAAGTTTCCGGGGCACTCGACCGCAACGACCTCCATGCGCGAGGTGCTCGGCCAGGCCATGCGCAACCGGCCGTTTCTCGTGATGTCGGGGGCTTATTTCGTCTGCGGCCTCAATCTGGTCTTCCTGACCACGCATTTGCCGGCTTATCTGGCGCTCTGCGGCCAGGACCCGATGCTGAGCGCGGAAGCGCTTGCCACGATCGGCGGCGTCAGCGCCGTCGGCTCATTGCTGACCGGCTGGCTCGGCGGGAGATATCCGAAGCACATCATCCTGGGGCTGCTCTACATCCTGCGTTCGCTCATATTCGCCGTCTATTTCGTGATGCCACCGACGCCGACAAGCACGCTGCTGTTCGCCGCGGCGATGGGCATGCTGTGGTGGCCCGGCCTGGCGCCGCTCATCGGCGGTCTGGTCGCCGATATTTTCGGTACGCGCTATATGGCGACGCTGCTCGGCCTGTCCTTCGTCGTGCACCAGGCAGGGTCGTCGCTTGGCGCCTGGGGCGGTGGATTGATCTTCGATCTTTCCGGCTCCTATGACGACGCGTGGCAGATCGGCACGCTGATCGGGTTCGCCGCCGGTGTCGTCCAGATCGTGGCCGGCGGTCCAACCCGGCGGCCGGATCGCATCATCGTGCCGGCGATCGCGACGACTTAGTCAAGCGGGTCATCGCATCGGTCATTATCGTGTAAACTCTTCGACATGAAACGCGAACAGCGGAAGCATTGGCGGCCGTGGCACATAGCGGCGCGATTTTTGCGCCCTGCGGCACTGGTGCTTGTGACATCGCTGTCGCCCGCGGCCGCACAGGACATTCGCGGGATGGAAGTTTGCACGGCCGAAAAGCAGATGGAGCGACGGACCGCATGCCTGCAGGCGAATGTCGAGTTTCTTCAGCAAGCGCTGAACAAACTGGCTCACGACACCCAGGAGAAGAGTGCCGCCGCCGATCGCGATCTTACCGCTGCCCGAGCCGAGATCGCCGCGCTCAAATCGGCAATGGAAAAGCTGAATGGCGAATTGAAACAAATGAAAGTGAAAGCCGAACCCGACAGCAAGAAGTAGACGGCAAAGCGCACAGGAGGAGCCATGGCCAGACGCCCGTCTCTGTTCTCTCTCCAAATCGCTGTCGCCTTGTCCGGGATTGTTTGTTGCGGACCAAGCACCGAGGCACAAACGATCATGCCTTGTTACCGTCCCACGGTGGCAACAGTGGAGACCGGCCAGACCTTCAATGGCAAGCTATGCAAGGGCAAATGGGGATGCGCTTGCACGGTTCTGTTTTGTCCGGTTTGTAATTCCACGCCGGGGTCGTGGCCCGCGTCTTGTTCTTTGACGACTTGCAGGGCCCTTCCGTCGCCGAAGACGTAGCATCTTCCGACTGTCAGGGAAGGGCTGACGATGACCGCCTACACCCTATTCCCCGCGCTCCACATCCAAAAATCCCGCCCCTCCTCGCGCATGAATTTCGCCAGCACCATCTTGTGCACCTCGTCGGCGCCGTCGACCAGGCGGGCGGCGCGGGCGGCGCGGTAGACCCATTCGGCGATGGTGTCCTTGGAATAGCCGCGGGCGCCGTTGAGCTGGATGGCGACGTCGGCCGATTGGTGCAGCGTGTTGGCGCAATGCAGCTTGGCCATCGACACTTCCTTGCGGGCAAAATCGCCCTGGTCGAGCTTCCACGCCGCATGCATGGTGAGGAGCCGGCCGATATGGATGTTGTGGCCGACCTCGCCGAGCTTCATCTGCACGCTCTCGCGGTCGGCAAGCTTGACGCCGAATCCCTCGCGGCGGCTGACGTAGTCTTGCGCGATCTCGACGCAGCGCTTCGACCAGCCGAGCCAGCGCATGCAGTGGGTGAGCCGCGCCGGGCCGAGCCGTACCTGCACCACCTTCAAGCCGTTGCCGATGCCGCCGAACACGTCGTCGTCGTGCACTTCGAGGCCGTCGAAGTCGAGCTCGCAATGGCCGCCGTGCTCCTCCGGGCCCATGATCTCGATGCGGCGCAGAATGCGCCAGCCGGGCTGGTCCTTATGAAAGAGAAACGTGGTGATGCCCTTGCGCTTATCGTCGGAGGTGCGCGCCGCCAGGATGAAATGCGCGGCGCCGTCGGCGCCGGTGATGAACCATTTTCGGCCGTAGATTTTCCAGGTGTTGCCGTGCTTCTCGGCATAGGTCTTCATCATGCTCGGGTCGGAGCCGCCGCCGGGCGCCGGCTCGGTCATGGCGAAGGACGAGCGCACCTTGCCCTCGACGATGGGTTTGAGCCATTTTTCCTTCTGCGCCGGCGTGCCGAGCTTTTTCAGCACGTTCATGTTGCCGTCATCGGGCGCCATGCAGTTCATCGCCAGCGGTCCGAACAGCGAGCGCGCCGCCTCCTCGTACATCACCGCCCAGGCGACCATCGGCAGGTCCATGCCGCCGTATTCCTTCGGCGATTGCGGCGCCCACAGCCCGGCCTTTTTCGCTTTTTCGCGAACCGGCTCGAGCCGCTCGTGCGGGATGTTTTCGTGATCGGAGAAATTGTGGCGATCGGCCTCGAGCGGCAGCACGTGCTCGTCGACGAAGGCGCGGGTGCGGACGCGCAAATCCTCGATCTCGGACGAAAGGGTAAAATCCATGCCGGCGCCTCTCGTTGCGGTGCAGAGGGGGACGGCATAATCTTTAGCCTATCGCGCGGTCGCGACAAACACGCTGCCCGCGCCCTGTTCTTCGCCACGAGGCAAATCATGGCCAATTTCACTCCGGTCTCGGCAGCCATCGGCGGCGCGCTGATCGGGCTTGCCGCGGTGCTGTTGATGCTGTTCACCGGCCGCATTGCCGGCATCAGCGGCATCGCCGGCGGCCTGTTCAACCCGCGCACCGACGATCGGCTTTGGCGCTTGGCCTTCATCGCCGGCCTGATCGCGGCGCCGCTCGCCGCCGCGCTGATCGGCCACGCGGTGCCGATGCCGCAGATGCCGGGCAGCATAATCACCATCGCGGTGGCCGGCCTCCTAGTCGGATTCGGCACCCGGCTCGGCAACGGCTGCACCTCCGGCCACGGCATCTGCGGCATCGCACGGCTGTCGCCGCGCTCGATCGCGGCGACGCTGGTCTTCATGATCGCCGCGATCATCGTCGTCGCGTTGACGCACCACGTTATTGGAGACTGAGCCATGCCGGCACTCGCAAGCCTTCTCTGCGGCTTCATCTTCGGCTCGGGCCTGGTGATCTCGCACATGGTGCAGACGACGAAAGTCTTGGGCTTCCTCGACGTGTTCGGCATTCCGAGTGGCACCTGGGACCCGAGCCTGATCGTGGTGATGGCGGCGGGCCTTGTCGTCACCGGCATCGGCTTTGCGCTGATCCGGCCGCGCACGCCGGTCTTTGCGCCGAAAGGCCTGTGGCCGACGGCGACCGACATCGACCGGCCACTGCTCGCCGGCGCGGCGCTGTTCGGCATCGGCTGGGGCCTGGTGGGTTTGTGTCCCGGACCGGCGATCGCGGACTTGGCGACGCTGTCGCCCGGCGTGTTCGTTTTTGCTATCGCCATGGCGGTCGGCATGGCGGCGCACGATCTGTGGCAAGCGCGCGGCTCGCGGCCCATCGAGCAAAAACTCGCGACCGCCACCGACGGCTGATTGATGCTTGATCCCTCGCCACGCGCGTCACCGCAATTCTCGCTCGACGAGGATCAGATCGCCGTGCGCGACATGGCGCGCAGTTTTGCCGACGAAGTGTTCGCGCCGAATGCGGTGGCCTGGGACGAGGCGCGGCATTTTCCCGTCGCCGAGATGCGCAAGGCGGCGGCGCTCGGCATGGGCGGCGTCTATATCGCGGAAGACGTCGGCGGCTCCGGGCTGTCGCGGCTAACCGCAACCTTGATCTTCGAAGCACTGGCGAGCGGCTGCCCGACGGTCGCCGCCTACATATCGATTCACAATCTCGTCGCCTGGATGATCGATGCCCATGGCTCCGACGCGCAGCGCAAACAATGGCTGCCAAAACTGTGCACCATGGAGCTTCTGGGCAGCTATTGTTTGACCGAGCCCGGCGTCGGCTCGGACGCGGCGGCGCTGGCGACACGCGCGGTGCGTGATGGCGATCATTATGTGATCAACGGCCAGAAGCAATTCATCTCCGGCGCCGGCGCCGGAGACCTTTACGCGGTGATGGCGCGCACCGGCGGCGACGGCGCGTCCGGCATTTCGACCTTGATCGTTCCCGGCGACACGCCGGGCATTTCGTTCGGCAACAGCGAGCGCAAGATGGGCTGGAACGCGCAGCCGACGCGCGCGGTGACGTTCGAGAATGTCCGCGTTCCGGTCGCCAACCGGCTCGGCGCGGAGGGCACAGGCTTCAAGATTGCCATGGCCGGGCTCGACGGCGGCCGGCTCAATATCGCCGCGTGCTCGCTCGGCGGCGCCCAGAAGGCGATGGAACTGGCGCTCGCCTACATGAAGGAGCGCAAGGCCTTCGGCAAACGCCTCGACGAATTCCAGGCCCTGCAATTCCGCCTCGCCGACATGGCGACCGCGCTCGAAGCCTCGCGCGCCTTGCTGTGGCAGGCCGCCTCAGCGTTCGACCGCAACGACGCCAACGCCACAGCCCTCATCGCCATGGCCAAGCGCTTCGTCACCGACAGCTGTTTCGACGTCGCCAACCAGGCGCTGCAACTGCACGGCGGCTACGGCTATTTGGCCGAATTCGGCGTCGAGAAGATCGTGCGCGATCTGCGCGTGCACCAGATCCTCGAAGGCACCAACGAGATCATGCGCCTGATCGTGGCGCGCAGCCTCGTCGGCCGATGAGCGAGAGCGTTCTTCACGACGGCGACGTCGTCGTCCGTGCGCTCGGCGCACTGCGCCACATCACGCTCAACCGGCCGCAGGCGCTCAACGCCATCACGCTGGACATGGTTGCCACCATGACGGCGTTGCTGCGCGCCTGGGCGAACGATCCGGCTGTTGGTGCGATCCTGCTCGACGGCGCCGGCGGGCGGGCTTTTGCCGCCGGCGGCGATATCCGCGCGCTCTACGATGCGGCGAAATCGGGCGACAAAAAACTGCCGGAAAAATTCTGGGCCACCGAATACTATTTGAATGTCTTGATCGCGCGCTACCCCAAGCCGGTGATCGCGCTGATGGACGGCGTCGTCATGGGCGGCGGCGTTGGCCTTTCGGCCCATGCGTCGCACCGCATCGTCACCGAGCGCTCGTCGGTTGCCATGCCGGAAGTCGCCATCGGTTATTTTCCCGACGTCGGCGCCTGCTTCGTGCTGGCGCGGGCGCCGGGATTTGTCGGAACCTATCTGGCGCTGACCGGCGCGCGCGCGGCTGCGGCCGATGCCATCTATGGCGGTCTCGCCGATCTGCACATTCCGGCAGCGCGATTGGACGAACTTCCGGCGGCGCTGGCTG
>DATHHM010000177.1:0-2666 GCA_035317145.1 Xanthobacteraceae bacterium | reverse complement strand
GATGCCGATCTGGGTGTAGAGATTGTTGTCGATGCGAAGCCCCTTGAGCACCAGCACCGGCCCGACCAGCGCGAGCGGCACCGAGAGGATGATCGAGAGCGGCGCGTACCAGCTCTCATATTGCCCGGCCAGCACCAGATAAACCAAGAGCAGCGCCATGGCGAAGACGAAGTACATCTGGCTGCCGACGATTTTCTCCTGGTACGACATCGCGGTCCATTCGGTGCCGGTGCCCGGCGGCAAGGTTTTCGCCGCGTTCTCCTCCATCAGCCGGATCGCCTCGCCGGAGGAAAAACCTGCGGCCGGCAGTCCGATGATGCTCGACGACGGATAAAGATTGTAAAGGCTGATCAGCGGCGCGCCGGCCGCCGGCGTGACCGAGGCGACCGTGCCGAGCGGAATCATGTTGCCCTGCTGATTGCGGACCCACAGGTTCTCGATGTCGCGCGGCCGCACCCGGAACGTGGCGTCGGCCTGGGCGTAGACCTGGAACACACGGCCGAATTTGTTGAACTGCACCACATAGGTCGAGCCCAGATAAGTCGCCAGCGTCGCAAACACCTGATCGACCGAGACGTGCAGCGTCTGCGCCTTGACCCTGTCGACCTCGACGCGCAATTGCGGCGCGGTGGCGCGGAACGAGGTCGAGACGCGCTGCAGCGCGCTTTGCGACTGCGCATTGGCGACCATCGTGTTGGTGATGCTCTGCAGCTTGATGAAATCGGTGCTGCCGTCGCGCAGCTCCACCTGCAGCGTAAATCCGCCGGCATTGCCGATGCCCTGGATCGGCGGCGGCGGCAGCGTGATCACCCGCGCATCGATTTCGGCGAGCGCCGCCGACAGCCGCGGGAACAGCGTCTTCAGATCGTCGCGCTCGCTCCAATCCTTGAGCACCACATAGGCGACGCCGGCATTGGCCAAGGTGGCGTTGTTGTCGAGGGCGGAGACGCCGGAGATGGCGATCACCTGCGCGACGCTCGGATCTTTTTTCGCGATCTCCGTGACCTGTTCGAGCACCTTTTGGGTGCGGGCGAGCGCGGCACCGTCGGGCAACTGCACGGCGACGAGAAGATAGCCCTGATCCTCGATCGGCAGAAAACCGGTCGGCACGCGGGACAGGCCGAAAAAGGCAAAGCCCATGATGACGAAGGCGATGATGGTCATCAGGCCGGCATGGGACGCCATGCGGCCGATCAGGCCGGCGTAGTGGTGTTCCATGCGCCCATAGACGGCATTGAAACCGCGATAAAATGCATTGCGCCGCTCCGGCGGCACCGGCGGCCGCAGCCACAGCGCCGATTGCGTCGGCTTGAGCGTCACCGCATTGATGGCGCTCAACATCGCGGTCGCCGCGATCACCAGCGCGAATTGCGCGTACATGCGGCCGGTCAAGCCGGGCAGAAACGCCGCCGGCAGGAACACCGACATCAGCACCAGCGTGATGCCGATGATCGGTCCCAACAGCTCGTCCATGGCGCGGATCGCCGCGTCATGGCCGCTCATGCCCTTCTCGATATTGTGCGCCGCGCCTTCGACCACGACGATGGCGTCGTCGACCACGATGCCGATCGACAGCACGATGGCGAACAAAGTCGAAAAATTCACCGTGAAGCCGAGCGCGTACATGGCGGCAAAGGCGCCGACGATGGTCACCGGCACGGTGGTCGCCGGGATCAGCATGGCGCGCCAATCCTGCAGGAACACCATGATGACGATCAGCACCAGCACGCCGGCCTCGATCAGCGTCTTGTAGACTTCGTGGATCGAGGCATTGACGAAGATCGTTGTGTCGAACGGAACGGCGTAGACCAGCCCCTGCGGAAAATCGCGCGACAGGGTTTCCATCTTGGCCTTGACCGCGTGCTCGACGTCGAGCGCGTTGGCGCCGGGGGACTGATAGATGCCGATGCCGGCGGCCTGCTTGCCGTCGAGGTTGAAATACTGGCTGTAGGTCTGGGCGCCGAGCTCGACCCTGCCGACGTCGCTGATCCGCGTGATCTGTCCGTTGTCGCCGGTCTTGACGATGACGTTCTCGAATTGCTCGACGTCGGTGAGGCGCCCGGAAAGATCGATGGTATATTGGAAATTGACACCCGGCGGCGTCGGCGGCGCGCCTACCTGGCCGGCGGTGACCTCTTGGCTCTGCTGCTGCAGCGCCAGCACCACGTCCTGGGCATTGAGGCTGCGCGCCTTCAGCTTGTCCGGATCGAGCCAGATGCGCATGGAATACTGGCCGGCGCCGAACACGTTGACGTTGCCGACGCCAGGCAGCCGCGCCAGTTCGTCCTTGAGCCTGATCGTGGCGTAGTTCGCCAGATAAAGGCTGTCGTAGCGGCCGTCCGGCGCGGTGAGCGTGACGAACAGCAGGATCGCGGTCGAGCGCTTCTGCACCGTGACGCCCTGGGCCTGAACCGGTGTCGGCAGTTGCGACAGCGCGCTGGCGACGCGGTTCTGCACCAGGATCTGCGCGTTATCGAGATCGGTGCCGATCTTGAAGGTGACGGTGAGCGTGTAGCTGCCGTCGCTGGCGCTGGTCGATTGCATGTAGATCATGTTCTCGACGCCGTTGACCTGCTGCTCGATCGGCAGCGCCACGGTGTCGAGCAGCGTCAGCGCGCTGGCGCCGGGATAACGCGTCGTCACCTGCACGGTCGGCGGCACCACGT
>DATHHM010000176.1:0-10449 GCA_035317145.1 Xanthobacteraceae bacterium | reverse complement strand
GGCAGGCTGTGGCCCGGCGGCGCCACCACCGCCAATCCCACCACCGCCAACGAGAAGGCGTTCAACATCATCTTCTCGGTGTTCATCCAGGAAATGCTGCACCTGCAACTCGCCGCGAACATCGCCACTGCGATCGGTGCCGACCCGAGCTTTACCAGCCCGATGCTGCAGGACGCCAACAACGGCTGGACCTGCTACGGCCCGACCAACACGATTATTCCCCACATCGTCGACCTGCGCGACATGGACGCGCCCTACAACAGCCTGATCGTCAATATCGCGGCCTTGACCAAGCCGCAGGTCAATTTGTTCCTGGCCATCGAGGAGCCCGATGCCGTCGCGCGCGACAACATCCCCAAGAGCAAATGGGACAAATATTTTCCCACCGTGCCGTTCATCAATTGGAACACCTGGTACACCGAGAAGGACCTGCCGATGTTCGGCACCATCGGCGCGCTTTACCAGTGCTATTACGACTACCTGCACATCCGCTATTCCGACGGCACCAGCCTCTGGCAATATGTCACCGTCACCTCGCGGCAGCGCGATCTGTTCAACGTCGAAGTGGCCGGCAACCACCCGGCGCGCGAATATCCGGGTTTTGAGGCGTCGCTGAGCTCGCTGAAAACGATCAGCGACATGATGGACGCCATCACCGATCAGGGCGAGGGCTCAACGCTGATCAAGACCGCGGCAAACCTCGCGGCCGTGGAAGAGAAATTCCGGTCGTCCGACGCCGCGCTGAAAGCGGACTATCCGAGCTATACCGATGCCGGCAAGCCGGCGCCGTCCGCGGACGCCGCGGCGCGCTTCATGAACGACGGCAAGGATCATTTCGAGCGCTTCGGGGAGGTGATGGCGCTCTTGAATCAAAACCAGATCGTCACCTGGACCGATTGGTTCAATGCCGGCAATGTCTGGAAGAAAGAGGATTTGCAGGCGCCCGACTACAATCCGAACGACAATCCGAAACTGCCGTCCACGGCGGCGATTGCGGCGGCGCTGAACACGCTCGCGGCGCCGGCGGTGCGCGAAGCCAATCACGAGCTGATCAGCAAGGTCGCGGCCGGCGCCATCGCCGGCGTCACCACCGTGCTGAACGAATATTGGAAGAGCCAGGATCCGACAAAGCCGGTGGCATTTCCGTCACCGTCGATGGGCGGCACCGGCGATCGCATGGCGATCTGCTGGGCGCTGTTCGGGGAAGCGCCGGACCTGTCGCTGGGCGTCGATCCGATCGTTCCCGGCAAGCTCTATCACGCCTGCCAGGCACTCGATTTTGCCGTGCCGGGTAACAATCAGTGCGCGGCGCCGGAGGTGTTTCATACCTGCATCGGCTCCAACAAATGCAAGGCGCAGGGCGGCTGCGGCTTCGTCCAACAGGTCACCGGCGGCGGCATTTGCAGCCATGCCATGGGAACCCGCGGGCCGCTGAGCGCCGGCTCCATGCAGATGTCGACCAACGTGGTTTACTCGGCGCCGAGCGACAACAAGTGCGCCACCTTCGGCGGCTGCGCGGTGCCGATCTCGGCCTCGCAGGTCTTTCCCAAGAGCGGCGATATGGAGCTGTTCGACTTCACCGGCCCCGACAACACGCCGGAGAAGATCGGCAAGATGCCGTTCACGGTAGGCGAGCTGGTGCACGACGTGGCGTATCGCGCCTATCTGGAAGTCATGAAGCACCGTAACAGGACGCAGCCGCACAATCTGCCGCCGCCGAACCCGCCGCCGCCGGACGACATCCGCCTGGCGTTTCCGCCGTCGACGTGAGCGGGCAAGCTGGCGCGTCGCGTCACTGCCGCGCGCCTTAGGTCGAAGTCATGACGCGTGGCCAACCCCGCCTCGGCTTGCCGAATCTCGGCGACGGTGTCGGCTTGCGCGACGCGCATTTTCTGCATCTCATGCGCACCGACCCGTCGCATTGGGGTGTCGATTGGTTCGAGATCATCAGCGAGAATTTTATCGACAATCACGGCTACCCGGCGCACGTGCTCGATCGCGTGCTGGCCCATCGCCCGGTGATGATGCACGGCGTCTCGCTGTCGATCGGCAGCACCGATCCGCTCGATACGGTCTATCTGCGCAAACTGCGCGCGCTCGCCGAGCATGTGCGGCCGGTCTGGATTTCCGATCATCTGTGCTGGACCGGCATCAACGGCATGAACTCCCATGATCTGCTGCCGATGCCGCTGACGCGGCAAAGCCTCGCCCATGTCGTCGATCGCGTCCGTGCCGTGCAGGATTTTCTCGGCCGGCCGTTGGTGCTGGAGAACCCGAGCACGTATCTGGAATTCCGCGTCTCCGATATTCCCGAATGGGAGTTCCTGCGTCTGTTGGCGGAACAGAGCGGCTGCGGCCTCCTGCTCGACGTCAACAACGTCTATGTCAGCGCCACCAATCACGGTTTTGACATGGCGGCCTATGTCGACGCGGTGCCGGCGGACCATATCGTGCAGGTCCATCTCGCCGGCTGCACCGATTGCGGCACCCACATGATCGACACCCACAATCAGCCGGTGCCCGATCGGGTCTGGCCGCTCTATGTCACGGTGCAGCAGAAGACCGGCGGCGTCTCGACCTTGCTGGAATGGGACGCCGACATTCCGCCCTATCCGGAGCTGATCGCGCAGCTCGCCAAGGCCAAGGACGCGCGTCGCGGGTTTTTGCCCGATGCGGCGCCACCGGCCGCGGCGGCAGCGGGCCGGGCGCTGTCCACGCCGATCGATTTTTATCTCGGCCATACCGATGGCTGACGCGGTAGCCGATCTAGGCGTGCTGCAGCGCTGGATGCTGAGCGCGGTGACGACGCCCGGCGGCGTGCGCGAAGGCGTGCGCCTGGCACGCGACCGTTACGCGCTCGACACCGCCGACGCGGTGAAGAGCTCGAACCGCCTGTCGGCGCACGAGCGCCTGGAAATCTACGCCCGCGGCTATGTGCTGCGTTTGTTGGAGTGCCTGCGCGCTGAATTTCCCATTTTGCTGGCGCTGGTGGGTGACCAGGTGTTTGAAATGTTCGCGTCGTCCTATGTGTGGACCAAACCCTCGCAGTCACCTTCGTTGTACGATCTCGGCGCCGGATTTGCCGCGTTCCTCGAAGCGACGCGGCCGGCTTCGGGCGAAAAACCGGGATCGATCGAGGCACTGCCGGCAAACCTCGCCGCGCTCGAACGCGCCCGCGCCGAAGCTTTTCGCGCACGTGGTCTGGAAAATGACCAGGCGCATCACGCGGCCGATGTATTCACCTTGATGCTCTCCGGCGCGTCGTTGCGCCTGCCGCCGAGCGCGCGGCTGTTGGCGCTCGCGTTCGATTTTTCCGATGCCATTGCCGCGGTGCATCGCGGCGAAACGCCCGAAGTGCCGCAGGCAAAGCCGACCTGCTACGCCGTCGCCCGCAGCCGCTATCGCGTGAGCATCCACGTTTTGCAGCCCTGGCAATTCGCGTTTCTCGGCGCTTGTGGAACGCAGGGGTTGCCGCTGCAAGCGGCATGCGATGCGGTACGACAGACGACCGGGCACGAGGCGGCCGAGATTCAGGCCGATCTCCTGCTCTGGTTGCCGGCGGCATTGGACGCTGGCATGGTGACGATGACCGGTTGAGCGTACGCGCTAAATATTTTCCGCGCCGCCGCCGGCATCGCCGAGATCGGTGTCGGCGAACAGCTCGTCGAGCTTCATCATGCGGCCAATCAGGCCTTGCTGGTGGCAATAGCGCAGCACGGTCTCGAGGTTCTTGCGATTGGCGTCGCCGAGGCCGTAAGCCCACGGGTCGGCGCCCAAGACTTCGAGTTGCTCCTCCCAAGCGGTCCTGATCCAGGCCAGCGGCGTGGTGCGCGGGTTGGCGACGTGGCGGTAGGCCAGCGCCTTGGCCGCGTCGAACGCCTTGACCAGATTGGTCGCGACCCAGGGATATTTGTCGATGATCTCCTGGCGCACGACGTTGACGTGCATGATCGGAAAGATTCCGGTGTTGCCGAAGAATTCGATCTCGATGTCCTTGTAGTTCGGGAACAGCCGCACGATCCGCTTGTCGCCGTCGCGAAACAGGGGCGGGAGATCGGGCGACAGCATGGCCGGGATTTCGCCCTCCGCCAGCATGACGTCGAGCCGTTTTTCGGGCGGCGCCATTTCGATGCGCAGGTCCTTGGGCGGCGTGAACTCGAAATCCTCGCTGCGTTCGACGACCCAGGTACACTGCCGGTGCGGTACGCCGTAATATTCTTCCAAAATGCCGCGCATCCAGATGTTGGAGGCCGGCTGGAAATTGGTGCCGCCGATCCTTTTGCCGATCAAGTCTTTCGGCTCGCGGATGCCGGACTTGGCGTTGACGAAGACAAAGCCGTGGCGGAAGCGCCGGTGCAAAAACACCGGGATCGCGGCCAGCGCCTCGCCGCGGTCGCGCGCCATGTAATAGCCGCCGATATTGATCTCGCAGACGTCGAACTCGGTCTTGCGCGCCATGCGCCAGTGCCGCTCGCGCGAGCCCATGCCGGTGAGCATGACGAGCTCGATGCCGTCGGCCTGCACGGTGCCGTCGCTGAGCGCGCGCACGATTTCATAATCGCCGCAGGCAACGGTGAGTTTCAGTTTCGCCATTGCAAAAACCTCCTAGCGCCAGCGGCTGAACCTGGTCTCGGCGCGGCGCACGATCTCGTTGAGCGCAATTGCCATCGCCGCGAGCATGGCGACCAGGCCGAACAGCTTGGTCGGATCGAAATTCTCGGTGAACATGGTGGTGAAGTGGCCGATGCCGGCGGTCGAGACATAAAGCTCGGCCAGCAGCACGCCGAGCAGCGCGCCGCTCATGCCGAGCCGCATGCCGGCAAAAAAGCTCGGGATCATGTGCGGGAAGATCACCCAGCGCAAAACTTGCCAGCGGCTGGCGCCCATGGAGCGCGCGCTCACAAGCAGAATGGGTTTCATGTTCTGCACGCCGGCGACGATGGCGATCATGATCGGGAACATGCCGTGGGTGACGCCGAAGGCGATCTTCGAGGCAGGGCCGATGCCGAAATAGAGGATGAACAGCGGCAGGATGGTGATCTGCGGCAGGCCGTAGAGCAAAAGGATGATCGGCATCAGGCTCCTGCGCGCGAACGGCCGCAGACCCACCGCCAGCCCAACGGTGAGGCCGATCACCACCGCGATGGCGAAGGCGACGGCCAGCTCGAAAAGGGTCAGCCGCAGCGCCGCCGGCACGCCGTTGGTGTGCCACACCGCGCCGAGCGAAAGCAGCACCCGCGACGGCGGGCTGATGAACAGCGGATCGATGAACCAGCGTGCGGCGATTTCCCAGGCGATCAGGAGCAGCGCAACAACGCCGAGCCGGACCACGCCGCCGTGCCGCAGCAGGAATTGGCGAAGCGCGGGGTTCATATCCTGCGCCTGCCGCGGGCTTCGAGGAACGAGACGGCGCCGTTGAGCAGGCCTGCGATCACCACGACGAAGGCGATGTAGGCGAACATGCGCGCCATATCCATGCCCTCGGCCAATTGGACGATGTGGTGGCCGAGGCCGGCCAGCGAAGCGATGACCTCGCTGCCGATGATGGCGAGAAGCGCAATCGTGAATCCCATGCGCAGCCCGGACAGAATCACCGGCAATGCAGCGGGAACGAGCACGTAACGGAACAGCTGATAATCCGACGCGCCCATCGATTTCGCCGCGGTGACGAGCGTGCGATCGACATTGCCGAAGCCGGCAATGGTTGAGAGCACGATGGGGAAGAAGCTGATGGTGGCGCCGAGCGCGATCTTCGACGCCGGGCCGAGGCCGAAAAACAGTATGTAGAGCGGCAGAAACAGAATGATCGGGATCGAATAGATGCCGGCAAACAGCGGCTCAAAGACGCGGATGGTATAGCCGGTGCGGCTGACGAAATAGCCGACGATAGTGCCAAAGGTCATCGACAGCGCGAACGCCGCCACAAGCTCGGTCAAGGTGATGCGCAGATCGGGTAAGTATTCGCCGGACTTGAGAACATCGAGCAGCTGTTGCCACACCGCGATCGGATTCGGCAGCAGCAACCGATTGATGCCCCAGCGGTTGGTCGCGAGATACCAGAGAGCGAGGATGCCAAGCAGGAAGCCGAGTTGCACGGCCCGACTGCCGATCCGCGCGGCTCGCTCGTTCCGCCGCGCCATCACGAGCCTCCCGGGCTGCGCGCCGATTCGGCGACGGTCTTGCGGATTTCATCGTGCAGCAGCGCATAGAGCTCGTTGCGCAGCGCCGCGAATTTTTCCGAGGTGACGAATTCCGGCTTGCGCGGATGCGGCTCGTCGACGCGGATGATCTTCTTGATGGTGCCCGGCCGCGCCGAAAACACCGCGACCCGGTCGGCGAGAAACACCGCCTCGCCCAGGCTGTGGGTGACGAACACGATGGTCTTGCCGCTGCGCGCCAGCAGCACGGAGAGGTCTTCGCCGAGGATCATGCGGGTCTGCTCGTCGAGCGCGCCGAACGGCTCGTCCATCAACAGGATATCGGTCTTCAGCGACAGCGCCCGCGCCAGCGCCGCGCGCTGCCGCATGCCGCCGGAGAGCTGGCTGGGATAATGGTGGGCGAACTCGGCGAGGCCGACCGCTTCAAGCGATTGCTTTGCGCGTGTCTCGTGCTCGGATTTCGGCACGCCCTGGAACAGCATGCCGAGGCGGACGTTTTCGAGCACGGTGTTCCAGGGAAACAGCGCGTTCTCCTGGAACACGAAGGCGATGTCTTGCGGCATTGGCCCGCGCACCGGCTTGCCGGCGACTTCGACGGCACCGCCGGTCGGCGTCATCAGGCCGCCGATGACATTGAGCAGCGTAGACTTGCCGCAGCCGCTCGGCCCGATCAGGCAGAGCAGCTCGCCACGTGCGATGTCGAGCGACGTATCGGCGAGCGCGCGGACATATTGCGTCTCGCCCGCCTCGCCGAACTGGTGCGAGACGTTTTTGATGTGGACCGCGGCGTCGCGCGTCGTCATTTCGGCAGATACGCTTCGGTGAGCAGCGCCGCCATGTCGGGCTTCGAAGGCAGGAGTTTCATGGCAACGAAGGAGTCCGCCAACAGGTCGAGCGCCTTCGGATTGAAACGCCCGTCGAGACTCATGGTAGGCATGGTGTCGTCATAGATGGCGCTGGCGACGCCGGGCGACATGCCGATCAGTTTGATGGTGGTGTCGAGGACGGCCGGCCGGTGATCGCGCATATAGGCGATGGTTTCGAACCAGCCGGCGAGGAAGGCTTTGAGCGCGGCGGGATTGCCGTCGATCAGCGCGTTGCTGGCATAGATGCAGCTCGTGGTGAAATCCGGAAAATAATCGCCGAATTTCACCAGGATGCGGCCGTTGCCGGATTCGACGAATTTTTCCACCGTGACGCTGTCCGTCGTGGTGCCGTCGATCTGATGGGTCAAGAGGGCCGCGATCTGCGCCTCGGAAGCGCCGAGCGGGGTGATCTTGATGCCGTCTTCGCCCCAGCCGAGGCGGCGCGACAATTGCTGGGTCAGCCAGAACGTCAGCGAGCCGGCGCCGGAGACGCTTACCGTGTGGCCCTTGATATCGTCGACGGTCTTGAACGGCCCATCCTTGAGCACGGTCAGCATGATGATGTTCGGCGCGCCCGAGAACACCGCCACCGCCTTCATCGGCGCGCCTTTGACGATCGCCGAGAACGACGGGCTGCCGCCGAGCGCGATGTCGAGTGAGTTGGCGGTCAGCGCCTGCACCATCTTGGCGTCGCCGGCAAAGGCGCTGATGTCGAGATCGATGCCGTGCTTCTTGAAAATGCCGGTTTCGACACCGACGTCGGCCGGGATGAAGGCGAACTGATTGGCCTGCGCCTTGCCAAGGCGCAACGTCGTCTGGGCAGACGCCGCGCCGGTCAGGATCAAGCCGGCGACAGCCGAAGCGGCGCATGCGCCGGCAAGCCGCACCATCCAAGGCATCGTAAACATCGACATCCTCCGCGTCATTTGGCCGGCAAGAAGGCTTCAGTATAGAGCGTCGTCATATCGGGTTTCGACGGCAATGCCTTGGTGTCGAGGAACGACGTCGCCAGCACGTCGAGCGCCTTGGCGCTGAACCGGCCGTCGAGGCTGAGGATCGGCATGGTGTCGTCATAGCTCAAGGCCGCGACGGCGGGCGACACGCCGGTGTGCTTGACGGCGATGTCGATGGTCTCTGGCCGGTGATCGCGCATGAAGGCGATAGTCTCGAACCAGCCGGCGAGGAAGGCCTTTAACGCCGCGGGATTGCCCGCGATCACAGCGTCGCTCGCATAGATGACATGGACGTGGAAATCCTTGATGCGGTCGCCGTATCGCACCAGGATGCGGCCGTCGCCGGTTTCCATGAATTTGTAGACGGTGACGCCGTCGGTGGTGACGCCGTCGATCTGATGAGTTTTCAGCGCCGCGATCTGCGCCTCGGCGGCGCCGAGCGGCGTGATTTTGATGCCGTCGTCGCCCCAGCCCTGCGCGCGCGACAATTGCTGCGTCAGCCAATAGGTCAACGAGCCCACGGTCGAGACGCTGACGGTCTTGCCTTTGAGATCGTCGACGCTCTTGATTGGGCCGTCCTTGAGCACAACCAGGAGAATGGTGTTCGGCGCATTCGCCTCGGCGGCAACCGCCTTCATCGGCACGCCTTTGACGATGGTCGCCAGCGCCGGCCCGCCGCCGAGCGCGATGTCGATCGAGCCCGCGGTCAGCGCCTGCATTTCCTTGGCGTCGCCGCTAAACGAGCTGATCTCGAGATCGACGCCGTGCTTCTTGAAAATGCCGGTATCGACGCCGACGTCGGCCGGCACGAAGGCGAATTGATTGGCCTGCGCCTTGCCGAGCCGAAGGGTGGTTTGGGCGGATGCCGTGCCGCCGGCGAAAATCAGCGCGACGGCAACCGCGCCGGCCGTCCATACGCTTTGCTTCACAACCATCAACGCCACTCCACGTTACGTTACTTCGCCGGCAAAAACGCCTCGGTGTAAAGCTTGCTCATATCGGGCTCGGCCGGCAGCGTGTTGAGCTCGACGAAGGATTTCGCCAGTACCGCTAACGCGCTCGCCCTGAAGCGGCCGTCGTCGGAATACATCGGCATCACCTCGTCGTAGGTGCGGCTGACGATGTCCGCGTCCTTGTCGATCACGTCCTTGGCGATGGCGACGGTCTCGGCCCTGTTCTTGCGCATGAAGGCGATGGTCTCGAACCAGCCTTTGAGGAAGCCGCGGATGGCGTCGGGCCGGGTCGCGATCAGCTTGTCGGTGGCGTAGATGACGTGAACGATGAAATCCGTCAAATCGTTGAAGCGCACCAGGATGCGGCCTTCGCCGATCTTTTCAAGAACGAACGCGTTGCTCATATCCATGACGATGCCGTCGATGTCGCCGCGCTTGAGCGCCGCGAGTTGCGGCGCCATGGCGCCCATCGGCTGGATATCGATGCCGTGCGGGCCCCAGCCCTGGCGGCGCGAGGTCTCGCTAACCAGCCAGTAGGTGAGGCCGCCCGCGGTCGAGACGCTGATCTTCTTGTCCTTCAGTTCGGCGACGGTCTTGGCGCCGTCCGGCCGTACCACGATGGCCAAGAGCAGCGGCGGCCCCGCCATGGCGGCGACGCCCTTGATCGGCGAGCCTTTGACGATGAAGGCCAAGGCCGGGCCGGAGCCGAGCGCGATGTCGATGGAATCCGACGCCATGGCCTGTTGCAGCTTGGCGTCGCCGGCAAAGGCTGAGCCTTCGACGTCGAGGCCGTTGTTCTTGAAGAAGCCTTTGCGAATGCCGATGTCGAGCGGCGTGAACGAGAACGCTTCGGGCACCGCCTTGCCGACGCGCAAAGTTTCGGCGGCCTGCGCCGGCGCGGCGCTGAGTGCGCCCGCAAGTGCGGCGGCGAGGAGCGTGACTGTGCGGTTCATCCCTTGAAACACTTTTACATCAGCTCTTCGGCAGAAACGCCTCGGTGTAGAGCTTGCTCATGTCGGGCTCGTCGGGAAGCGTTTTCATCTCGACGAAGGAGCGGCTCAGCACCTTAAGCGCCGCCGGATCGAAGCGGCCGTCATTGGTGAACATCGGCATCAGCTCGTCATAGATGCCGCTGGTGGTCGTCTCGTCGGTGCCCATCACCGTCATGGCGATGGCGACCGACTTGGCCTTGTTCGCCCGCATGAAGGCGATGGTCTCGAACCAGCCTTGCAGGAACGCGGTCAGAACTGCGGGCTTTTGCGCAATCGCAGTGTCTGTCGCGAAAATGACGTGCATGATGAAATGCTGCACCACGTCGCCGAACCGCATCAAGATGCGGCCGTCGCCGCGGGCGACGAAATTGAGCGCCGAGCCGATATCGACCACGCAGGCATCGACCGCGCCGGATTTCAGCGCGGCAATGCGCGCCGAGTTTTCGCCGATCGGCACTTGGGTAAAACCGTCAAAACCCCAACCGTGCTGGCGTGACACCTCGTTCATCAGCCAATTGGTCGCCGAG
>DATHHM010000175.1:0-5959 GCA_035317145.1 Xanthobacteraceae bacterium | reverse complement strand
AGCGGGGCGGCAAACGCGCTTCTGCCGAGTTCTGGGAAGAGGATTTTTCCGAGAGCGAAATCGGCAAGCGACCTGAAAGAACCTGACCCTTGACCGCACTCGGCAAGTTACTGCGTACCACGGCGTTCCAGCTGACGCTGGTCTATCTGGTGATTTTCATCGTCTTCGCGGCGTCGCTGCTCGGCTATTTCGCGCTCAACACGCGCCGTCTGATCACCGAACAGATCACGACGACGGTCGACACCGAAATCTCCGGGCTGCGCGACCAGTACACGCAAGGCGGCATCAGGCGCCTGGTCATTGTCGTTGATTTGCGCTCGCGGCGGCCGGGATCGAGCCTCTATCTGGTCACCACGGCGACAGGCGAAGGGCTTGCCGGCAATGTCGGCTCGCTGGAGCCCGGCGTGCTCGATCATCCGGGTTGGCTCGAAACCAATTACCGCCGCCTCGAAGCGCCGGAAGGCAGCGATCACCGCGCGCTGGTGCAAGTGGTGCAGCTGCCCGGCGGCTTCCGCCTTCTGGTCGGGCGCGACCTGGAAGAACGCGAGCGGCTATTCGGCATCATCGCCAATGCCGGGCAATGGTCGCTGGCGCTGGTCATCGTCTTGGGGCTGGCCGGCGGATTCTTCGTCAGCCGGCGCGTGCTCAACCGCGTCGAGGCCATGACCGACAAGGCGCAGATCATCATGGCTGGCGATCTCGCCGGCCGCCTGCCGGTCGCCGGCACCGGCGACGAGCTCGACCGCCTCGCCGAGCATCTCAACGCCATGCTCGAGCGCATCGAAGCGCTGATGGGCGGCCTCAAGGAAGTCTCCGACAACATCGCCCACGATCTCAAAACGCCGCTGACGCGGCTGCGCAACCGTTGCGAACAGGCGCTGCGCGGCGCGGCCGGCGTCGACGATTATCGCGCGGCGCTGGAATCAACCATCGCGGAATCCGACGATCTCATCCGCACCTTCGACGCGCTGCTGATGATCGCGCGCGCGGAGTCAGGCCACGCGCGCGACAACATGACCGAATTCGACGCCGCCGAAATCGCCCGCGACGTCGGTGAGCTTTACGAGCCGTTGGCCGACGAGAAGGGGATTGCGCTCACGGTCGATGCACCGGCCGCGGCGCCGGTGCGCGGCAATCGCGAACTGGTCAGCCAGGCGCTGGCCAACCTCATCGATAACGCCATCAAATATGCCGGGCCGAACGGCGAGGTGAACGGTGCGCCGGCCGAGATCGTGGTCAAGGCCGGCAACGACGGCGAGCGCATTGCGCTCAGCGTCGCCGACCGCGGTCCAGGCATTGCCGAAGCCGATCGCGGCCGGGTCGTGGAACGCTTCGTGCGGCTTGAGCAGAGCCGCTCCGAGCCGGGCTCTGGCTTGGGCTTGAGCCTCGCCGCCGCGGTGGCGCGCCTGCACGGCGGCGAATTGAAGCTTGAAGACAATCATCCCGGCCTGCGCTCGACCATCGCGCTGCCGCGCGCCGGGCCGGCGGGGACCCCATGAGCCGGCCCCCGGTCAAAAAGCGGTCCGGGAAAAAACTTGACGAAGCGGCATTGATCCGGCGCCTTGCCGGCGCGCTACCGTTGTCGTCTGCGGCAGGAACCGCGCGCATCACGGCGTGGTTTGCCGAGATCAAAGCCAACATCGCCGGGAAGGCGCTAGCAGCGCTGATGATCGAGCATCCGGCGCTGGGCGGCCTTTTGGCGAGCATTGCCGAAACCGCGCCCTATTTGTGGGACCTCATTCGGGCCGATCCGGCACGCTTCGTCGACCTTGTCACGAAAGATCCCGATAGTGCGCTCGCTGCGTTGCTCGCCAACGCGCAGCGCAGTGCCGCGGCGGCGCGCGCCCAGCCTGCGCTGATGCGCGTGCTACGCCGCATGAAGGCGCAAGCGGCGCTCCTCATCGCGCTGGCCGATATCGGCGGCGTCTGGCCGGTGGCGCGGGTGACGCACGCGCTTACCGACATGGCCGATATGGCGCTCGGCGCCGCGGTCGATCATCTGCTTCGCGATGCCGTACGCCGCGGCAAGCTCGTGTCCGGCGACAAGAGCCAGCCTGCGCAAAACTCCGGCTACATCGTGCTCGCCATGGGCAAGATGGGCGCCTGCGAGCTGAATTTTTCCAGCGACATCGATCTGATGGTCTTCTTCAATCCGGAGGTCGCCAAGCTGACGCCAAATCTCGAGCCGGTCGGCTTTTACGTGCGGCTGACCCGCGACCTGGTGAAGCTTCTGCAGGAGCGCACGGCCGACGGCTATGTGTTCCGCGTCGATCTGCGGCTTCGCCCCGATCCATCCTCGACCCAGATCGCGATCTCGACCGAAGCGGCGCTCGACTACTACGAGAGCCGCGGACAGAACTGGGAGCGCGCCGCGCTGATCAAGGCGCGGCCGAGCGCCGGCGATCTTGCCGCCGGCGAAGGCCTCATGCGCGATCTCGCCCCGTTCATTTGGCGCAAATATCTCGACTACGCCACCGTCGCCGACGTGCACGCGATGAAGCAGCAGATCCACGCCTATCGCGGCCATGGCGAGATCGCGGTGGAGGGACACAACATAAAACTCGGCCGCGGCGGCATCCGCGAGGTCGAGTTTTTTGCCCAGACCCAGCAGCTCATCGCCGGCGGCCGCCACCGCGAACTGCGCGGCCGCGAGACGGTCGCCACGCTGGCGGCGCTGGCCGATGGCGGCTGGATCGATGCCGAGGCGCGCGATGCGCTCACCGCGGCTTACAATTTTTTGCGCCGCGTCGAGCACCGCCTGCAGATGATGGCCGACGAGCAAACCCATACGCTGCCGGCGGATGGCGTTGGACTTGGCGAATTCGCGCGCTTTCTCGGTTTCAAGGACCGTGACGATTTCGCCGACACGCTGCTTGTCCATCTGCACAAGGTCGAGCAGCACTATGTCAGGCTGTTCGAGCGCGCGCCGGCCTTCCTCGCCCAGCAACAGAACCTCTCGTTCGTCGGCACCGACGTCGAGGGCGACACGCTCGATCGGCTGGCGATGCTGGGTTTTCGGCAGCCGCAAGACGTCGCGGCGGCGGTGCGCCGCTGGCGGGCCGGGGAATACCGGGCGCTGCGTAGCGAGCAGGTGCGCAACAATGTCATCGAGCTCGTGCCGTTGATCATCGAGCAATTCTCGCGGGCCGAAAATCCGGACGCGGCGTTCGCGACCTTCGATCGCTTTCTCGCCGGGCTGCGCTCTGGCGGCCTGTTCTTGCCGCTGTTGCGGCAGAACCCGGAGCTCATCCGTTTCATCGCCCTGATCTTGGGAGTGGCGCCGCGCTTCGCCGATATTCTGGCGCAGAGCCCGAATTTGATCGATCCGCTGATCGAGCCGAGTTTTTTCGGCGCGCTGCCCGACGAAACGCAGCTCGAAGCCGAGCTTGCCCGCCGGCTGGTCGAGACCAAGGGTTACGAAGACGTGCTCGACGCCATCCGCCTGTTTGGCCAGGAGCACATGTTCCTGATCGGCGCGCGGATTCTTTCCGGTTCGGTGTCGGCCGAGCAGGCCGGCGAGGTTTTTGCACGCCTTGCCGATGTTCTGATCCGCGCGGTGCACCGCAAAGTGGAGGAGGACTTCGCCGCCACATATGGCCGTATCCGCGGCCAGGAGACCGCAATCCTCGCGCTCGGCCGGCTCGGCGCCTGGGAAATGACGGCGAGCTCCGACCTCGACCTGATCGTGATCTACGATTTCGACCAGGACAATCCGAATTCAGACGGCAAGCGGCCGCTCTATGGCGCGCAATATTTCGCCCGGCTGACCCAGCGCCTGATCAGCGCGCTGACCGTGCACACCAATTACGGCGCGCTCTATCAGGTCGATATGCGGCTGCGGCCGTCGGGCCGCTCCGGTCCGCTGGCGACGCAGATCGGCGGCTTCGAAAGTTATCAGGAACGCGAAGCCTGGACCTGGGAGCACATGGCGCTCACGCGCGGGCGCGTCGTGTCGTCGCCGCGACCTTTTGCCGCCCGTGTCGACGCGGTGATCCACAAAGTGCTCTGCCGCAAACGTGACGCCCGCAGCATCGCCGCCGACGTTGTCGAAATGCGCGGCGCGATTGCCAAGGAAAAAGGCGACGCCAACCCTTGGGACCTCAAATATGTAGCCGGCGGCCTCGTCGATATCGAGTTCATCGCGCAATATCTGCAACTCGTGCACGCCGCGGCATTGCCGGAAATTCTCGACACCTCGACAGCGCGCATGCTCGACAAGGCGGCTCGGCTCGGCGTGCTGGCGCCCGAAGACGCCGCGGTGTTGCGGCCGGCAGTGCGGCTATTTCACGATCTCACCCAGGTGCTTCGCCTCTGCCTGCCCGGCACGCTCGATCCGAAAGCGGTGGGCGCCGGCGTGCTTTCGCTGTTAGCGCGGGCCGCCGACCTGCCGGACTTCCCGGCGCTCACGGCCCATGTCGCGGAAACCCAGCGCCAAGTGCGCGAGTGTTTCGTGCGGATTTTGGGGAAAGCGCCTTAGGCCGCCGTTTGCGTCAATTCAACGCGCTGCGACGTTACGGCCTCGATCGGCAACCGTACGACGACGGTGGTGCCTTTGCCGAGCCGCGAACTGATGCGCATGGCGCCGCCGTGCAGCTCGGTGAGCGATTTGGCGATGGCGAGGCCGAGGCCCGAGCCCTGATAACGCTTGGTCAGCTGACTCTCGACCTGCTCGAACGGCCGACCGAGCTTGTGCAGCGCGTCTTTGGGAATGCCGATGCCGGTGTCTTCGATGGCGATCGTGACTTTTCCGGCCCGCACATGGCCGCGCACGCGCACGGAGCCGCCGTCGGGCGTGAATTTCACGGCGTTGGACAAAAGGTTGAGCCCGATCTGCTTCACCGCGCGGTGGTCGGCCTTGAAATGGATCGTCGGATCGACATGGGATTCCAGTTTGAGATGTTTCTCGTTGGCGCGCTGCCACACCACGCGCAGGCAGTCGGCGAGAATCGAATCGAGGTCGACGTCTTCGGGCGCTAGCCGGATGCCGCCGGCCTCGATCTTCGACATGTCGAGGATGTCGTTGATGACCTCGAGCAGATACTGGCCGCTTTCGCGGATATCGCGGGAATATTCGCTGTATTTTGCCGCGCCCAGCGGGCCGAACATGGCGGCTTCCATGATCTCGGAGAAGCCGATGATGGCATTGAGCGGCGTGCGCAACTCGTGGCTCATATTGGCGAGGAATTTGGATTTGGCCTGGTTGGCCTCTTCGGCGCGGGTCTTTTCCTCGGCGTATTTTCCGGCGAGGTCGGCGAGCTGATCTGTTTGCAGTTGCAGGGCTTCCTGCGATTTCCGCAGGTCGCTGATGGTCGCGGCCTGGCGCTTTTCGCCTTCGACCAGCTTCTGCTCGTGCAGCTTTATCTTGGTAATATCCGTGCCGACCGAAACGTAGCCGCCGTCCTTGGTGCGCCGTTCGCTGATATGCATCCAGCGGCCGTCGTCGAGCCGGACTTCGAACGTGCCGGCGCCGGGGGGCTGGGCGTCGTCGTTGGTGATCGTGGTGCGCAGGATCGGCTTTTTGCCGGCGGCGACGACGCTCTCGTATGGCGCGCCGACCTGCACCGCCGCGTCGGGCAGGTGATGCAGTTCCTGAAAATTCGAATTGCACAGCACCAGGCGATTGTCGGCATCCCAGAGCACGAAGGCTTCCGGGATGGTTTCGATGGCGTCGCGAAGCCGCAAGTCCGCCGCCATGGTGCGCTCGACCAGGGTTTTTTGCTCGGTGATGTCGACGGCGATGCCGATCAGATGCAGGCCATTTTCGCCTTCCTGGCGCGCCAATTCGCAGCGCGCCCGCAGCCACAGCCAGCGCCCGTCGGCGTGGCGCATGCGGAAGGCGTGGTCGACAAAAGTGGTCTTGGCGTCGGCCAGCTCGCGGGCGAGCTCATAGAGATGGATGTCCTCGGGGTGGACCAGGTCATTCATCTCGCCGAAGCTCATCAGCGCGTCGCGCGGCTTC
>DATHHM010000174.1:0-4803 GCA_035317145.1 Xanthobacteraceae bacterium | reverse complement strand
CGCAATTGCGCGAGCATTTTTGAGATCGTCTCGTCGCTTGACGCGGCGCCGCCGAGAATGAGCGCCGTGGTCATCACGTGCTTGACGCTGCAGGCCTCGCCGATGATGGCCGCCGCGGCGACGTTCTCGCCGGCGGTCGCCACCATGACCACCAGATCGGCGGTGTTGACCTCGTCGACCAGGTCTTTGGTGCGGCCGGCGAGGTCGTTGAGCCAGCCGCCCATCGAGAACGGCTCGCCACGGCGCGGCGCGCCGGAGAACGACGAAGCGGTGAGGAAGCTGGCGCGCTGCCACGGCGATTGCGCCAGCTCCTTGACGATGCGCTCGCTCTGGGCGTCGAGCGCGATCACCTTGACGGCGCGCGGCTGCGAATTCGGCCGATCGATGCGGAATTTGGCCTCCGCCGCCGAGCTCATCCGGGCCGATTCGCTTTGCATGTCGCCGGTCTCCTTATGCCGCCCCCAGATATAGCGTACCGCCGAGGATATTTCATTATGCGCGGCGTGGGCTATAAAGCGCCCCGTCGAAGGCAAATCGCAGCGAGGCCATCGTTCATGTCCGGCGGAAAGCGCATCGAGCTCTGCAGCACCGGCGAGGTGGCGCCCGGCGCGGCGCTCAAGGTCGAGATCGAGGATTTGGCTCTGGCGGTGTTCAATGTCCGCGGCCAGTTCTACGTCACCGACGATACGTGCACCCACGGCCCCGGCTCGCTGTCGGAAGGCTATATTGAGGACGACGTGGTCGAGTGCAATTTCCACAACGGCCAGTTCAATATCCGCACCGGCGAAGTGGTCTCGCCGCCCTGCATGGTGCCGATCAAGACCTATCCGACGACGGTCGTGGACGGGAAGGTGACGATCGAGGTGTGAGCCCGGCCATGACGGGTGTTGGGACTCCGCCCATCTCATCCGTCCCGTCCGTTTTGCAGTTGACGAAACGCCCGCTCCCCGCTTGTGTCCCGCCAACAGTTTTTCAGGAGGATCGCCCGATGGCCAAAAACAAGCCGCCGTTCCGCGCCGACGTGGTCGGCTCGATTTTGCGCACCGCGCCGCTCAAGGAAGCCCGCGCCAAGCGCGACAAGGGCGAGATCACGGCCGCGCAACTCAAGGAGGTCGAGGACCGCGAGATCGAGAAGATCATCAAGAAGCAGGAGGAGGTCGGGCTGCAATGCGCCACCGACGGCGAATACCGCCGCTCGTGGTGGCATTTCGATTTCTACGGCATGCTCGACGGTGTGGAGATTTATGAGATCGATCACGGCATCCAGTTCCAGGGCGTGCAGACCCGGCACCTCAGTCCCCGCATCAAAGGCAAGCTCGGCTTCTCCAACAGCCATCCGATGCTGGAGCATTTCAAGTTTCTCAAAGCCCACAGTCACGTCACGCCGAAAATGTGCATCCCGAGCCCGGCGACCATGCATTTCCGCCTGGAGCCGGGCGCGATCGCCACCAAGGAATACGCCGACCGCGACGCCATCTTTGACGATCTGGCGAAAACCTACCGCCAGGCAATCCGCGGCTTCTACGATGCCGGCTGCCGCTATCTGCAGATCGACGACACCGCTTGGGCCTATCTGTGCTCGCAGGCCGAGCTGAAAAAGGCGCGCGACCGCGGCCTCAACGCCGACCATTTGGCCAAAGACTACGCCCGCGTCATCAACGGCGCGCTGGAAGGCAAGCCAGCCGACATGACGGTCACGACGCACATTTGCCGCGGCAATTTCCGCTCGACCTGGATTTCCGAAGGCGGCTACGAGCCGGTCGCCGAAATTCTGCTCGGCCAACTGAATTATGACGGCTATTTCCTCGAATACGACACCACGCGCGCCGGCGGCTTCGAGCCGCTGCGTTTTTTGCCCAAGGGCAATAAGATCGTCGTGCTCGGGCTGATCACGACGAAATCCGGCAAGCTGGAAAAGAAGGACGACGTCAAGCGGCGCATCGACGAGGCGACAAAATTCGCCGCCCTCGATCAGCTCTGTCTGTCGCCGCAATGCGGCTTCGCTTCCACCGAAGAAGGCAACGTGCTCGCCGAAGAAGAGCAATGGGCGAAGCTGCGCATGGTGGTCGAGATTGCCTATGAGGTGTGGGGCTAGTGTCATTCCGGGGCCTCGCGAAGCGAGGAACCCGGAATCCATAACCACAGTCCGTGCAGGTTTTGCTCCACCAGTGACTATGGATTCCGGGCTCGCGGGCTTCGCCCGCGCCCCGGAATGACAACGTCGCCAGATTGACGAGCGGGATCTAGACAAAAAGATCGCCTGCGGTGGTGCCGCAGGCGATCTCAGTTTGACCGGCATCCTCAGTTCTTCTGCGGAGCCTGCGGCGCCGGGTTGGCGGCTTGCGGGTTCGCCGCCAGATAGTCGTCATAGGTGCGGCCACCGTAGTTCGGCGTGGTCGGTACCACCGTCATCGGTACTGCAGTGGCCGCGACCGGGGTCGTCGGCGCTTGCGACGCGTCGGAGCTGCTGTAGACCGAAGCGCTGGCGGATTCCTTGGTGCAGACATCGGCGAACACCACGAGGCCGCTCGGCGTGTAGTTCTTGGTCAGGCAGGTGCACGGGCCGGGCGTGGGCGCGGTCACGATGGCCGGTGCTTCCTCGACGACGTCGTCGACGACGATCCAGCGGCCGAAACGGAACACCCAGTGGCCATGATCGTGATGGTGGAAGCCCCAATGAGGGAAGCCGGGATGGCCGGGATGGCCAGGGTTGAGGATCGGGATGATGGGGCGGCCGACGCGGCCGCTGAAGCGGGCCATTCCCATTCCGCCGCCACCGATGGAGCGGCTTGCCATTCCGCCGCCGCCGAAGCCGCGGCCACCGCCGCCGCCACCGAAACCGCCACCGCCGAAGCCGCGGGCGTCGGCCGATTGAGAGGCAAGCATCGCGACGGCAAGCGTAGCTGCAGAAGCGAGAGTGAGGATCGTTTTGCGTGACATGGTCGTTCTCCGAGGGTTTGAGTTTCAATACCCGTGGGACAGCCGCGTCGGAGAAAGGTTCAAGCGATTTTTTCGACCGGCGGAATCGGCGCGGTTCCTCGCCAGAAGAAGGTGGCTCAGGGCGGACCGGGCGAAAAACCCCCGAAATGCCCGGCAAAATGTCCGGTAGCGGCCCTTAAGCTTGCTCAACTGCGCCTGACCGGCGAAACTTGCGGCCAGCGCCCCGGCCGCCCGGCGCCGGCGCCCGGAACAGCCGCGCAAAGTTTTTCTCTTCTCTCTTGAACCTGCGCGCCCCCCGGCTGCCTAACCGATGAGTCGATAGCCCTGCCGATGCCGACGACTTCGGACGAGGTTCTGATCGCCAGGATCGCCAAGGGCGACCGGCTCGCCATGGAGGAGCTTTACGGGCGCTATCGTGTTCCGGTCTACCGCTTCGTGCTGCGCATGGTGCGCAACCCGACCACTGCGGAGGACCTGAACAGCGATGTGTTCCTCGATGTCTGGCGGCAAGCCGGAACTTTCGAGGGGCGCTCCGCGGTCTCGACATGGATTTTCAGTATCGCCCGCTTCAAGGCACTGAACGTGCTGCAGCGGCGGCCGATGGAGGAACTGGATGACGAGAAGGCCGACGCTATCGAGGATCAAGCCGACGATCCGGAAATTGCGCTGGCAAAGAAAGACAAGGCCGCGGTGTTGCGGGCGTGCTTGCTGAAACTGTCGGCGGAGCACCGCGAGATCGTCAACCTGGTCTACTACCAGCACAAGTCGGTGGAAGACGTTGCCGGAATTGTCGGCATCCCGGAGGCGACCGTGAAGACGCGAATGTTCTATGCGCGCAAGAAATTATCCGAGCTCCTCACCGAGCAAGGTATTGAGCGAGGCTGGCCATGACGACGGTAAAGCAAAGCGAACCGAGCGAGATCGAGCTCCTGCTGCCCTGGTATGCGGCGGGAACGCTGGACGTGCGTGAATCGCAGCAGGTGGAAAGAGCCCTTGCCAACGATCCGGAGCTCGCAGCCCGCTACGAGTGGGTGCGTGCCGAGCTTGAGCAGGAGACCCATGTCAGCGAGGCAGCGGGCGAGCCATCGGCTCGTGACGTAACAACACTGTTCGCCAAGATCGACGCCTTGCCGGCGCAAAAGTCTCGTTCGTCGATCGATCTCGGCGCCCGCATCGCTGAGTTTCTGGCGGCACTCTCGCCGCGCACGCTGGCCTGGTCGGCGATGGCGGTGGCGCTCGCCATCGTGCTGCAGGCGGGAATTTTGGCCGGCATCGTGCTCAAGGAGAGGAATGCGGGTGGTTATGAAACCGCCTCGGCGCCGTCGAACGTTTCCGGCGAAGGCTCCTATGTGCTGCTTCGCTTCCAGCCGCAAGCTAGCGCCGCCGACGTCGCCAACTTTTTGGAAACCAACAAGCTGAGCATTGTCGGCGGCCCGTCGACGGGCGGACTATATAGGGTGCGGATAGCGCCAACCAAGCTTGCCAAGGCGGACCTGACGCGCATCGTGAATACGCTGCAGGATAATAAGGTCGTAGGCTTCATCGCCGTGACCGAGTGACGGCTCGGTGCCACATCGGGAGTTTGCCATGCGGAACAGCGCAATGAGTTCGCGGCGATTTCTGGCGCTATTGCTCGGCGGCTTGCTCCTGATCGCCTGCTGCATCGCCGGATCGCTTTCGGCGGCGGCGTTCGGCATGGGCGGCTTCGGGCACATGGGTGGTTTCGGCGGCAGACCAATGCCGGGCGGCGGACCAATGGCAGGGCCGCGTCCCGGCGGCGGTGGACTTGTCGGCCGGCCTCCTGGCAGGAACGGGTGGCCATCGCGAAATCCTCCGATTGTTGGCGGCGGTGGTGGCGGCGGT
>DATHHM010000173.1:0-13221 GCA_035317145.1 Xanthobacteraceae bacterium | reverse complement strand
CGTGATGATGGCGTAGGCGATGCGGCGATAGAGCAAATCCGACGCGCCATGGAAAAACCTGGCGCCAATGGCAGTCGCGACAAAAAATGGCATCGCCAGCAACAACGACAGCGCCAGTAATTCCGAGGTGAATATACCCTGCCACAGGTAAACGGCGCAGGACGTCAAATCCAGCAACAGGAAATAGACCAGGAAATTGGCGCGCACCGTGAGGACACTGTTGGTCGTGCCCAGCCAATAGATCAGCACCGGCGGCCCCGCGATCTGCACCGCGCCGGCGCCGAAGCCGGAGAACAGGCCGACGCCGACGGTGGTCGGCAGCCTCGGCCGGCCGTGATAGCGCCAGCCCGACACCAGGATGCCGACCAGCGACAACACCAGAAACGCGATGAACCAGCGCAGCACGATCGGATCGATCACCAAGAGCGCCAGCGTGCCGATCGGCACCGCGATCGCGGCGGCAATCGACATCGGCAGCACCTCGCGCCAGGTGCAATGGCCAAATGCCCGTACCGTAAAGGGCGCCGTGCCGAGCGTGTCGATGATAAGGAGCGTCACCGCCGCGACCCGCGGGCTATACACCGCGGCGATCAGCGGAATGTAGATTTGCGCCGAGCCGAAGCCGGAAAAGCCGCGCACCACGCCGGCCAAAATGGCAATCGCCAACGCGATCCAGAAGCGATGATCGGCGACCGCGGCCGCAAAGAGCGCATATTCGGGGATGACCATGCCGCCGGTTCGTTTCTTCTCAATAGTCCCTATGGCACGGGTTGATTGTCGGGAACACCGCTACGCTGCGCGCTAGGCTTAAAGCCGCCCCGGCGCTATCACGGAGCATAGATGACGCGCCCGATTCGCATTCTCGGCATCGATCCCGGGCTCCGCCGCACCGGTTGGGGTGTCGTCGAGATTGCCGGCAATCGGCTCGGTTTCATCGGCTGCGGCTCGGTGACCAGCAACGACCGGGACGGTCTGGCGCTGCGGCTCCTCGCCATCCACGACGGGCTGTCACGTATCCTCGACGAATTCCGCCCCGACGAGGCCGCGGTCGAGGCGACTTTCGTCAACAAGGATGCCCAGGCGACGCTCAAACTCGGCCAGGCCCGCGGCATTGCCATGGTGGTGCCGGCCAGGGCCGGCATCCCGGTCGCCGAATACGCGCCGAACGTGGTGAAGAAGAGCATCGTCGGCTCAGGCCACGGCGACAAGGTCCAGGTGCGCATGATGGTCGGCGTGCTCTTGCCCAAGGCCGATCCGGCCACGCACGATGCCGCCGATGCGCTCGCCATCGCGGTGACGCATGCGCATCACCGGCAGAGTGTGGTGCTCAGGGTGGCCGCGGCGCCAAAGGTTGCGGTGCGATGATCGGTATGTCCCACATCGTCATTCCGGGGCGGCCCAAAGGGCCGAACCCGGAATCCATAACCACAGGTCATGCAGAACGGACGCTGAGCCTGTCCTGTGCGAACCGTGGTTATGGATTCCGGGCTCCTCGCTTCGCTCGGCCCCGGAATGACGGGTTATTGGTGCGACGCGCATGATCGGCAAGCTCAAAGGCATCATCGACTCCTACGGCGAGGACTCCGTCATCCTCGACGTCAACGGCGTCGGCTATCTGGTGCATTGCTCGGTGCGCACCTTGCAGGAATTGCCGCGCCTCGGCGAGCCGGTGACGTTGTCGATCGAGACCCATGTGCGCGAAGATCAAATCCGCCTGTTCGGTTTCACGACCGATATCGAGCGCGAATGGTTCAAACTGTTGCAAACCGTGCAAGGCGTCGGCACCAAGGTGGCGCTTGCGGTGCTCGGCACGCTCAAGCCCGCCGATCTCGCCTCGGCCATAGCGCTACGCGACAAGGCCATGGTGGCGCGCACGCCGGGTGTTGGCCCGAAAGTCGCCGAGCGCATCGTTACGGAACTGAAAGACAAGGCGCCGGCCTATACCCATATCGATCCGGCGCTGGTGCGGCTGTCCGGTGCGCTCGACGAGAAACGGGCGCCGCAGCCGTTTGCCGATGCGGTCTCGGCGCTGGTCAATCTCGGCTATGGGCAGCCCCAGGCCACCGCCGCCATCGCTGCCGCCGCGCGCAGCGCCGGCGAGGGCGCGGAGGTGCGCACCCTGATCCGGCTCGGCTTGAAGGAACTGGCGAAGTGAAACGGCCGGCGCAACTGAGCAAAGCCGATAAGGAATTGATCGCGGCCGCCACCGCCGCGATCAAGCTGCGCTATCGCGACGACTGGCAGGAAGTCGGCGCGGCGCTGCGCACGCGCTCGGGGCGTGTCTTCACCGGCGTCAATCTCGACGCCTATCTCGGCCGCATGGCGGTTTGCGCCGAGGCGGTGGCGCTCGGCCGCGCCTTCGTCGATCTCGGCGATGACGGCATCGAGATGATCGTCGCGGTGCGCCATCCGCCGCCCGGCGGCAAGGACCAGACAATCGCGGTGGTGTCGCCATGCGGGGCGTGCCGCGAGCTGATTTTCGATTATGATCCGAAGGCGCGCGTCATCGTGCCGAACGGGCGCGCGGCCGCGGCAGTGCCGATCGGCGAGCTGTTGCCGAACAAATACAGCCGAGGGCCGGAACGGTGAGCTTGAGCCCTGAACCTAAACTGGTGGCGCCCGAGCGGCGCGAGGAAGACGCGGCGGAGGCGACGCTACGCCCGCAGCGGCTCGCCGAATTCATCGGCCAGGAACAGGCGCGCAAGAATCTGGGCATCTTCATCGCCGCCGCGCGCGGGCGGAAAGAAGCGCTCGACCACGTGCTGTTCGTCGGCCCGCCCGGGCTCGGCAAGACCACCTTGGCGCAGATTCTCGCCCGCGAGCTTGGCGTCAATTTCCGCGCCACGTCGGGGCCGGTGATCGCCAAGGCCGGCGATCTCGCGGCGCTGCTCACCAATCTCGAAGAGCGCGACGTGCTGTTCATCGATGAAATTCACCGGCTCAACCCGGCGGTCGAGGAAATTCTCTATCCGGCCATGGAGGATTTTCAGCTCGACCTCATCATCGGCGAGGGCCCGGCGGCGCGCTCGGTGAAGATCGACTTGGCGAAATTCACCCTGATCGGCGCGACCACGCGCGCCGGGCTTCTCACCAATCCGCTGCGCGACCGCTTCGGCATTCCGGTGCGGCTGAATTTTTACACCGAGGCCGAGCTCGAGCTGATCGTCAATCGCGGCGCCCGCGTGCTCGGCATCGGCGTCACCGCCGACGGCTCGAACGAAATCGCGCGCCGCGCCCGCGGCACCCCGCGCATCGCCGGAAGGCTCCTTCGCCGCGTGCGCGATTTCGCTTCCGTGGCCGGCGCCACTGCGATCGACCGCGCCGTCGCCGACAAGGCGCTCGCCGCGCTTGAAGTCGACGCCGCCGGTCTCGATGCGATGGACAGGCGCTATCTCACGACCATCGTGATGCACTACTCAGGCGGCCCGGTCGGCGTCGAGACGCTCGCCGCCGCGCTGTCGGAACCGCGCGACGCCATCGAGGACATCATCGAGCCTTATCTGATCCAGTGCGGGCTCTTGCAACGCACGCCGCGCGGCCGCCTCGTCACCGGCCACGGCTTTCGGCATCTTGGATTGCCCGAGCCGGTGCGCGATGCGGCGCAGTTCGGGTTGTTTGCACCGGGGGAAGACGACTGATGCCCTCCGCGCTGCTGGAAAGCATGCGCCGTAATCCGCTGGCGATTGGCGCATTCGTGATGTCGAGTCATTGTGCCTTGAATACGGGCTAAGTTTCCGTTTCGGCAACGGTTCGCCCACATGCGCCATCCCGCCGCTCGCGAGATTTTGACCATACCGGCGCATCGGCCGATCAAGCCGGTCTACATTCGTAAGCTGGTGCGCTATATTGAGACGTACGGAGGTAGTCGATGAAACTCGAATATGCCGTGCGCATCGAGCGTTTGGCGGAAAGTGATGGCGGAGGTTACCTCGCAACCGTGCCCGATCTGCCGGGGTGCATGTCCGACGGCGCGACGCCTGAAGAGGCGCTGAGAAATGTGCAGGACGCGATTGCGTCCTGGATTGACGCCGCAAAGGAATGGAAATTGGACATTCCGGAGCCCTCGCCGCCGTTGGAACGAGTTGGCTGAAGGTCGTGACGCAAACCTTTGAAGGCGGCTGCCATTGCGGCCGGGTGCGGTTCCGCGTCACGGCGGACTTGTCGCGCGTCACCTATTGCAATTGCTCGATGTGCGCCAAGAAGGGCTTTCTGCATCTTATCGTGCCGCCGGACAAATTCGAGCTGATCAGCGGCAAGGATGCGCTGACGACCTATCGGTTCAATACCGGCGCGGCGCAGCACACATTCTGCGCCACTTGCGGCATCCATCCGTTCTACGTGCCGCGCTCCGACCCCGACAAAATCGACGTCAATGTGCGCTGCCTCGACGGCGTCGATCCCGCGACGCTCACGATCCATCAGTTTGATGGCCGAAACTGGGAGCACGCCATCACGGAACGGGTGCCGTGGAGATAGGGCAATGAAGAGCGTCCCCCTCGACGGCGAAATCCGCGACGGCCGCCACGCGCTCACGGTGCGTGTCTACTACGAAGACACCGATTTCACCGGCATTGTCTATCACGCCAGCTATCTGCGCTTCATGGAGCGCGGGCGCACCAATTATCTGCGCATGATCGGCGCCGACCACCGCGCGCTGTTCGAGGAGACCGCCAAGGAGGCGCCGGGCTTTGCCTTCGTGGTGCGCTCCATGAACATCGAATTCTTGAAACCCGCGCGCATGGACGACGTGCTCGAAGTGCTCACCGAGCCGCATGACGTGAAGGGCGCCTCCGCCATGGTGCGCCAGAGAGTCATGCGCGGCGACGAGCTTCTGGTCGAGGCCCATGTGCGGGTCGCTTTCATTAGCGGTGGCCGGGCGCGGCCGATTCCAAAACCGCTGCGCATCGCCATGAAGGCCGACCGGGACGCGGCGCAGGCTTGAGTTCCGTTTTGGCCGCCCGCACAAGCACAAAACGGGTGGCTGGGATCGTACCGCGTCTTATATTGGTCTCGTCATGAGCGAACTTGTCATGAAAAATATTGGCTTTGCATTGTTCGAAACGGCGATCGGCCACTGCGGCATCGTTTGGAGCGAGCGCGGCGTCGCAGGCGTGCAGCTTCCCGAGCGAGACGAACATGCGACCCGCAAGCGGATTCTCCGGCGCTTTCCTGCGGCGCGCGAAGCCGTGCCGTCCGATGGGATGCAGCGCGCCATCGACGACATTGTCGCGCTGCTGCGCGGAGAGCCGCGCGATCTGACCCACGTGACGATCGATACCGACGGCGTGGCCGACTTCAACCGCCGTGTCCACGCCATCGCCCGCACCATCCCGCCCGGCGCGACGCTGTCATACGGCGAAATTGCCGAGCGGCTGGGCGATCGCAGCCTGGCGCGCGACGTCGGTCAGGCGCTCGGACAAAATCCGATTCCGATCATCGTGCCCTGTCACCGCGTGCTGGCCGCCGGCGGCAAGGTCGGCGGCTTCTCCGCGCCGGGCGGTATCGTGACCAAGCTGCGGCTTCTCACCATCGAGGGCGCGCAGCCGAACGGTCCGACCTTGTTCGACCGGCTGCCGCTGAGTGCGCCGCGACGCCGTGCCTGACTAAATCCACTCCTCATGTTCCTCGACCCGCGTCGGGAACATGTTGATGTATTGCACCATGCGCGGCCGCGTGCCGCGGTTGGGACTGGCGCCGTGGGGCAGCGCCTGATGCCAGATGACCAGATCGCCGGCGCGGCCGCCGATAGCGCGCGGGCCGAGCGCATAGAGGTCTTGCTGTCGCGGGTCGGCGCCGTGGGGCAGCGCCTTCAGCCAGGCTTCGCCCCAGCGCTGGAATCCCGGCACGATCGTGAACGCGCCCTGCTCGGGCGGCGTGTCGGTGAGATAAAGGATGCCGCCGGTGCCGAGCGGGAACGGCGTCTTGACGCTGACATCCCAGTGCAGGCGCGGTCCGGGGAACATAAAACCCTCCCGCTCCGGCGCGTTGAAGCCGACACGATCGGTGGTCACCCACAAATCCGCCGTGTCCCAGAGCTGGGCGAAGGCCTTATGGATGCGCGGTGAACGGCGCACCGCCTCGAAGGCGGGGTGCTGGAAATATTGCACCATGATGCCGTGATCGTTCGGAGGATACCAGGTCTCCGGATCGTCCGGGTCGGCGTCGAGATGCTGCCACAGCGCAAGCGCTGCCGCCTCGCGCGTCGCTTCCGTCACGGCGTCATGGAGCACGACGTAGCCATGCTCCTGCCAGCAGGCGAGATTGGCGGCGTCCAGCACCGGTTCGCTCGCCTCCACCGCGGCGAGCCAGCGCGCGGTCTCCTGAGGGACGTCGTCGCCCGCGACCGCGGCATTGATGCGTGCGACACGCTCCGGCGCGACGCCGCCGGTGGTGGCGACGATCCAGCGTTCGAACTCTTCGAAACTCGGCGCCTGTTGGCCGAGAAAGCTGGCGGTCTGTTCGAGGCCTAAACCGCTGGCGTGGATGACCAGATGGTCGAGATGGCGGTCGTGGAGCGTCGTCGGCCAGTGCCGGCCCGCCCGCGCGGCCATGCTGCGCGACCACAGCCGCTTGAGCTGATAGAGGCCAAGCGCGCCGGTCTCGGTCGCCGGCGCCAAATTTGGCGCGAGCGCAACATCCGCTAGCGTCATGATGAGCAACGTAAAAAGGTGTCGATCACCAAGTTAAGCGCTGCGCGTATTGGCCCGTCAATGGCTTGCGGCAGCACCGCCGGCGAGGGGCTGGCCGGCTCGCCAGCGGCGTTTGTGCGCAGGCCTGCTCGGCAATCGCCTGCCCCTTAACCCCCCATTAAGCACAGTCGGGCTTCGTTAGGCCCGGACGACCGGTGTTGCGCCCTAGTTTGGACAAGTTTCGCGATGAATTCGGTCTGGCCGGTGGCGGGTCCGGCGCGGGGTCTAGCGAAATTTCGGCTTTTGGTCGGTGCGCGCGAAGCGGCTGCCTTTTTGCCCTTTGGTCCCGGCGCCAGTGCGCTATGCCGGTCACGGTGCCGGTTTGGCTGTGGGTCTTGCCGGTTCGGCCGGACCGCTGAAAGGGACGCCCCATGAATCCTGGCGACATCGCGCAGTCGGTCGCACCGTTGACGTCGTCGAACCTGTCGCTGATCCATCTGTTCTTGCACGCGCACTGGATCGTCGAGTCGGTCATGGTCGGGCTGTTGGTGTGCTCGGTCTGGGTCTGGGCCATCGCCATCGACAAGACCATGCTGTTTTCGCGCATTCGCAAGGCCGGCGACCATTTCGAGCAGGCTTTCTGGTCCGGCCAATCCCTTGAAGAGCTTTATAAATCCCTCTCGGCCAAGCCCGAGCACTCGACCGGCGTCCTGTTCGTCGCCGCCATGCGCGAATGGAAGCGCAGTTTTGAGGGCCATGCCCGTTCCTTCGCCGGCCTGCAGATGCGCATCGAAAAGGTGATGGCCGTCGCCATCGCGCGGGAGATCGAGCACATGGAGCGGCGCCTTCTGGTGCTGGCAACGGTCGGCTCGGCCGGCCCCTTTATCGGGCTATTCGGCACCGTGGCCGGCATCATGACCAGCTTTCAGTCGATCGCGGCGTCGCAGAACACCTCGCTGTCGGTGGTGGCGCCGGGCATCGCGGAAGCGCTGTTTGCGACAGCGATTGGCCTCGTTGCCGCCATTCCGGCGACTATTTTCTATAATAAGTTCACCTCCGAGGTGAACAAGCAGGCCCAGCGACTGGAGGGGTTCGCCGACGAATTCACCGCGATCCTGTCGCGGCAGATCGACGAGCGCGGGTGAGGGGACGGTGCGGGTGAGGGGACTGTGCGGGTGAGGGGACAATGGCTGGAAGCGTGATCGAGTCCGCTTCGCGCGGCCGGGGTGGCCGCCGCCGGCGTGCGGTCATGAGCGAGATCAACGTGACGCCGTTCGTCGACGTCATGCTGGTGCTGCTCATCATTTTCATGGTGTCGGCGCCGTTGCTCACGGTCGGCGTGCCCATCAACCTGCCGCAGAGCCAGGCCAAGTCGCTGAGCCAGAACACCGACCCCCTCACCGTGACCATCGACGGCCAGGGCCAGATCTACCTGCAGGAGGCCAAGGTCACCGGCGACGAGCTGCTGCAGAAATTGCAGGCCGTCACCGCGACCCGCGGCGGGTCTTCCGCGGCGATCTATTTTAAAGCCGATAAGGCGCTGAATTACGGTATAATCATGGGTCTGTTGGGACGCTTGAGCAGCGCCGGCTATGGCCGCGTCGAGCTGGTCACGGAATTCGGGCAAGGATCCTAAAAGCACGGCGATGCGGGGCAGCCTGACCATATCGGCGATTGTGCACCTGGTCGCGCTGGGGATGTGCCTTGTTGCGTTTGCGGCGCAGCCGCTGGAAGCGCCTGCGACGCCGACCATGGCGGTCAATACGATTTCGGTGAAGGAGTTCACCGAGCTTACCAAAGGCGTGAAGGACACGCCGAAGCTGAAGGTCGACGACATCAAGCCGGTCGCCGACAAGGTCGATACGCCGAAGCCGGTCGACGAGGTCGCGCCCAAGCCCGTCGATAAGAAACCGGAAATCAAAACCGATACGTCGGCGAAGCAGCAGCCCAAGCCCGACAACAAGCCCGACCAGAAGCCCGCGGACAAACCCGCCAAGCCCAAGCCGCCCGACTACAAGCCCGATCAGATCGCCGATCTTCTGAAGCAGAAGGACGCCACCAAGCAGCCGAAGCCGGACGACAAGGCCAGTCCCGACACGCCACCGCGCGACTCGCCACAATTCAACGCCGACCAGGTCGCAGCTTTGCTCGACAAGCGCGCTCCGCAGCGCCAGATGGCGGCGGCCGAGACGCTGAACAATCATCCCGACCTCGGCAGTTCGACCGGCGTGGCGGCGCAATTGTCGCAGAGCGAGATGGACGCGCTGCAGGCGCGCATTTCCAAGTGCTGGAGCCCGCCGGCCGGCATCAACGAGTCTTCGAAAATCTATATCGTGCTGCGCGTGGCGTTCAAAACCGACGGCTCGATGTCGCGAGAACCGGTGCTGGTCGAGGGCACGGCATCGCCGCTCGGACCCGCGCTCGCCGAAAGCGCCAAGCGTGCGCTGCTGTCCTGCCAGCCTTTCACCATGCTCAGGCCGGAGCACTACGACGAATGGAAGGAAATTGAGATGAAATTCGATCCCCGCATATTGCTTGGCGGCTGAGGCTTAAGAATTCATCATCATGACGAATTGGCAGATTCCTGATCTCTCCGTGACACGGCGGCAGGCGTTGGCGCTCGGCGCCGCCGCCGGCGGGTTGACGCTATCGGCACGCCATGCCGCGGCCGTGGTCCGTCTCGACATCACCGAAGGCAATTTCCAGCCGCTGCCGATCGCCATTCCGAATTTCTTCGGCGGTGCCGATAGCGACAACGACACCGCGGTCGGCGTCACGCAAATCATCACCGCCAACCTCAAAGGCTCCGGCCTGTTCCTGCCGATCGATCCCGCCGCGTTTCTCGAAAAACTCGCCGGCGTCGACAACGTGCCGAACTTTCCCAATTGGCGCACCATCAATGCCCAGGCGCTCGTCACCGGCCGCATCACCCGCCAGAGCGACGGCCGGCTCAAAGCCGAATTCCGGCTGTGGGACGTGCTCGCCGGCCAGCAGCTCGCCGGTCAGCAATATTTCACCACGCCGGACAATTGGCGGCGCATCGCCCACATCATCTCGGACGCGATCTACGAACGGCTCACCGGCGAGAAGGGCTATTTCGATACCCGCGTCGTCTTTGTCGACGAGACCGGCCCGAAGGATCACCGCATCAAGCGGCTCGCCATCATGGACCAGGACGGCGCCAATGTGCGCTACCTGACCCGCGGCGACGACCTCGTGCTCACGCCGCGGTTTTCGCCGTCGACGCAGGAGATCACCTACATGGCCTACGGCCAGGGCGATCCGCGCGTCTATCTGCTCAATATCGAAACCGGCCAGCGCGAAGTGGTCGGCAATTTTCCCGGCATGAGCTTTGCGCCGCGGTTCTCGCCGGACGGCCAGCATGTGATCATGAGTCTGCAGGAAGGCTCCAACGCCAATCTCTTCATTATGGACTTGCGCTCGAAGGCGACCACGCGGCTGACCAACACGCCGGCGATCGACACCGCGCCGTCCTACGCGCCCGACGGCTCGCAAATCTGTTTCGAATCCGACCGCGGCGGCCATCCGCAGATCTACGTCATGCCGGCGGCCGGCGGCGCGGCGCAGCGCATCAGCTTCGGCGACGGCATCTACTCGACGCCGGTGTGGTCGCCGCGCGGCGACTACATCGCCTTCACCAAGCAGTCGGCGAGCACATTCGCCATCGGCGTGATGAAACCGGACGGTTCCGGCGAGCGCATCCTGACCGAGGGGTTCCACAACGAAGGGCCGACCTTCGCCCCCAATGGGCGCGTGATCATGTATTTCAGCGACGTGGTCGGCAGTCCCGGGCCGTCGCTGTTCACCATCGATACGGCGGGGCGGAATCAGCAACGGGTTCCGACACCTAGCTTTGCTTCCGATCCCGCCTGGTCGCCGCTTTTGTCGTGAGCCGCGGCGTGCGATCACACGCCTGCCGCATTGAGGTCTCATTAACCATTGCCAAAGCTTTCAGCGGGTTCCTCGGGGTCAAAGCTTCTTTGTAAGGCCGCATCAAGGTTGACGGAACGTTCGTTTAACGAAGGCGCTGCTAGACCCGGTGGCAACGCATACGGAAGCAATGGAGGCACCGGAATGAACGTCGTGAGCATCGTCCGCTGCGCCAAATTCGCGGCCGTCATCCTGGCCGGGCTGATGATCGCCGGCTGCGCCAAGACGCCGGCCGACCAGACCAGCAGCTCGGCCGCGGCCCCCGGCAGCCAGCAGGATTTCGTCGTCAATGTCGGCGACCGCGTGTTCTTCGAGACCGATTCCTCGGAGCTCACCGAGCAGGCGCGCGCTACGCTCGACAAGCAGGCGCAGTGGCTCAACAACTACAACCGCTACGCCTTCACCATCGAGGGCCATGCCGACGAGCGCGGCACCCGCGAATACAACATCGCGCTCGGCGCGCGCCGGGCGCAAACCGTGCGCGAATATCTGACCACGCGCGGTATCGCGGCTGCACGCATGCGCACCATCTCCTACGGCAAGGAGCGGCCGGTCGCGGTGTGCGACGACATTTCGTGCTGGTCGCAGAACCGCCGCGCGGTGACGGTGCTCGATCAGAGCTCGTAGGCGGCGCCGCGGCCGGCTTTATGGGGCGCGGCCGAGGCAATCTTCGACCGTACGATGCGCCGCAATCGGGCCGAGGTCTTCCTCGGCGCCGATCGCGCGCAGATTTTCCAGCACGTCGTCGTGCAGCTGGGCGAGCTCGACGACAATGCCGCGGCGCTTGAGCGCCTTGGCGAGCGCGCGCAGCGCTGCGCCGGCAGTGGTGTCGATGGTCGGCACGATCGAGAGATCGATCACAACGATCTTGAGGTCCGCCGGCGCGCCGTCGATCAGTTCGAGAATGCGGCGGCGGATGTGGTCGGCGTTGAAATAGAGCCACGCCCCGGCGCTGCGGATCACCAGCGCGCCCGGTGTCGCGCAAACGTCCGGATAACGCGCCTGGTCGACAAAATGCCCTGAGGCCGGTTCGCGCCCGAGCACGACCACGGCCGGCCGCGCGGCGTTGGCGATCAGCATGACGAGCGCGCCGACTGCGGCGAGCAGCAGCCCGTCGAGCAGTCCGAGCAATAGCACGCCGGCGAACGCCAACAGCGCAATGCGGAACTCGGCGCGCGAGGCAAGCCGCAGCCGCTTGAGGTCCTCGATGCGAACCAGATGCGCCGCCGCAATCAGAACCACGGCGGCGAGCACCGGCTCGGGAAGATTGTGAAACAATCCGGCGAAGAACAACAGCGTCAGCGCGATGGCCGCCGAAGTGACGACCAGCGCCAGCGGCGACGACGCGCCGCCCATGTCGTTGACCGCGGTCTGCGACATGCCGCCGGCAACCGGAAAGCCGTGCGCGAGGCCGGTGGCGATATTGGCGGCGCCGAGCGCGGTGAGCTCCTGCTCCGGATCGATATCGTAGCCGTGCTTTTGTGCAAAACTGCGCGCAACCGAAATGGTCTCGCCATAGGCGAGCAAGAAACAGGCGAACGCCGTCGGCAACAGCGCTGCAATGTCGGCTGCGTGAATATCCGGCAGGCGAATGCCGGGCAGTCCCAGAGGCAGCTCGCCGACGACATGGATGCCGGTCCGATCGGCTCCCAACAGCGACATGACGACGATGGCGGCGATGACGACGAACAGCGTCGTCGGCCGGCCGGGCAGGCCGCGCTGCAGCGCGATGAAGAGCGCGATGGCCGCCAGGCCGAACAATAGCGACGGCACGTGGGTCGCCGGCAGCGACGAAATCAGGTGTCCGATGCGTTCAAAGAAATTGCCAGTGATGCCCGCGATGCCGAACAGTTTCGGCAATTGGGTCGACGCGATATAGAGCCCGGCGCCGGCTTTGAACCCGGTTAAGATCGCATCGGAGATGAAATAGGCGGCATTGGCCAAGCCGACGAAGCGGCCGGCGACGCTGACGATGCCGACGGTCAATGCCAACGCCGAGGCCAGCGCAACGTCGCGCGCAGCGTCGCCGCCGCCGAGCGCCGCGACGCTCGCCGCGATCACGACGGCCAATGCCGACGTGGGTCCGACGGCGAGTTGCCGGCTGGTGCCGAAGATCGCATAGGCGATGCCGGCCACGAGATAGCAATAGAGGCCGGTCACCGGCGGCAATTGCGCCAGCGAGGCGTAGGCGAGCGATTCCGGAATGACGAACGCGGCCAGCGAAAGTCCGGCCACGACGTCGAGGCGGATGCCGACGGCGCCAAGCGAGCGCATCCAGGCGGCGGCCGGTATCCATCGCGGCCAGCCGGTGCGATCAGGCATGTCCGTGCTCTCGAGACGATACGGCGCCTTCACGATGAACGCTGCCGGACCGTGTGACAACAAAGAGCGAGCGTAACGCCAGCAAGATGATGCCGCATCGGCGGCGCGCCGGCTATGCGCCCCAGCTCAGCGTGATGCCGACGTCGCCCGGCATGCCTCCGGGGAAGTCGATGATCTGGCATTTCAGCTTGTAGCCGCGCGGCTTCAAATGCTGCTGCCAGAATCCGTGCAGTTCCTTGGGCAGCCCGGTCAGCGTCTTCTCCCAGCCGGCTTCCTGCTGATTGATGGCGCGGCCGCGATCGGTGCAAAGCTGATTGGG
>DATHHM010000172.1:0-2616 GCA_035317145.1 Xanthobacteraceae bacterium | reverse complement strand
GCGACCGCTTCACCGATGCCGGGCGTGATGTCGCTTCGCCGCTCGCTCTTCATGCCGGCCTTCTTCAACCGCGACGCTACCTCGCCGAGGTCGCTGCCCGGCGCCACCTGGAACGACAGCCGCGGCGCATCGACGGCGCTGCCGCGTTCCAGAACGATTGCCTCCAAGCCGGATTTGGTAGCGAGGATGGCGCGATTCTTTTCCCGCGCAGCGAGGCTTAAACCGACGATGCGGGTGAAGTAATCGACTGTCCGCTCGATGTCGGGCGTCGTCAACGTCGAATGACCGGCCCGCTTGATCTGCAACATGGCTCTCTCCCTATACGCGCAGCTCAAGCGGGAACGCGCTGCTCGTTCGGCACGCGGCCGGCTTCATGGGCCCGCACGGCGATCTTCAGTTCGCCGAGCACGGGCGCCGAGCGGCAGATGATGACGTCGCCGGGTTTTACCGGGCCCACGCCGTCGGGCGTCCCGGTATAGACGAGGTCGCCCGGATAGAGCGTGTAGAACTCGGAGGCGAATTCGATCAGCCGGCGGCAGTTGTAGATCAGCTGGCTGGTATTGCTGTTCTGCTTCGTCTCGCCGTTGACGGTGAGGCTGATCGGCACGTTATCCGGATCCGGCAACTCTTCGGCGGTCACCATCCACGGGCCGAGCACCGCGTAGCCGTCGACCGATTTGCGGAAGCTCCTGTCCTCGCGGCCGCGCACGGTCATGTCGAGGCCGAGCGCGTAGCAGGCCACGTAGTCGAGGGCCTTGGCCTGCGGAATGTCGCTGCCGGTCTTGCCGATCACCATGACCAGCTCGACCTCGTGATCGTTGCGCCGATCGGGGAAACGAATTGGGATGCCTTCCGATGGGCCGACCAATGCGGAATTGGCCTTCAAGAACATGCCCGCCTCGAGGATCTTGGAAGATTGCGAGCGCACGATCTGCGTGCCCGGCTGCTGGGAAGCCTTTTCCATCTCGGCGATATGCGCCTGGTAATTGGTCGGCGCGCAAGTGAGCTTGGTCGGCCGCGCTACCGGCGGCAGCAGCTTGACTTGGGCAATCGGTTTGCCGGGTGCCTTGTCGGCCATGCGCTCGATGCGCTCGCGCCACTGCGGCAGCGCCGCCACCACGGCATCGCCCTTCATCGCATAGGGCATGGATTTGCGGATTTCGGTCTGCGCCTCGGTCACGTCGTGCACGAGGTCGCCACGCACCACACCCATCCGGTCGTCATCGTAGCGGCAGATTTTCATGAATGTCTCCTTGAGTGAATTCGTCCGTTCGGCATCTAATGGCGCCCGAACAGCTCGTTATAGGTCTTTTGCCATTTCTTCTGATCGTCGCCGCTGAACACCACCGGCACGATCTTTCTCTCTTTGAGCATCGCGCCGACCTCGGGCGGATTGGCCGCGACATCCGGCCGGGTCGGTAGGCGCCCCTTGTGCGTCATGAACGTCTCGCCTTCCTGGCTTAGCACGAAGTTGCCGGCAAGTTTTGCCGCATTAGGGTGCGGCGCCAGCGTATTGACGCCGACGGAACCGAAGATCAGCGGCACCGGCTCGATCAGCCAAAAGTCGGTCGGCGCGCCGGACATCTTCACGTTGAGCGTCAGCGGCAGGTAGTTGTTGAGCGCCAGCCAATATTCGCCGGCCCCGACCGAACGCGCAAGCGCGAGATGGCCGTCGGTGACGACCGGATCGAGGGCCGCGACAATGCTCTTGACCAACGCCTGGCCGCGCGCATCGCCGTAGAAGGCGCAGATCGCCGCGAGCCATTCGTCGTCGGTGTCATCGATGGCGATCTTGCCGGCCCATTCCTTGTGCGCGGCGAACTCTTCGTAACTCTTTGGCAGATCTGCCTTGTTGACGACATTGGTGTTGTAGGCTGGCGCATTGTAATTGGCATAGCCGCCGTACCAGCGCCGATTAGGGTCACGCGCTTCCGCCATCAGGCCTTTGGCTTCCGGCGGGTCGAACGGCGCGAGATAGGCGGCCGGCAATTGCGGCACCGTGGTGGTGAAGGCGATGTCCCAGGTGCGCTGGCCGGCGCGGTTCTCGATCGCCACCTTGGCCATGATCTGGGTATCCGAGGAGCGCACGTAGTTCACCTTTACGCCGGTTGCTTCCTCGAACAATTTCCACAGCGGCAGCGCCTCCTGCTCGTTCATGGAGCCGTAGACGGTCAACGCGCCTTCGGTTTTGGCCGCGCTCGCCAGATCGGGCAGGAGCCAGCTGTGCTCTTGCGCGCGCGCCGGCGAACCGGCGGCGAGCGCGATGACGATCGCCGCGCCGAGGCGTTTCAACGCTGGAGCGTTGCGACCGTTCATTCCACCCGCTCCCGAAATCGAAACTAAGCCTCAGTGAACCTCGCGGCGCGAGAATCCGAATGTCACGGTCGAGATACAGATGATGCAGACGGCGGCCGACAGCATGAAGACCGCGAGCGGCTCGCCATGGTCCATCATTGCGCCGTAGATGATCGGCGCGATGCTGGCGCCGATATTGAACCCCATGCTGACGAAGCCGAAGACGCGGCCGTAGGCGTTCGGCGGCGTTACGGCACGCACCAGCATGTCGCGCGACGGATATGTCATGCCGACGCACAGGCCGCTGAAGCCCATGAGCAG
>DATHHM010000171.1:0-6024 GCA_035317145.1 Xanthobacteraceae bacterium | reverse complement strand
CGAAAGCTCCCAATCACCGGCGGCGGCGCGTTGCGCAAACTTCTCCCAGGTAGTGGTCCAGTCGCCGAGATGGTAGCCGTGCCAGGGCGACGTCACGGTGAGCGGGTGCATGCCGAGCCGCTCCCACAGTTCGCGCGCGTGTTCCATGTGCTCGCGGGTCGGCAAAGCCAGCGGCGCCATCGGGCGCTTGCGGGTGGCATCCACGAGCATGCTGGAATCCGTTTGCTCGGGGCCGTATTGCGCGCCCTGCACGCCGCCGCGATAGGGCACGATCTGCACGTCCTCGATCGGATTTGAGCGATAGGCGAGCGACCACAGCACCGCGTCGACACTTCCCGGATCGATGTCGTCCGACACCGCGACGACGATCTTGCCGCAGTTCGACATCAGCGTCGAAGCGCCATGCAGCGCCCGCCACACCTCGGTGCGCGGCGTCTCGGCCTTGATCTGCACGAAGATCACCGGCCGCAAATTGGTCAACCGTTCGTGCATGGCGACGCGCAGCACGCCCTTGATCGCCAGCTGGTCGCGCAGGTGGGCGAGGAACAATGGTTCGTAGGCGACCTTCTTGATGACGCTCGATTCGCTCGGCGTGACTTGGCTGATGATCGAGCAGAACACCGGCTGCTTCTTGCGGGTGATGGCGGTGACCTGCATCGGCATGTTGAAAGCTTCGAGCGCGACGTAACCGTTGCTCTCGCCGAACGGCGCCTCGGGCTCGAGTTTTTGGCAATCGATCAGGCCCTCGATGACGATCTCGGCGTCCGCCGGCACATCGAGGTCCACGGTCTTGGCCTTGACGACGCGGATCGGCTCGCCGGCCAGGCCGCCGGCGACGCCGAGTTCGTCGAGATCGATGGCGAGCTTTTGCGGCCCGGTGAACACCACCACGGGCGCGGCGCCGATGACGATGGCGATCGGCATCTTCTCGCCGCGGTCGCGGTATTTGAGCCAGTGCTGGAAGCCGCCGGCGCCGGTCGCCTCGCGCGCTACCATGCGCACGGCCAGCCGATCCGCTGCCTTCAGCGCGGCGCGATACGTGCCCATGTTCTGCACGCCGCTGTCGGGATCGCGGGTGACGCACAGCGTCGCCGTCAGATAAGGCGCGGAATCGAAGCCCGGCGTCGACACCGGCACCGGCAGCGCGTTGAGCCCGCCCGGCGCTTTCAAATCGTTGCCGGTGATGACCACTTCTTGGCACGGCGCCGACGTCACGGCGACCGGCGCAATCGGATGGTTGATCGCCGCCAACCAGGCTTCGCCGATCTCCTCGACCTTGCGGCCCATGCCGATGGCATAAATCTCCGGCGACGCCGACAGCGCGCCGACCACAACTGGGATGTCGTATTTACGGCCCTTGGCGTCGATGACATTGGTAAAGACGAAGGCGCGGCGCTTGTCTTCCGGCACGCCGCCGACGAATTGCCAGCGCACCAGCGGATGCAGCTCGGTGTCCTTGTTGATCGGGGTGTCGATGCGCGTGAGGAGACCGGCGGCTTCGAGATCGGCGAGATGATCCTGGAAATCGAGGCGCGGGCCCTTGCGCGCCGAACGCGCGCGGCGAGCTTCATCGGCTTGATCGAGCATGATGGTGCGATGTCCTTAGCGCTGAGGCCGCAACCGTATCACACTGGCTGCGCGGCGGCCAAAGCGTCCAATCCCTTGATGAATACAGAGCCAAGGACTACGACATCGGCTGGAGGCTGCCATGTACGTTCCGGCACATTTCAAGGAAGACCGCGTTGCCGTTTTGCACGATGCCATCGGGAAATATGGCTTCGGCACTCTGGTGACATCGAGCGAACAGGAACTGGAAGCAAGCCATCTGCCGCTGTTGCTCGATCCCGAGCCGGCGCCGCTTGGCACGGTGCTTGGGCACTTGGCGCGCGCTAATCCGCAGTGGCAGCGCGTGAAGCCTGGCTTCCAGGCGCTGGCGATTTTTCTTGGGCCGAACACCTACATCACGCCGTCGTGGTATCCGACCAAGCAACAGACCGGCAAAGTCGTCCCGACGTGGAATTATCTCGCCATTCACGCCTACGGCACGCTCAGCTTCTTCGACGATCCCGAAGAATTGCGCGCTCACGTCGGCCAAATGACCGACACCCACGAGACGCCGCGCGCGGCGCCTTGGGCGGTCAGCGACGCGCCGATGAATTTTGTCGATCAAATGCTCAAGGCCATCGTCGGCTTCAAGCTGCGTATCACAAAGCTCGAAGGCAAATGGAAGATGAGCCAGAACCGCCCGGCGCAAGATGTTGCGGGCGTGCTTGAAGGGTTAGCCCGCGAGGACGGCGAGGGCCAAGAGGCGGTCGCCGAAATCATCGCCTCGCGTCACGCGCGGAGCTGACGATTCTCCGGCTCGCGACGTGCGGCCGCTGCGACGTAATCCGCCAGCGTGCGCCCTATTATAACGACGACCGGTCCCGACGGTGCTTCGGCGAGCCGCGCCGGCAGATCGGCGATCGTTGCAGCGATCACGCGCTCATCGGCCCGCGTAGCGCGCTCGACGGCTACGGCGGGTGTCGCCGGATCGAGGCCGGCTTGCACCGCATTGGCGACGAGCTCGGGCAGCGTTTTGGTCGGCATATAGACCACGGTGGTCACCGCCGGATCGGCTAGGCTCGCCCAGTCGATATCGGCGGGGAGTTTTCCATCACGACCGTGGCCGGTGAGATATTGCACGCGGCGGGCTTTGCCGCGGTGTGTCAGCGAGACCAACAGCCGGCTCGCCGCGCCTTGCGCCGTGGTGATGCCGGGCACCACTTCGACCGTGATCCCCGCCGCGCGGCAGGCGGAAATCTCTTCGTCGGCGCGGCCAAAAATCATCGGGTCGCCGCCTTTGAGCCGCACCACGCGGCGACCTGCCTTGGCGAGCGCGATCATCAGCGCGTTGATGTCGTCTTGCTTGCACGACGGCGCGTGGCCGGTCTTGCCGACCAGCATTTTCTTGGCTTCGCGGCGGGCGAAATCGAGGATGTCGGGCGCCACCAGATCGTCGAACAGGATCACGTCGGCGGATTGCAGCGCGCGCAACGCGCGCAATGTCAGCAGCTCCGGATCGCCGGGGCCGGCGCCGACCAGAATAACCGAGCCGGTGGTCTGTGCCGTGGTCGGCTTGAGCAGCGCATCCAGATCCGCATCCGTGGGCGCCGCGTTCGGCGCAGCGACCGCGCGCTCGGTAAATCTTTCCCAGAAATTGCGCCGGCCGCGGAACGGCAGCGCCAGCGCTTGCACCCGCGGGCGCCAGGCGCGCGCGGCATCGGCCCAGCGCGCAAAGCCTTTCGGGATCAGCGCTTCGATCTTGGCGCGGATCGCCTGGCCGAATACCGGCGACGCGCCATCGGTCGAAATGCCGATGACCAGCGGCGAGCGATTGACGATGGCGCCGAAGGAGAAGTCGCAGAATGCCGGGCGGTCGATGACATTGACCGGCACGCCCGCAGCGCGCGCTGCCGTGGCGAACTGCGCCGCTTCTTGGTCGTCGGCGCAATCGGCAACGGCGATGGCGGCGCCGGCAAAGTCATCGGGAGTCCAAATGCGATCAAGCAGGACAACCGTGCCGCGCGGCGGAGCGGCGGCGAGCGCCAGCATCTCCTCGCTCGGTGCTGTTGCAAAAACCTCGACGCGCGCGCCGGCGGCCGAGAGCAATTCGGCTTTCCACGTCGCCGCCTGGCTGCCGCCGGCAACGACCGCGCGCTTATTCTCCAGCGCGAAGAACGCCGGCAGCCGCGCCAGGGCGCCGATGCGAGTCGTGCGAATCTCGGCGGGCGTGCGGGTCATGCGAACGGCCTCGGCATATCGCAGCAAATAGAATTTTCTACCTCTGACGGCAATTGCGGTGCCGCATTTTGCAATAATTGCATTGATCTCAGCACTTTCTTAGAAAATTCGTCCTGAACGCGCCTCGGAACGGCAAGTTCGCACCTCGCCGTCCTCCCCGATTTTCATTCAAATGCCGTGCCAACCGGGCCTGAAAACCTGGCGGGCGCCCGACGGGGTTTCCGCCGGGCGCCCTTAGTCACACGTCAGCCGGCCTATAAGCCGGGTTCTGGATGGCATGCAGGCGTACCCGCATACGTGACGGCCATTCCTCTGGGACGCCGGTTACCCGGCGCCTCCAGCAACCTACCCGAACGGCCAGATCTAGACACGATCCCGAAGCGCTTCATGCTTGCGCGCAAAGCCTTCGCGCCGTTCCTATTCGGTCTTGCTCCCGGTGGGGTTTGCCGTGCCGCCGGCGTTACCGCCAGCGCGGTGCGCTCTTACCGCACCGTTTCACCCTTACCGTCCCCTCCCGTTGCCGGGCGGGGCAGGCGGTCTGTTCTCTGTGGCACTTTCCCTGGGCTCGCGCCCGCCGGACGTTATCCGGCACCGTTTGTCCATGGAGCCCGGACTTTCCCTCCCCGGCAACCTTTCGGTTTTGCCGGAGCGGCCGTCCGGCCGACTGACGAGGAAAGGGATGGGGTCGTTGGCCGCCGCGGTCAAGAGGCGAGCCTCTAAGAGGCGACCACCAAGCGATCGAAGTTAATGACCCGCGCCGCCACGGTGCGCGGCCGGTTCCGGTGGGCGATCAAATCCTGCAAGGTGGCTCGGGTCGATGCGTCCCAAACGCCGTCGATGCGCTCGGGGCGAAAATGCCGCTGGAACGCCGTCACCACTTCGTGGGTGGTGGAATCGTAAGTGCCGTTTTCCGCAATCCCATAGCCGTATTCGGCGAGCGACCGCTGCATCGCCGCGACGGCGTCGCCGCGATCGCCGAGCGCCAGCAACGGGCCGTCGGTGATCTTGGCCGGCTTGACCCAATGGCCGACGCCGGAATCGTGCAGAATGCGCCAGGGAAACTTTTCGCCCGGGTCCTGCTTGCGCGCCGGCGCCACGTCGGAATGGCCGAGCACACGCGCCGGTACAATCGTGTTGCGCGTGAGGATGCCGCGGCACAGCGCGGTCACCGCCGCGATCTGCCGCTTGGGAAAATCGCGATAGCTGAGCTCATGACCGGGATTGGCGATCTCGATGCCGATCGAGCAGGAATTGATGTCGGTCTCGCCGGCCCATGACGCAACGCCGGCGTGCCAGGCGCGTTTGCTCTCCTGCACCAGCTGGGTGACGCGGCCGTCTTCGAACACGAGATAATGGGAGGAGACTTGGCTCGCCGGCGTGCGCAAACGCTCAAGCGCTTCTGCGGCATCCACCATGCCGGTGTAGTGCAGCACAATCATGTCCGGCCGCCGGCCGTCCTTGCGCTCGCCGAAATTCGGCGACGGCATGACGTCGGCAACAACGCACGAGTCGGACGGAAACGCACGACCTGACATTGGCGGATACACACTGCGTGACACTGCGATGACACTAGGCCAGCGCGCGCGGCCCACAAGCCGATTTGCACTTGTGCACAGGCGTTCGCGAAGATAGCCGGGAGTCGTTGCATACGTGCAACGTGTTACGTTTCGCAGCCGACATGCACGGTGCGGCAACGCGGAGCTGGATCGACGGTTCGGCGCGTGACGGGTTTGCTCGGCCGAGCGCGCAGGTGGCGGAGCAAGTGAACGTCAGGCCGTTGCCGCCCGCAGCGCAATCCGCCGCAATCTCTCAACCATTCCTTAAGCTTACACCTTGTTAATCGGTATCGAGCGGAGCTGCGGTTTCAACCCGGGCAGGTCCGTTGACGCCCATATTGGCCCATGATAGCCCATCCATTCCCACAGCCGCTGGCGACCCTGAAATCCGGTCTGGGCCGCGCCGCGGGTGGCGAGGGTGCACAGGGCGTAAGCCCGTTGGGGTGGCAGAGCGGTCTGCCGCTCGACGAGGGGCGAGATGGACCGGTTTGTGTCCCATTATATGCTGCGCCTCGATGCCAAGGGTCGCGTCTCGGTGCCGGCGCCGTTTCGCGCCGTGCTGACGCGCGACGGCTTCGACGGGCTTTATTGCTATCCGGCCCTCGACCGGCCGGCGCTCGACGCCGGCGGCAATGCGCTGCTAACGGAAATCGAGGCGCTGATGGCGGGCTTGCCGCCCTATTCG
>DATHHM010000170.1:0-8698 GCA_035317145.1 Xanthobacteraceae bacterium | reverse complement strand
TTTCCACCTATGCCAAAAACATGGACTGGGAGATCGAGATGGCCGCCGTCATCGGCAAGACGGGGAAGGACATCCCGCAGGCCAAGGCGCTGAGTCACGTCGCCGGCTACACCATCGCCAATGACCTCTCGGCGCGCGATCGCGGCCGCCGGGCCGGTGTCCCCGACGCCTCGCCGTTCAAGTGGGACTGGACCAAGCACAAGACTTTCGAGGGCTCCTGCCCGCTCGGGCCCTGGATCGTGCCGGCAAGCGACATCGGCGACCCGCAAAAACTCGGCCTAAAACTGTGGGTCAACGGCGTGCTCAAGCAGGATTCCAACACAAGCGACATGATCTTCAACCTGGCCGAGCAGATCGAGCAATTATCGGCCGGCATGACGCTTTATCCGGGCGACCTGATCCTCACCGGCACGCCGGCGGGCGTCGGCGCCGGCCGCGGCGAGTTCCTCAAGGCCGGCGATGTGGTGAAACTCTGGGTCGAGAACATCGGCGAGATCGAGAATCGGATGGCGTAGGGGCGGGGCCGACGCCCCCTTAACGGCATGGCAGGGCACCGGCTTATGCCCGTCGCGCGCCGTTCTGGTCTGTGTTAATAGCATGGGTCCGGACCGGCGCCTGAGTCCGGTCCAAACCATTTGAGTCGTAAGCCGCCCCAGGCAAGGGGCGGATCGTCAGGGTGAAACGCGAAGGTGAAGGGCAGATGGCGGAAAAGTTCGTAGCGAAGCTTGCGGAATTCCAGGACGGCGATCGGCGGATCGTTTTTGTCGGCGACAATGAGATCGGCGTGTTCCGCCACGAGGGCGAATTCTACGCCTACAGCAATTTCTGCCTGCACCAGGGCGGCCCAGCCTGCGAAGGCCTGACCATCGCCAAGGTCGAGGAGCGGCTGCGCCCCGACAAGACCTCGATGGGCCTGTTCTTCTCCGAAGACGAGATGCACTTCGTCTGCCCGTGGCACGGCATGGAATACGACATGAAGACCGGCGAGTGCGTCAGCGACCGCAAGATGAAGCTGAAGAAATACAAGACCGTGCAAAAAGGCGAGGATCTTTATGTCGTCGCCTAAGCGCGCGGCAAAGATCGTGGCAAAGGCCATTGTCGCGAAGAACGCGGCAAGATCGGCTGCCAAGGTGCGCCCGGCTGTGACGCCGGTGCCGCTGAAGCGGAGCGAGGCCGCGGACAACGGCGCTTCTGCCGATGCCAAGAAGCTCGCCGCTACGCTCGAGCGCGGCATCGTCGACGGCAAGCTTGACGTGGTGACAGCCGAAGCGCTGCAGAAGCTGATGGCAGCGGCTTGCCGGGTCTATACCGCGCGCCTCGAAGCCGGCGAGCAGTTCATGCCGATCCCCAAAAATTCGATTTCCGCCACCGATGTCATGGTTACGGCGAGCGGATTGTTGAAAGCTGCCGATCTCGCCGTGTTCGAGCTCGGCATGTGGCAGAGTTGGACGGGCCGCTGAGACCCGCTCCGTACAGATAGGAACGTCAGGAGAAACGCTATGGATCTCATCGCTGACCGCGGTCGCCGCGTAACGATCGAGGAGTTGAACACCACGAGGCTGCTGGCCCACGCCCGCAAGCAGGCGCACCAGCGTAATTTCGACGACATGATCATCGTCGACGTCGACGCCCACCATTACGAGAACGAGAACTACGACGAGTTCTTGCCCTACATGGAAAACGATGTGCTGCGTCAGCTCACCATGTCGGGCCGCAAAAGGAACCGCGCCGGCATCACGCCGACTCAGGTCGGTTACCAGGACATGGGCGGCCGCGTCACCCGTTATCCGTTGCGCGGCTCGGAGAAGACCGAGCACCAGACCGGCGCCGAGCGCGACATTCAGCTCGGCCACCGCTGGATGGACGCCATGAGCGTCGATTATTCCTGCTTGTTCCCGACCGGCATGCTCAATATCGGCCTGCATCCGCAGAAGGAGATGGAGACCGAATTGTGCTGGGCCTACAACCGCTGGCTCACCGAAAAGATCATGCCGGAATCGGACAACCGCTTCTTTTCGATGCTGTGCCTGCCGTTCAACGATCCGGAAGCGGCGCTGCGTCACGTCGAGACGTTCGGCGACAGGAAGCACGTCGGCGGCTTCATGGTGACCACGGTGCGCTCGCACATGGCGGTCTACGATAACGCCTACATGAAGCTCTACCGGGCGATGGAAGAGCGCGGCCTGGTGCTGTCGTTCCATTCCGGGCCGAACTGGGGCGAGCCGATCTTCAAGAGCTGCAACCGCTTTATGGCGGCGCACGCGCTCGGCTTCTCCTGGTACAACGTGCTGCATTGCACGAACTGGGTCGTCAACGGCATGGGCGAGCGCTTCCCCAAGCTGCCGGTGATCTGGATCGAATCCGGCCTCGCCTGGGTGCCGTTCCTGATGCAGCGGCTCGACCACGAATACATGCTGCGGCCGTCGGAAGCGCCGCTGCTCAAGAAGAAGCCGTCGGACTATATGCGCGACATGTTCTATTCGTCGCAGCCGATGGAGATTCAGGATTACGGCGCGATGGAGTGCACGTTCCGCATGATGAACGCGGAGACCCAGCTGCTCTACTCCTCCGACTATCCGCACTGGGATTTCGACCTGCCGTCGACCATCTACGACCTGCCGTTCCTGTCGGAGAAGGCCAAGCACAACATCCTCGGCGGCACCGCGGCGCGCCTGTTCAAGCTGCCGCCGCGCAACGAGAAGCAGAAGGCGAACCTGCAGAAGTTCGGCAATCTCCACGCCGCTGCGGCGTAACATTGCCGCCGGCCCTTGTCGGCTTAAAGCCGTTTTCGAATGCTGATGCCCGGCCTCGTGCCGGGCATCGGTTTTTCATGAGAGTGTCCAAGAAAAACCATCGGCTTTCTTATTGCGCTCGCGCGGCGCAGCGCCACCGTCACGTCGTCTGCGCGACCGTTTTCGCCGCCTCGGGCGCCGCGAGCGTGTCGGCTTCCGGCAGCGGCTGTCCCCTGGTCTCCGGCAGGAACGGTATGCAGAACAGGCCGAGGATATAGAACAGGCCGATGATTGTTGCCGTCTTGCCGTAGCCGCCGAGGCCGACGATCAGGCTGCCGGCGATCAGCGGCGCGATCGCCGAGATCAGCCGCGGCGCATTGAAGATGAAGCCGGCAGCAGTTGCGCGCATGCGTGTCGGAAACAGCTCCGGCAGCCATATCGGCGTCCACGAAAAGACGCCCTGGATGAAGAAGCCGTAGACGGCAAAGCCGAACACCAGTACGTGGACGTCCTGCACCCACAGATATACGATCGGGGTCAGCACCAGGCACATCACGTAAAACAGCGCCGTCGTTGGCTTGCGGCCAAACCGGTCGGCGAGGAAGCCGAAGCTGATGAAGCCGAGCAGCGCGCCGATATTCTGCACCAGACCCGCCAGGCCCGCCCAGGTCGGGCCGGAGAGCCCGGCGCCGGTAGCGACCGCCGCGACGAAGCTCGGCACGAAGCTCGAAACGCCCCAGTAGCCGATGGTGATCGACAGCGACATGATGAACGTCAGGATCAGGCGCGAGCGCACGGTCGGCTCGGCGAACAGATCGAACAGGGTAAAGCGCACCAGCGCAGTATCTTCGCCCTTAAGCGCCACGCCCTTGCGCCGCAGATCGTAGGCGGCGCGACGGCGCTTGTCGGATTCCTCCCAGCGCGGCGATTCGGGAATATTGCGCCGGATCCAGAATGCGATCAGCGCCGGCAGCACGCCGACGAGGAACATGTAGCGCCAGGCGCCCGGTCCGGAATTGCCGATGAGGAGCCAAACCCCGGATGCCAGGATACTGCCGATCGGGTAGCCGGATTGCAGGAAGGCGCCGCCCTTGCCGCGCGCGTTGTTCGGCCAAAGCTCGGCGGTAATCGATGCGCCGGTCGCCCATTCCGAGCCGATCGCGAGTCCGACCAGAAAGCGGAACGCCGCAAACGACAGCCAATTCCACGACAGCGCGCTCAATCCTGTCAGCGCCGAATAGGCCAGGATCGTGATCATCATCGAGCGCTTGCGGCCGATATAGTCGGCAAGAATGCCGCCGAGCAGGCCGCCCAGACCCCATCCGAACACCGTGATGGCAATGACGGCGCCGGCATAGAACGGAATGAATTTGTATTCGGACGGGTCCAAGAGCTGGTGCAGCGCCACGCCGACAACGAGGATGAGCGAGTACACCTCGAAGCCGTCGAACGTCCAGCCGAGGTTGGAAGCGACGAGCGCCTTCCACTGGGCTCCGCTGAGCGAGCGATACCACGGCGCGGGCGCGCCGGTGTCCATGCTGGTCATGGCTTCCTCCCCAAGTTCTCCCGGATCTTTTCCGTTCCGGTCTTTTTATGCCAAGCCTTGTACGGCCCGCGCTGCAATCTTTGCGTTTTAGCGGTGCGGCCGCAAGCAGCGCACAGGTTGCAGCTGAGCCGCGCTGTGCGGCGGATTGACCCTGCCGCGTCATGGCATAACCTTGCTTTCCCGCTGCAGCGGAATTTGCCAATCCGGAGTCATCCATGAAGCTCGGCTTCTTCATCATGCCCGTCCACCCGCTGACGCGTCCCTATGCCGAGACGCTGCGGGAAGATCGCGAGGCCTTCATCCTCGCCGACAAGCTTGGCTACAGCGAAGGCTATTGCGGCGAGCATCTGACCGACCTTGCCGAGAATATTCCGTCGAGCTTGATGTTCTGCGCTTCGCTCGCCGGCTTCACCTCGCAAATCAAGCTCGGCACCGCGGTGGTAAACCTGCCGTTTTGCCATCCGGTGCTGGTCGCAGCCCACGCGGCGCTGGTCGACAATCTGCTCGAGGGACGGTTTCTGCTGGGCATCGGCGCCGGCATCCTGCGCACCGATTGCGAGGCGCTGGAAATGCTCGACGCCGACCGCGGCGCCATGTTCGCCGAGGCGATCGACCATATCCTGGCACTGTGGACCGGCGACGCGCCCTACGATCTCAAGGGCAAGTACTGGAACATCTCCACCGGCAAGACCATGTGGCCGGAAATCGGGCTGGGCAACGTCGTCAAGCCGTTCCAAAAACCGCATCCGCCGATTCTCGGCACCGCGACCGATCCGGACTCCAAGGGTTTGATCGCGCTCGGCCGCCGTGGCTGGTGGCCGATCTCGTCGCATTTCCTGCACATGAACCATCTGCTCAGCCAATGGAACAACTACGCCAAAGGCTGCGCCGAGGGCGGCCACCGCGCCGATCGCGCCAATTGGCGCGTGGCGCGCTCGATCTTCGTCGCCGATGACGACGCCACCGCGCGCGCCTATGGCGGCGACGATGCGCAAAGCCCGTACCGGTTCTACATGAACCAGCTCACCGCCAAGCTACGCAAAGGCAAGAAGCTGGGCGGCTTCAAGGAGCGCCTAGATATGCCCGACGAGGATCTGACGCTCGATTATATTTTCGACAACGTCGTCATCCGCGGCAGCGTCAACAGGGTCGTCGACGGCATTTTGGCGCTGCACGAAAAGATCGGCGACTTCGGTACATTGCTCTATTGCGGCAAGGACTGGGCCGACCCGGCGCTGTCGCGCCGGTCCATGGAGCTGATGGCCGAGAAGGTCATGCCCGCCGTCAATGCCGGGATCGGCAATCGGGTCGCGGCCGAATAAACAAACACAAGAGCAGAGAACAACAATGTCGATCAAGACGCAGGATATCGCCCGCGACGGCCTCTACGGCTATCTGGCGCAGCCGGAGACGGCGGGCAAAGGCAGCGTGCTGATCGTGCCGACGATTTTCGGCGTCAATGCGTTCGTGCGCGGCTTCGCCGACACTTTGGCGCGGGCCGGACTGACCGCGGCGGTTTGCGATCTTTATTCCGGACTACCGCTGCCGGCCAACTACGAGGAAGCGCTGGCGCGGGCGCGCCAGCTCAACGATGCCATGGCCGACGACATCGAAGGCCGCTGGCTCGACTATTTGCAGCGTGCCGGGACGTCGCTCGGCATGGCCGGCTTCTGCCTCGGCGGCCGCTACGTGCTCATACGCGCCGCGCAAGACCAGCGGATCAAGGCCTGTGCCGCCGCTTACCCGTCGATCGATAATCCGATGCAGTCCCATCAAAGCCAGGATGCGCTTAAGCTTGCGGCGGGCATTGCCTGCCCGGTGCATGTCTGCCAGCCGGGCATCGATCATGTCGCAAGCCCCGAGACCTATCGCACGCTCAGGGACGCGCTGCTCGGCCGCAGTGCCGCGACCATCATCCAGTACTATCCCGAGGCCGAGCATGGCTTCATGCACCGCAAGGAGCCGGCGGCCAATTCGGCCGCGACCGCCATCGCCGCGCCGCAGGTGGTGGCGTTCCTCGTGGCCTGCCTGAATTAGTCACCGTAGCGGCGGAAATCCCAGGCCGGAACCAATTCACGAATCGGCGCTTTAACCATAGGCCGTGCCGCCAAATGTGGCAGTGCGGTGACGTGACTTTAGCCCGTTCCCACGGGTTGTTGATTTATATCAATGTTGTCAGCCTCTTAGGGAATGTTGTGCGACGCACAAAAATACTGGATTTTCTGGCGGTCAACGCGTAAACAGGCCGCTTCCCAGCAAACATGAGGGATGGACCCCAGCATGAAGACGATGGTAGCCGCCTGCTTTTTGATTGGCCTCACCGCTACAGCCGCCAACGCGATCGATCTCGCCGAACTTGCGCCGTGCAAACCGGCCGCCGCCAGGATGTGCGATCGCTCCGCCGGCATGTCGTGGAGCAACCTTGCGCGTTGTGGCGCAACGCTCGCTGCCCATAGCTGGCGCGTCAGCAGCGATTGCCGTGCGGTGCTCCACAAATACGGACAGCTGTAATCGGCCAGTCGGCAGACCGCGAAGTTTCAGTTTGGGAATGCAAAAACCCCGGCGCCGCAACGCCGGGGTTTGTGTTTGTCGGGCAGGGCGCTTCTTCGGCTTAGAACAGATGCGAGAAGATGAAATAGAGCGTGCCGGAAAGCGTCATTGCCGCCGGTAAGGTCAGGACCCAGGCCAGCGCGATGTTGCGCACGGTCGACCATTGCAGCCCGGAGCCGTTCGCCGCCATGGTGCCGGCGATACCCGACGACAGCACGTGGGTGGTCGACACCGGCAGGCCGAAACCGTCGGCGGCGGCGATGGTCGCGGCCGCCGTGATCTCGGCGCAGGCGCCTTGGGCATAGGTCAGGTGGGTCTTGCCGATCTTCGAGCCCACGGTGACGACGATGCGCTTCCAGCCGACCATGGTGCCCAAACCCAGCGCGATAGCGACGACGATCTTCACCCAGCCCGGGATGAACTTGGTCGCGTTGTCGAGCGAGCCCTTGTAGGCGTTGAGCGTCGCAGTCTCTGCCGCGGTGAGATCGGCTTCCTTGTCCTTCATCAGAAAGCGGATCGCTTCCGATGCCAGGTACATGTCGTTGCGGGTGTTGCCGACCTTGTCGGCCGGCATCCTGGCGATCGAGCCATAGTCGGACACCTGCTTGGCGATATCGTTCACCAGCGCGGCCAGCGAAGGAAATGTGCCCTCGTTGATCTGGCGCTGGGCCACGTACAGCGTGACCGCCGGCCGCGGATCGCCAAGAACGTTGTAGCCCGCGGCCCTGGCGCCGATGACTTTGGCGGCGGCTTGCGAGTTGGTCTCGAACTGCGCGATCTGGCTTGCCGGCATGGCGCGGTTGAGCGCATAGGCCGTCGGCACCGTGCCGATCAGGATCAGCATGATCAGGCCCATGCCTTTCTGGCCGTCATTGGAGCCGTGGAAGAAGCTCACCGCCGTGCAGGTGAGCACGAGAATGCTGCGAATCCACAGCGGCGGCGGCTGATCGCCCTTCGGCTCGGCGAACAGTTCCTTGTTGGGGATGATGAATTTCACCACCAGCAGCAGGATGCCGGCGAGGAGAAAGCCGAAGATCGGCGAAAACAGCAACGCCTTGCCGATCGACACCGCCTGGTTCCAATCGACGCCGGTGGTGCCGCTGCGGCCGTGCAGGAGCGCATTGGCGATGCCGACGCCGATTACCGAGCCGATCAGCGTGTGCGAGCTCGATGCGGGCAGGCCGAAGGACCACGTCCCCAAATTCCAGATGATCGCCGCGATCAACAGCGCGAACACCATGGCGAAACCGGCGCTGCTGCCGACCTGGAGGATCAATTCGACCGGCAGCAGCGAGACGATGCCGAAGGCGACGGCGCCGGAAGACCATAGCACGCCGAACAGATTGAACATGCCCGACCAGACCACGGCGACGTTCGCCGGCAGCGAGCGCGTGTAGATCACGGTGGCAACGGCGTTTGCCGTGTCGTGGAAACCGTTCACGAACTCGAAGCCGAGCGCGATCATCAGCGCGACGAATAGCAGGATGAACGGCAGGTAACTGCTGATCTTGGTGCCGGTGGCGTCGATATCGACGTAGATGCTGTAGGCCACGAAGACTATGCCGGCCGTGAGCGCCCCCAGAAAAAGAATTGCCGTCAGCGGATTGAGGGTTTGATCAAGTTTCGGGCCGCCTGCACTCGCCGGCTCGATCGAGCCCGGTAACGCGATGTCGCTCATAAGGTCCTCTCCTCACAAAAGGACCCCAAGTGTGGTTACGCTCCATGACGGTCAGATGACGCCGCATGTCCGGGGCTCCACCCATCCACATGCCGGCTTGCCGACGGCGCCGTCGGTTGCCCTATTCGCCTCGGATGCCCGCGGCTTTGATGATGGGCCACCATTTCTCGATCTCGGTTCGCTGCAGCGCGG
>DATHHM010000169.1:0-5354 GCA_035317145.1 Xanthobacteraceae bacterium | reverse complement strand
CGCCAACGCGCAAAGCGCTCCGATCAGTATAGCAATGCGACGCGGCATCGCCTCCTCCTTGCCTAGTCGGGCAATGGAATGAATTCCGTCGTGTCGCCCGGCACGATATCGAAGCGGCCGGCCTTCCAGTCGGCTTTGGCGGCTTCGATGCGCTCCTGGCGCGAGGAGACGAAATTCCACCAGATGTGGCGCGGCCCGTCCATGGCGGCGCCGCCGACCACGACGAAATGGGCATCGCTCGCCGCCCGGATCGCCACCGGATCGCCCGGCTTGAGCACCAGCAGCCGTTCCGGCCCATGGCGGTCGCCGCCGATCTCGATCTCGCCGCCGAGCACATAGACGGCGCGCTCTTCGTGGGCGGCGTCGAGCGGCAGCGTCGCGCCGGCGTTGAGGTGCGCGTCGGCGAACAGCGTGTCCCACGAGGTCACGACCGGCGAGCGCAGGCCATGCAGCGTGCCGGCGACCACGCGCAGCGTCAGACCGCTTTCGCTGATCGCGGGGATGTCGGCTGCGGCGGTGTGGGCGAAGACCGGTGCCGTCTCTTCGTCCTTCATCGGCAGCGCCACCCATAGCTGCAAGCCGTGCAGCGGCTCGCCGCCGTCGCGATGGTCGGCGGCAGTGCGCTCGGAATGCACGATGCCGCGCCCGGCGGTCATCCAGTTCACCGCGCCGGGCCGGATCGGCATCGCCGTGCCGAGACTGTCGCGATGCACGATCTCGCCGTCGAACAGGTAGGTGACGGTGGCAAGCCCGATATGCGGGTGCGGCCGCACGTCGACGCCGTCGCCGGCCTTAAATACCGCCGGTCCGAAATGGTCGAAGAAGATGAACGGCCCGACCATGCGCGAGCGCCCCGACGGCAGCGCCCGATGCACCTGGAAGCCGCCGAGATCGACCGAGCGCGGCACGATCACCTGCTCGATGGCGTCGCTCGATTGCGCATCGCCGAGGTTGGGGTCCTTGCCGGGGAAAAAACTCATGGCGCTCTCCTCGCTTGCCAAACAGGAGCATTCGCCAAGCCTAGAAGCAGCCGGCAGAGCCTGCCAGTCACGATTGCTTTAGTGTGACAGAGGGCGATCAGCGCCGCGGTTTTGCCTTGGCCACCAGGTCGGCGATGAAGCGCGGCTGCGCGAAGGCGGCGACGTGGTGCTCGGGCGTCCAATACTTGGTGGTGAAGCTGCCGGCCTTGCGGTAGCGCGCGGCGATGGTCTTGGCCGGGGTGACGCGCAGCGCCTTGTTGTCGCTGGCAAAGCCGATCGCCATATGGCCGCCGACATAGACCGGGATAGCGGCGACATAGCAGGTGGCGTCGGCGAACAGCTTTCGGAATTTCGACATGGTCGAGGCCAGCTCGTTCTTCTGGAAGAACGGCACGCCGTTCTGCGTCACCAGGATGCCGCCCTTTTTCATGCAGCGCCGGCAGCCGCGATAAAACTTTTCGCCAAACAGGATTTTTCCGGGCCCCTGCGGATCGGTCGAATCCACGATGATGACGTCGAAGCGCCGGTCGGTCTTGGCGACATATTTGGCGCCGTCGTCGATGACGCTTTCGAAGCGCTTGTCGGCGAATACCGGCCTGGTGAATTCGGGGAAATGCTCCTTGGCGAACTCGACCACCTTGGCGTCGATCTCGACCTGGGTGAGGCGCTTGACCGTGTTATGCTTGAGCACTTCTTCCGCAATTCCGCAATCGCCGCCGCCGATGATCAGCACCTCTTGGGCGTTGCCGTGGGCGAACAGCGGTACATGCGACATCATCTCCTGGTAGATGAACTCGTCGCGCTTTGAGATCTGGGTGGCGCCGTCGAGCATCAGCGTCTTGCCGAAATACTTCTGCTCGAACAGGATCAGGTGCTGGTGCTCGGTGTGCAGCTCGTACAGCACCTTGTCGACCTCGAAGGTCATGCGGAAGCCGAGATCGTCGAACAGCGTCTCGGGTATCCAGCGTTTCTCGGCCATGACACCTCCCAAACCTTAGAGCCCACAAGCCTTCAGGCACGTATGAAAACGGCCGGGACCCGGCCCGGCCGCTCAATCGTCGCGAAACGGCAGGTGCGCTTTAAGCGTCCCGACCGCGAAGAAGCTCGTTCACGCCGACGCGCTCGGCGGAAAATGCCTCGCGCAGCACCGGGATGCACTTGTCGGGATCGGCCGAGCCGCACATGAACACGTCGAGCGCGGCATAGCCGACTTCCGGCCAAGTGTGGATGGAGATGTGGCTCTCCGCCAGCACCGCCACGCCGGAGACGCCGTTCGGCTGGAAGTGGTGCAGGTGGATGTGCAGGAGCGTCGCCTTGGCGGCGTCGACACAGCGTCGCAGCGTCGCCTCGATGTGGTCGATGTCGTCGAGCCGCTTGGCGCCGTGCAGATCGATGATCAGATGCGCGCCGGCGCAACGCACGCCATTGCGGACCGCGAAATGGTCGTGGTGATCATCCGCCGGCGGCGGTGCGACTTTGAGCTTGGTCTTTCTTGCTTCCGTTCGGGCGGTACCTGGAATCCCCAAGCCCTTCACCGATCGCAAGAGGGCATTCTGTGCCATGCTTCCTCTCCAACCAGAGACATGAACCCGAGATGCCGGCGAGCCGGCGCCGCGGAAAGCGAATGCCGCCCGATCAGCTCACACGAACTGACCAACAGCGGCGATTTCCCCACATAAATGCAAACAGCGGGGAGTCAAGAAGATTCTGCAAGATAACCTTTAATGCTTCGTCACGTTCCACAGTTCGCGGCGCGTCGAGACGCACTGGCGACGCGCGGCGCGCGCTGGAGAAGCGCTCGCGCCGACTTGCCGACGCCGCGACGCTCGCTAAGCTCGCGCTCGGCAACGTCAGAACCAAAAATGGAAAGACAGGGATGAACATGAGCTTCGCACGACCGCATTCGACAGCGCATAAACCGCTGCGGCACAGCGCTTTTCGCGTTTGCGCCTGTTGTCAGCCGATCGCTCTTCCGGCAAATCCGGCGCGGCGGAATTTTCTCGCTGGCGGCCTCGCCGCGCTCGGTCTCGGCGCTTCGGCGGCGCCGGCAGCCGCTCAAGCGGCGGCGGAGAAGACGCGCATCGACGTCCATCACCACTACGTTCCGCCGGCGCAGGGCGAGGCGATGGCGAAGCACGGCGGTCAGGCGCCCAAATGGTCGCTGCAGTCGTCGCTCGCCGATATGGAGAAGGCCGGCGTGACGACTGCCGTGCTGTCGCTCCCGCCGCCCGGCGTCTGGTTCGGCGATGTCGAGGAGGGACGCTCGCTGGCACGCGCCTGCAACGAGTATGGGGCGGCGCTGCGCAAGGACAATCCCGGCCGCTTCGGACTGTTCGCCGCCATTCCGCTGCCCGATACCGAAGGCTCACTGCGCGAGATCGCCTATGCGCTTGACGTGCTCAAAGCCGACGGCATCGGCCTGTACACCAGCTACGGCGAAAAATATCTCGGCGACGAGGCCTTCATGCCGGTGTTCGAGGAGCTCAATCGGCGCAAGGCCATGGTCTACACCCACCCGGTCAATCCGGCCTGTTGCACCCATTTGGCCGATGGCGTCGGGCCGAGCTCGATCGAATTCGCCACCGATACCACGCGGACCATCGCCAGCCTGATCTTCGGCAAGGCCGGCACCGCATTCCGCTGCCCCGACGTCCGTTTCATCTGGTCGCACTCGGGCGGCACGCTGCCGTTCCTGATCGGCCGTTTCATCCGCGAGCAGGTGGTCAGGAAAGATCCGCGCATGCCCGGGGGGCCGGAACCGATCGTGCGGAAATATTTCTACGAGATCGCCCAGGGCAATGAGCCGGGCCAGTTCGCGGCGCTGCTGAAGCTCGTGCCGGTGTCGCAGCTGCTGTTCGGCTCGGACTATCCCTATCGCGAAGCCATCGAGGCGGCGAACGGGCTTGCCGCCTATCCGTTCACCGACGCCGAGCGCGCCTCGATCAATCGCGAAACCGCGCTGCGCCTGATGCCAGGGCTCGCCTGATGCCAGGGCTCGCCGGATGACGGTATCCTCCGGTGCATCGCACCATGAGCGGGCCACATTTTTGCCCGCGGATACTCTTAAACGATGACGACACGGGGTGGCCGAAGCAGGTATAAGCCGGCCACGTTCACCAGCCGCAGCGACGGCGGAAGAGGGAAGGGAGAACGGCTATGATGCGCAGTTTGGGAGCTGGGGTGCTGTTGGCGTTGTCGGCTTTGCTGCCGGCGCAGCAGGCGGCGGCGCAGGATCCGCTGGCCGGCGCGATCATCGGTGGCGCGCTGGGCGGCATTATCGGCGGCGCGGCGGGCCGCGGTGCGGGTGGCGCCTTTGCCGGCGCCGCGATCGGAGCTGCGACCGGCGCCATCATCGCCAGCGAAGCGCAGCGGCGCTCCGGCGGCTATTACTGGTGGCACGGCGGCTGCTATTATCAGTATCCGAACGGCGCCTGGGTGCAGATCGCGCCGAATTATTGCAGCTACTGAGGCAGCCGTCGTTCGCTTTCGCGCGCGTTCGGGCTAGCCGTTAATGGCGACGGCGTGCGGGATCACCGGCGTCGCCGGCGTCTTGGCGCGCGTGCGGAAGAAGCCGAGCACGCGCTTGGCGGTATCGGGCTGCAAGCGGTTGAAGCTCGTCAGCGCCCGTTCGAGGTCTTCGGTCGACATGCCGCGGTCGGCGGCGCGCAATAGCAGCACGGCCTTGGTCGTAGTCGACGACAGGCCGGCGACCTTGGCCAGGATCAGCACGATCTCGGCGCCCGGATCGAGCAGCGCGCGCTCGACCACGTCGATCGGCGTGTCGCACAACAGCGCCAGCGCGATCGCGGTTTCTTCGAATTTGCGGTCGCGGGCATATTGATAGATCTCGGCTTCGCCGATGCGGCGGATGCGGTTTTGCCGCGCCACCTCGGCCTCCGCCGCGGCAAAGGCCGGTGAGGAGTTGCGGATCTCGTCGCGGATGCCGCCGACCACTTCGGCCACGACGCCGTCGATGGTTTGGCTGGCCTGCGGGTTCTCGGCGGCGAGGCGCGCGCGCACCGCGCTCGAGGCCTTGTCCAACAGCATGAGGAAATGCTGCCGCGGGATGTCGCCGCGCATGCCGACTTCGCTCGCCAACGCGTCGTCGCCGTTCGAGCGGGTGACCAGGGCGCGGAAGCCGGCATCGGAGAAGCGGGCGCCGCGGTTCTTAACCACCGCATGCACCACGTCGCGGTCGCCGCGCTCGACCAGGATGTCGGTCACGGCCTCGCTGAGCGCGTCGCGCTGGGTAATGGCGTAGAGGTGCTGCTGGCTCTTGCTGTTGGCGGTGGCGACGAGGGTGTGCTCGCCGAGCCGTTCCGACCGGGTTAGCACCGGGCGCGCGACTTCGATGTCGTCGTCGCTGGCGAGGAG
>DATHHM010000168.1:0-9851 GCA_035317145.1 Xanthobacteraceae bacterium | reverse complement strand
CGCCTTCAAGGCCACGCGTTACACCGCCGCCGACGTCGATTGGTTCATCCCGCACCAGGCCAATAAGCGCATTATCGACGGTTCGGCCCATAAGCTCGGCATTCCGCCGGGCAAGATCGTCGTCACGGTGGACCGCCACGGCAAAACCTCGGCGGCCTCAATTCCACTGGCGCTCGCCGACGCGGTTGCGGACCGCCGCATCAAGCGCGGCGACCTCTTGCTGCTCGAAGCCATGGGCGGCGGCTTCACCTGGGGGGCGGCGCTGGTGCGCTGGTAGACCTTGGTGCTCTTGGCGACCCGTGAGAAGCCCGGTTGACACCTGCGGCGCCAAGCTAATATCGTAGATAATTCAGCACGATATCTTGATCGACGTTGGATCGATCGCCGTGCTCGGGGCAGGCGATGGCGGGAAAGACAGTCACGCGTGCGGATTTGTGTGAGGCGGTCTACCAAAAGGTCGGCCTGTCGCGCACCGAATCCGCGACACTCGTAGAACTTGTGCTCAAGGAAATTACCGACTGCCTCGAACGTGGCGTAACGGTGAAGCTGTCATCGTTCGGCTCGTTCGTGGTGCGCAAGAAAGGCCAGCGCATCGGCCGCAATCCCAAGACCGGCAAGGAAGTGCCGATCTCGCCGCGCCGGGTCATGGTGTTCAAGCCTTCTGCTATCCTCAAGCAGCGAATCAATTCGGAGCCGGACGGCGGCAAGTGACCGCCGTCGTTGGTGGAGAATAGATCTTGGACAAGGCGCCTGACGCATTTCGCACCATCAGCGAAGTCGCCGACGAGATCGACGTGCCGCAACATGTGCTGCGCTTCTGGGAAAGCCGTTTCACCCAGATCAAGCCGATGAAGCGCGGCGGCGGCCGGCGCTATTATCGCCCCGACGACGTCGATCTCTTACGCGGCGTGCGCCACTTGCTGTACGGCGAGGGCTACACCATTCGTGGCGTGCAACGCATCCTGCGCGACGAAGGCGCGGCCTTCGTGCAGAATGTCTGGCGCCCCGGCGCCGCACTCCCGCCGCCGCCGGACGCCAGCGATGAGCCCGAGAGTTTTGTCGAAGACGTTGCCGAAACGCGCGCGGAGCCGGACTTGTCGCTGTTCTCGGCCTCGTCGCCGCGCGCCGGCGAAACGGCCGAGCGGCGCGAACCGACGATTGTACCTGGCGCTGCTATGAGGCCGTCCGCTCAATCCGGCAAGGCAGCCGAAGACACGCTGCGGCTCGTCTTGGGTGAACTCGTCGTCTGCCGCCGGGTGATCGAAGCCGTGCTGTCGGGCCACGAGGTGGCCGAGCAAAATGGTCGGAGCGCCGAGATTTGAACTCGGGACCCCCAGTCCCCCAGACTGGTGCGCTAACCGGGCTGCGCTACGCTCCGAATATTGGGCCGCACTATAGTCATCGGGGTCTCAAGCCGCAACACGCGCCGGCCCGGCGCTGCTGCACAGCGGGTCTCGCCGCGCCGTGATGCGAATTTTCAGCGCGACCAAGAACTCGCTGCGCGGGATCGTCGACGGCATCAAAACCGAGGCCGCGGTCCGCGAGGAAGCGATTGCCTTCGCGCTGGCGGTGCCGATCGGCATTGTCATTGCGCCGAGTCTTGCCTGGTACGTTGCCATGATCGCGGCGCTCCTTGTCGTGCTCGCCGTCGAGTTCTTGAATACCGCGATCGAAAAACTTTCCGATCACGTCACGCCGGAGCAGCATCGCGACATCGGCAGAATCAAAGATTTCGGCTCGTCCGCCGTGTTCTGCGGGCTGGCGCTTGCCGGTTTGGTGTGGCTCGCGGCAATCGCGGTGCGCTGCGGATTGCTCTGAGCATCTTGATTGTGGCCGCGGCGCAGCGGCGCCGACGTCGCACGAGTAGCTATAACTTTTTTATACATCTATTCGCGCGCTAAACGTTGACGCAGTCCGCATAGTCTTGGCGTATCTTTTACTTCGGATTTATGAAGTCGCGCCGCGTATTTACGGCTTCAAATCTATATTTCCTCCCTTCGACAAAACTAATTGCAAGCTCCGAGTGGCGGCCACTGCGGTGGCCGTCCGAAAACCTCGGTTGGAGGAAAGATCATGAAAAAGTACATCACTATTGGCGTGGCTGCGCTGGCATTCGGCGTGGCGTTCGCTTCAGTTCCCGCATCCGCGCAGACGCATTACGGCAAAGCTTTGAACGACGGCGGAATGGTCGACGATTACAATTCGAGCGCGACGCCGGCAAAGCCGCTCTATAACTCGGCGACGCCCGCCGCTCCGGCGACGCCGCACTATGGCAAGGCTCTCAACGACGGCGGCATAACCGACGAGCCGAGCGCGGCGCAGAAAGCGGCAGCTGCAAAAGCACAGACCAAGACGGTTCAGCAGCAAACCGCGCCGCACTATGGCAAGCCCTTGAACGACGGCGGCTTCTAAGTACGGTCGGCGCAAAGTTCCATCTTCCTTCGCGCCCCGATCAACGCGCCGCGGCAGGTTCCGCGGCGCGTTTCCATTTCGCCGCGCCGTGCGGCGAAGCGGCGGCGAGAATCGGCCCGCGATAAGCGGCGACGGCCAGATAGAGCGCGCCCGCGCTGTAGACGGCGGCATAGACGCCGAGAAACTCGACGATGGTCAGTCCGGCACCGACCGCGATCGCGGTTGCGACCACCATGGCGACCGCGACGCCTAAGCCGATGCGCGATATCTCGCGGAAGAAACCGGCGTGCAGCAATAGCGATTGTGCGACCATTTGCACGAGGTTGGCCAACAGCATCACCACCAGAATGGGCGTGACCGTCGGGGGCACGGTCGCTGCCGAGCCGAGCAGGAACGCGAACAATTGCTTCGACGCGAAGATCAGCAGTCCGCAGGCGAAAGCGGCCGGCAGGCAGCATAGCGCCGCCGCGATCAACGTCGTACGGATCAGCTTTGAAGCGTCGCGCGCCGCCAGCGCCCGGGTTTGTCCCGGGATCGCGAGATCGCACGCCGCCGTATAGATGACGCTGGCGCCGCGGAAGATGCGGAACGTCGCTTCGAGAATAATGATCGGCGCGCCGAGGCCGAACGCCCAAGGCACGACGTAATAGGGGAACGTGTAGATGAAAATATCGCTCAGCGCGAACGTGCCGCTGCGCGCGATCGACCGTGTGTTGGTCTGGAAAAACTCTATGAGGTCGCGGACGAAGCCGCGCAGCCGCGGCGCCATCGCGCCGCGGCTCAGAAGTTTCGCCACCGCGCACGTCACCAACACCGCCCACAGCACGTTCGAGCCGACCAGAAAAGCGGTGAACGGCAGCCCGATCAGCATGGCGAGGATAGTCGCCACGTTGCCGACGCGGCGTACCAGCTCGAGTTTTTCGTAGAAGACGTATTCGTCGACGGCAATGCTGAGGCTGCGCAAGCAAACCCAGACCAGATTGATCCCGATATAAAGGAAGAACAGCCCGAAGTCGGCAGCTTCAAGAAGCGAGTTAGTCGGCCGCGACGCCATGATGGCGAAGCACACAAGCGCGCCGGCAGCGGCCAACAGCACGTAGAACAAAGTGACTGCCGTGGCCTGTCCGGCGGCTTGCCGGTTGGTCTTGCCGGCCAAATGCGCGGCGCGCAGTTGCACGAACAGTATTTTGGCGAGGCCGAGGTCGCAAAGCCAAAGCGAGTAGCCGACGGCACCCACCAGGATGAAGAGGGAAAACCGGTCGGGCGTCAGAACGCGCGCGAACACTAGCGTCTGGATAAATCCCGTGGCGAAGGCGCCGCCGGCCGTCGACACGCGCAGCAACAGGAAGGGGATCGAGACCAGGCCCCGGGACGGGCTGATCACGGGTGCCGTGTCCGCCGACGCGATATCTGTCTGCATGAACTCGGCCAGCGGTTAATTCCGTAAAACAGCGAACAAAGGCGAGGGTGCCGGTAACCCGATCTTAAGCGCCCGGAGCTAACCAAATCATGAAGTCATCCGGATAATTTCGCGGTTCAACCCAGCCATGGCTTACACGTCGGCGTCCCCTGGACCGGCCACGTCATCGAGCGGCCTCAGCCTCGATCGGTTGCTCCGCAAGCTGTTCCCTTCGACCTCGAAACTGACCTTCAATCCGCTGTTCCGGGCGGCGGTGAACGCCAGCGACGTGGTGCCGCGGCTTATGTTCCCGGAATTTCGAACGCTGCCGCCCAATCACTTGCGGATTCGCGTCGGCGTCGGCAATCGCATCTTCAACAACCAAACCCATTTCCTGGTGCATGCGCGCGATTTCTGGATGTTCGCGCTGAGCGAAAGCATCGTGAACCTCAAGTCGAACATCCTTGATATCGGCGTCGGTTGCGGGCGCTGGGCGCACTGGATGCGCGACTGCAATTTCCGCGGCCGGCGCTTTTCCGGCGCCTATGTCGGCGTCGACATCGACGGCGAAGCCATCGCGTGGTGCCAAAGGAATTACGACGCGGAGCGTTTCCGCTTCCATCATTCGAGCCATGGCAGCGTATCCTATAATCAGAACGGCTCGGCATCGTCTTTGTATCGCATCCCGGAGGCTGACGGGACGTTCGATCTCGTGTTCTCGAACTCGCTTCTGACGCATCTGCTCGAGGCCGAGCTCGGCAATTATTTGCGTGAGACCTTCCGCCTTCTCCAAGCCGGCGGCACCATGATGCATTCGCATTTCAACATGGAGCATCTGCCGGCGACATACGGCAAGCGCCACACCTTCAAGTACCAGCTCGGCAATGCACGCATCGAATCCGAGGCGCAGCCCGAGGCCGCGGTCGCCTACCACACCGATTATCTGTTCCGCCTGTGCCGGCAGATCGGCTTCTCGTCTTGCGAGATCGTTCACATGCCCGGCGGCGAGCAACACCAGCCGATCTTGCTCTGCCGCAAGTAGACCGGCGCGGCACTACGGATTGACGGGGGCGAATGCCGCGTCGACGTCGGGCGCCCAGGCTTGCCGGCGGCGGAAATTGATCGTCGCTGCCGCCAGTCCCCAGACCATTCCGAGCACCAGAAAAAAGTGGCGCCAGTGATCGGTGTCCACGATCAGCCCTTCGAACGCCTCGCCGGCGAAGACCGCGTAGGCGGTGATCAGATAATATTGCCACGGCGTCGGCGTTGCGACCGTGAGCAGGCCTAGCGCCAGCGTGATCGCGATCAGCGCCATATAGGCCGAGCCGCCGAGCCAGCCGTACACCAGAAAGCCCTGCATATAGACGTTGTGCTGCTGCAGCCCGAAGATGCGGTCGAATTCGAACGGCCCCAGGCCGTTGGGGTTATCGAGGATGGCGCCGAGCGCCAGCTGCTGCAGCCAGAAGCGGCCACCCGGCCCGACGTCATAGGGTTGGATCGCCTTGGCACGGTCTATGATCATGTCGTGGACCGAGCTGATCGACGCCAGCGCGACCAGCAGCAAGGCCACGACGGCCGCGCCAAGAAGGCCGAGCACGACGATGCGCGCGCGCATGCGCGGGTCTGGCGTCACCGCGAACACGATCACGATGCCGAGTGCCGTCGAGATGACAAAATGAGTCCAGGCGCCGCGCGAGAAGCTCAGCAACAATCCGCCCAAGAGGACCATCAGCACCGTGACGTCGAGCAGCCTGACGCCGCGCACCAACAGGCTGACCAGGAGCCAGACGATCGGAAAGATCAGGAACGGCCCGTAGACGTTCGGGTCCTTGAACGTGGCGCTGACGCGGTCGTTGTCGAGGAAAATCTCGGCGCCGGGCAACAGATGGAAAAAGCCGATATAGCCGGCCGCCGTCGCGATCAGCGCCGCCAAAATGTAGCCGCGCCGCAGCATCGCCAAGCGCACAAGATTGCCGTCGCAGAACAGGCAAGCGAACATCACGGCGGCGATGCCGAGGTAAATCGACGTGCCGGCATATTGAATGGCTTTGGTCTGATCGCCGACCTGGACCAGCGACATGAGTCCGCCGACCAGCCACAGCACGATCAGCAACAAGAGGGGGATGAGCTTGCGGTCGAAGCCGACGCTGGCGCCGACGCAGGCGACGAGAAGCACCATCATCAAGCCGTCGTGCGGCGCCGGCTCGATGAAGGCAATCGAACTGGTCAAGACGGTGACGAACAGGACGAGGTTGAGAAGCCGCTGTGCCAGCGCGGAGAATGGGCCGGTATCGTCCGCGGCAAGCGCCATCGCCGGATTGCGGGCGTCCATCAGTAGGCGTTCTGCATGTTGAGCACGGCGAACGGCGTGCGCAGCAGAATGTAGATATCGAGCAACAACGACCAGTTCTCGATGTAATAGAGATCATGCTCGACACGGCGCTGGATTTTTTCCTTGCTGTCGGTCTCGCCGCGCCAGCCGTGGATCTGCGCCCAGCCGGTGATGCCCGGCTTCACCCGATGGCGCGCGAAATAGCCGTCCACCGCCTCGTCGTAGAGATGCTCGGCGGCCTTGGCGTGGATGGCGTGGGGCCGCGGCCCGACCAGCGACAAGTTGCCGGCGAAAACGACGTTGAAGAGCTGCGGCAGCTCGTCGAGGCTGGTCTTGCGGATGAAGCGGCCGACCCGAGTGACACGCGCGTCGTTCTTGTTGACCTGCTTGGTGGCGTTTGCGTCGGTGTGCTCCACATAGAGCGAGCGGAACTTGTAGACCTCGATGAGCTCGTTGTTGAAGCCGTGGCGCCGCTGCTTGAAGAAAACCGGCCCCTTGCTGTCGAGCTTGATGGCAAGCGCCACCAGCAGCATGACCGGCGCCAGGCAGATCAGCGCCAGCGATCCGACAATCTTGTCGAGCAGCCATTTCATCACGATGTCCCAATCGGCAATCGGCCGGTCGAAGACGTCGAGCACGGGCACGTTGCCGATATAGGAATAGGAGCGCGGCCGGAATCGCAGCTTGTTGCTGTGCGCCGAGAGGCGAATGTCGAGCGGCAGCACCCACAGCTTCTTGAGCATGTGCAGGATGCGGCCTTCGGCGGCGATCGGCAGCGAAAAGATCACGAGATCGACACGGGTCTTGCGGGCGAACTCGACGATGTCGTCCACCGTGCCGAGATTGGGAACGCCGTTGCTGGTGGCGAGACTGCGGTCGTCGGCGCGATCGTCGAACACGCCGATGACGCGCACGTCGGAATCGCGCTGCGCGGCGAGCGATTTGAGCAGCGTTTCGCCGTTCAAGTCGGCGCCGATCACGATGGTGCGGCGGTCGAGCCGGCCCTGCCGCGTCCAGCGCCGCACCAAGAGGAACAGGCCGCGCCGGAATGCGATCAGCGTAAACAGGCCGAGCACATAGAAGGCGCCGAGCCAGGCGCGAGAGAACTGGTCGCCGGCTTTGGCGAAGAACGACAGGCTGATGGCGATCAGAAAGACCACGGACCACGCCGAGGCCAGCCGCATATATTGCTTCTCGTGGCCGCGGAACGCTTGCACCTGGTAGATGTCGGCGACTTGGAACGCCAGCATCGCCATGATCGCGATGCTAACAATGGCGCCGACATAGTACCAGGCAAATCCGTAGCCCGGCACGACGTGCCAGAAATAAATCGCAAGACCGACTACGATGATCAGCGCGGCTTCGATCAGCCGCACGGTGCCGGCCAGCACGATCGGCGAATAGGCCGGCTTGAAGTCCTCGTCGGCAACCTCGAGCGCGGCGGGCGAGAGCGTACTTCCGGATTTTGCGACGATCCGCGGCAATGATTTCACGGCCGACGAAACCGCCGTGGCCGCTTCAAAGATCGTGCTGTGTTCGGCGCTGGACATGGTTAACGCAAACTTTCGCGCTCAAGCGTGAGCCCAACACACGTGGTGTCGCCAGCCTTGCGCCAACATAGTGAACAATCTTCAAAAATTGGTTATGTGAATTGAGCAAGTTTTCGCAACGCCAGTGCCTCGCGATAGGCGGCAAGGCCGCCTTCCACCATGGTGCTCAGGGAGAAGTCGGCGCGGACGCGGGCCCGGATCTGCTCCGCAATGCGATGCGCTTCGCCGGGATCGACCAACGCCGCGCGCATCGCTTCGACCAGCGCCGCGATGTCGTCGGGCGGGATGAGATGCACGGCCTGGGGCCCGAAAATCTCCGGCACGCCGCCGACCTCGGTGGCGATGATCGGCACGCCGGCGGCCGCGGCCTCGAGCACCACATAGGGCAGGGATTCCGCGCGCGAGGGGATGACCAGCATTCGCCCCATGGCGAACGCCTCCCGCGCCGGACGAAAGCCGACGAAACGGACTTCATCGGCGAGGCCGCGGCGCGCGGCCTGGGCCTTGAGCTTGGAGTCGTCGGGGCCTTCGCCGACGATGGTCGCAGTCACCGGTTGGCCGGAACTTTTGAGGATGGCCAGCGCCTCGATCAGCACGTCGATCGCCTTGACCGGCCGCAATTCGCCGACGCAGACGATGTCGGTCGCGTCGGGTTGGATCGCGACCGGCTCGAATTCGGCCTTGCCGACGCCGTTGCGCACGATGCGCACCATGGCGCGCGGCGTGCCGATCTTGGCGCGGAACAGGTCGGCGACGTAGCTGCTTTCGAACAGGAAGAGATCGGTGCGCCAGTTCAGGATCCGCTCGACGGAACGATAAAAGCTGCCGCTGATGGTGCCGGGACAATAGACCAGCGAGCCGCCGTGGGGCGTGTAGGCGCGGATCGCACGGCCGTAATTCGGCACTATGCGAGCGAGCGCCGCGCCCTTGGCGCCGTGGCCGTGCAGCACGTCGGGCTTAAGCGCCGCAATCCGGCGCGAGACGCGGTGCAGCGCGTATACATCGCGCGGATTGAGCTCGCGCGGGATGGCGGCGCGCTCGAAGCCGAGCGCCAGGCACGGCGCAAGCTCGGCGAGGATGGTTTCGGCACGCGCGCCGCCCGTGGTGCTGTCGATGAACAAACCAACTTGATGCCCGCGTTGCGCCTGGCCCTGCACCAGGTCGATCACATGGCGGAACAGGCCGCCGAGCGGGGCGCGTAAGATGTGCAAAATTTTCAGGCTCGCTGGGCGCGAAGCGCCTTGCGGATGCGTCGTCGTGGCGAACGACACGTCGGCCGCGGCAAGCGCTGATCGGAGCGGGCGCATCTGGCCCATAATGGGATTCCTTAAAGCTCGTGGCAAAAAGTTAAGCCCGATTGAGCCCTCCGTCGGTTAATAAAGTCTCACGCGTCGGCTGCCGCGCCACGCGGTGCACCTTTAACCGGATCGCAACCTTAATAGTTTCTGATCAAGCGTGGCGTTTGGTTTGTCAGTAGTTCGGTCGTGAGGAGTATCGCAATGAGCGTCGTGTCGCAGTCGGCGCGGGGCAGGGGCCAGTTTAGCGACCCAGAGTTGGACCTCTCAGCGCTCGGCACGACGCTCTGGCGCAAGCGCTGGAAGATCCTGCGGCCGACGATCCTGGTCGGACTGGTCACATTCCTCGTCGTCCAGGTCATCACCCCAAGATATCAGTCGGAATCGCGCGTCATCGTCGAATCGCGAGACAATATCTTCCTGCGCCCGGAAGCCGACAAAGACTTGATCGATCGCAATACCGCCGACCAGGAGTCGGTGACGAGCCAAGCGCAGCTCATCCTGTCGCGCGACCTCGCCAAGGATGTGATTGCCAAGCTCAAGCTCAACGAGCTGCCCGAATTCGATTCGACGCTCGGCGGCGTGTCGCCGGTCAAGGCCGTGCTCGGCATGCTCGGCATCATCAAGAATCCGATGAGCATGACGCCGGAAGAGCGCGTGCTCGAAGCCTATTACGACCGGCTCACCGTGTTCCCGGTGGAAAAATCGCGCGTCATCGTCATCGATTTTCTGTCCGAGGATCCCGAGCTCGCAGCGCGTGTCGCCAATACCATCGCCGACACTTTTCTGCAGCTGCAGAGCAAGGTCAAGCAGCAGCAGGCGCAGAACGCGGGCCAGGTGCTGGCCGGCCAGATCGAGATCTT
>DATHHM010000167.1:0-23012 GCA_035317145.1 Xanthobacteraceae bacterium | reverse complement strand
CTGGCGAAGTAAGCCGGCTCGCCGCCCGTCCGTGGGAAGCTTTACATGAACATTCACGAATACCAGGCGAAGGCCGTGCTGCGCGATTTCGGCGTGCCGGTGCCGCGCGGCGCACCCGCCTTCACGGTCGAGGACGCGGTCAAGGCCGCCCACCAGCTCGGCGGCCCGGTATGGGTCGTCAAGGCGCAGATCCATGCCGGCGGCCGCGGCAAGGCCGGCGGCGTCAAGGTCGTCAAATCGGTCGATGACGTGAAGAAGGAAGCGACGCGGCTGCTCGGCTCGACCCTGGTCACGCACCAGACCGGGCCGCACGGCAAGCAGGTCAACCGGCTCTACATCGAGGAAGGCTCGCCGATCGACAAGGAATTCTACCTGTCGATGCTGATCGACCGCGAGACCTCCCGCGTCGCCATCGTGGTCTCCACCGAAGGCGGCATGAATATCGAAGAGGTGGCGCACGACACGCCGGACAAGATCGTGACTATTTCGGTCGATCCGGTCACCGGCGTCTGCCCGCATCATGTGCGCAGCGTGGCGCAGGCACTGAAACTCGACGCCGATCTGGCGAAGCAGCTGGGGCCGCTGCTCTCCAACATCTACAAGGCCTTCATCGACACCGATATGAGCCTGCTCGAAATCAATCCGCTGGTCGTCACCAAGGACAAGAAGCTGATCTGTCTCGACGCCAAGACCGATTTCGACAACAACGCGCTGTTCCTGCATCCCAAAATTGCCGCGCTGCGCGACGAGACCGAGGAAGACGCCAAGGAGATCGAAGCCTCGAAATTCGATCTCAATTACATTGCGCTCGACGGCTCGATCGGCTGCATGGTCAACGGCGCCGGCCTTGCCATGGCGACCATGGACATCATCAAACTCTACGGCATGGCGCCGGCCAATTTTTTGGACGTCGGCGGCAGCGCGACGAAGGACAAGGTCGCCGCGGCGTTCAAGATCATCACGTCGGATCACAACGTGAAGGGCATTCTGGTCAACATCTTCGGCGGCATCATGAAATGCGACGTCATCGCCGAGGGCGTCGTGGCCGCGGTGAAGGAGGTCGGCTTGCGGGTGCCGCTGGTGGTGCGGCTCGAAGGCACCAATGTCGAGCTCGGCAAGGACATCATCGCCAAGTCCAACCTCAACGTCACCTCGGCCGACGACCTCGACGACGCTGCGCAGAAGATCGTCAAAGCGGTGAAGGAGGCGGCGTAGTGTCCATCCTCATCGATAAAAACACCAAAGTCATCTGCCAGGGCTTTACCGGCAAGAACGGCACCTTCCATTCCGAGCAGGCGGTCGCCTACGGCACCAAAATGGTCGGCGGCGTGTCACCCGGCAAAGGCGGCTCGACTCATCTCAATCTGCCGGTGTTCGACACCGTCGCCGAAGCGCGCGAGAAGACCGGCGCCGATGCCAGCGTGATCTATGTGCCGCCGGCCGGCGCGGCCGATGCCATCGCCGAGGCGATCGCGGCGGAGATTGCGCTGATCGTGTGCATCACCGAAGGCATTCCGGTGAGCCACATGGTCAAGATCAAGCGTTCGCTGTGCGGCTCGAAATCGCGCCTGATCGGGCCAAATTGTCCCGGCGTCATGACCGCCGGCGAATGCAAGATCGGCATCATGCCTGGCAACATTTTCAAGCCGGGCAAAGTCGGTATCGTCTCGCGCTCCGGTACGTTGACCTACGAAGCGGTGTTCCAGACCACGCGGGAAGGCCTCGGCCAGACCACGGCGGTCGGCATCGGCGGCGATCCCGTAAAGGGCACCGATTTCATCGAAATGCTGGAAATGTTTCTCGCCGACAAGGCGACCGAGGCGATCGTCATGATCGGCGAGATCGGCGGCTCGTCCGAAGAAGACGCCGCGCAGTTCTTAAAGGACGAAGCCAAGCGCGGCCGCAAGAAGCCGATGGTCGGCTTCATTGCCGGGCGCACCGCGCCGCCCGGCCGGCGCATGGGCCATGCCGGGGCAATCATCGCCGGTGGCAAGGGCGGCGCGGACTCCAAGATCGCCGCCATGGAGTCGGCCGGCATCAAGGTCTCGCCGTCGCCGGCTCGGCTCGGCCATACCCTTGCCGAACTATTGAAATCTTGATTCATTCCTATCGTCTTTTGCCTGCCGCATCGCGCCATTAAATAGGGTACAAAGAGAAATCCCTGCGCCGGGCCGGGCTGATTCGCGTCTTTCCGCGTCGTTCGGTTTCTCGTTTCTCGCCCATTCGTGTTGCGGATTCCCACCGAAGGAATCGCCCAGGAAAAGCACCATGTCCCGCCAGGACGCCAACGCCGCCTTTGCCCTCACCTCGTTCCTCTACGGCAGCAATGCCCCCTATATCGAAGACCTCTATGCCCGCTACGAGACCGATCCGCAGGCGGTCGATGCCGAGTGGCAGTCGTTCTTCCAGAGCCTGAAAGACAATGCCGCCGACGTCGCCAGTAACGCGCACGGCCCGTCGTGGGGCCGGCCGGATTGGCCACCGCTGCCGGGCGGCGATCTCATTGCGGCACTGGACGGTAACTGGGCCGAGGTCGGCAACGGCATCGGTACCAAAGTCAAAGCGCAGGCGCAAAGCCGCGGCGTCGAGCTTTCCTCCGCCGACATCGAACGGGCAACGCGGGATTCGATACGGGCACTGATGCTGATCCGCGCCTATCGGGCGCGCGGCCATTTCCACGCCAATCTCGATCCGCTCGGGCTCGAGCCACAGAAGAACGAGGAGGAGCTTGATCCGCGCACCTATGGCTTCAGCGAGGCCGACCTCGACCGTCCGATTTTTCTCGACAAGGTGCTCGGCCTTGAATTCGGCACCATCCGCCAGATCGTCGCCATCCTGCGGCGCACCTATTGCCAGACGCTCGGCGTCGAATTTCTGCACATCTCCAACGGCGCCCAGAAAGGTTGGATCCAGGAGCGCATCGAAGGACCGGACAAGGAGATCACGTTCACCCGCGAGGGCAAGCGCGCCATCCTCAACAAGCTGGTCGAAGCCGAAGGCTTTGAAAAATTCAGCGACCTGAAATTCACCGGCACCAAGCGCTTCGGTCTCGACGGCGGCGAATCGATGATCCCGGCGCTGGAGCAGATCATCAAGCGCGGCGGTGCGCTCGGCGTGCGCGAGATCGTCATCGGCATGCCGCACCGCGGCCGGCTCAACGTGCTGGCGCAGGTGATGGCCAAGCCGCATCGCGCCATCTTCCACGAGTTCAAGGGCGGCTCGTCGACGCCCAACGAGATCGAGGGTTCGGGTGACGTCAAATATCACCTCGGCGCCTCGTCGGACCGCGAGTTCGACGCCAACAAGGTGCATCTGTCGCTCACCGCCAATCCGTCGCATCTGGAAATCGTCGACCCGGTGGTGCTCGGCAAGGTGCGCGCCAAGCAGGATCAGCTCGGCGCCACGCCGGAAGATCGCACTATGGTGATGCCGTTGCTCATCCACGGCGATGCGTCGTTCGCCGGGCAGGGCGTGGTGGCGGAGTGTCTCGGCCTGTCCGGTCTGCGCGGTCACCGCACCGGTGGCTCGGTGCATTTCATCCTCAACAACCAGATCGGCTTCACCACCAATCCGCGTTATTCGCGCTCGTCGCCGTATCCGTCCGACGTCGCCAAGATGATCGAGGCGCCGATTTTCCACGTCAACGGCGACGATCCGGAAGCCGTCGTCTTCGCCGCCAAGATCGCGACCGAGTTCCGGCAGAAATTCCAAAAGCCGGTCGTCATCGACATGTTCTGCTATCGCCGCCACGGCCACAACGAAGGCGACGAGCCGTCGTTCACCCAGCCGCTGATGTACAAGGCGATCGCCGCGCATCCGACGACGCTCGAAATCTACGGCAACAAGCTGGTCGGCGAGGGCGTCGTCACCGCGGGCGAAGTCGAGAAGATGAAGGCGGACTGGCGCGCCCGGCTCGATGTCGAGCTCGAAGCCGCGCAAAGCTACCGCGCCAACAAAGCAGATTGGCTCGACGGCCGCTGGGCCGGATTCCAGAGGGCCGGCGAGGCCGACGATCCGCGCCGCGGCCATACCGGCGTCGAGATCGCAAAGCTCAAAGAGATCGGCGACAAGATCACCACACTGCCGCCGGGCTTTCACCTGCACCGCACGCTCAACCGGTTCTTTGACGGCCGCCGCAAGTCGATCGAGACCGGCGCCAATATCGACTGGTCGACCGGCGAGGCGCTGGCGTTCTGCTCGTTGCTGCTCGAAGGCCATAAGGTGCGGCTGTCCGGCCAGGACTCCGAGCGCGGCACGTTCTCGCAGCGCCATTCGGTGCTGCACGACCAGGAGAACGACAATCGCTACACGCCGTTCGCTCATCTGGGCGAAGGCCAGGCCCGCTTCGAGGTCATCAATTCAATGCTCTCGGAAGAAGCCGTGCTCGGCTTCGAGTACGGGTATTCGCTTGCCGAGCCCGATACGCTCACCCTGTGGGAAGCCCAGTTCGGCGATTTCGCCAACGGCGCGCAGGTCTTGTTCGACCAGTTCATCTCGTCGGGCGAACGCAAATGGCTGCGCATGTCGGGGCTGGTTTGTCTGTTGCCGCACGGCTACGAGGGGCAGGGGCCGGAGCATTCCTCGGCGCGGCTTGAGCGCTTTCTGCAGATGTGCGCCGAGGACAATATGCAGGTCGCCAACTGCACGACGCCGGCGAACTACTTTCACATCCTGCGCCGGCAGCTCAACCGCGACTTCCGCAAGCCGCTGATCCTGATGACGCCGAAGTCGCTGTTGCGCCACAAGCGCGCGGTGTCGCGGCTCGACGAGATGGGGCCGAACACTTCGTTCCACCGGTTGCTGTGGGACGATGCGCAGCTGCTGCCGGACGAGAAGATCAAGCTCGTTGCCGACGACAAGATGCGCCGCGTCGTCATCAGTTCCGGCAAGGTCTATTACGATCTCTACGAGGAACGCGAGAAGCGCGGCATCAACGATATTTATCTGCTGCGCATCGAGCAGCTTTATCCGTTCCCGACTAAGGCGCTGATGCTGGAGCTCACGCGCTTCAAGCAGGCCGAGATCGTGTGGTGCCAGGAAGAGCCGCGCAACATGGGCGGCTGGGTGTTCGTCGATATCTTCCTCGAATGGGTGCTCAACCAGATCGGCGCCAAACATCGCCGCGCGCGCTACACCGGGCGGCCGGCGTCGGCCTCGACGGCGGTCGGGCAGATGTCGCTGCATTTGGCGCAGCTCAAGCAGTTTCTGGAAGACGCGTTGGGGTAGCGGAGGACAGAGGACGGACGACAGACGACAGATATAGATTTTTCTTTCCGTCGTCCGTCGTCCGTCGTCCGTCGTCAATGCGCTAACGGTCCCGCGAATAAGGAATTGAACATGGCCGAGATACGCGTCCCGACACTCGGAGAATCGGTCACCGAGGCGACCATCGGCAAATGGTTCAAGAAACCGGGCGATGCCGTCGCCGTCGATGAGCCGCTGGTCGAGCTCGAAACCGACAAGGTGACGATCGAAGTGCCGGCGCCGGCCGCAGGCGTGCTCAGCGATATCGCCGCCAAGGACGGCGACACCGTCGCCGTGGGTGCGGTGCTCGGCCAGATCAAGGAAGGCGCAGGAGCCGCATCGGCGAAAGCCGCGCCGCAACCGGCTGCTCAACCCACGCCGCCACCTGCACCGCTAAAACCTGCGTCGGCAGCGGCGCCCGCTGCCGACAAGCCTTTGGCGCCGTCGGTGCGCAAGATCGCCGCGGAAACCGGCATCGACGCTGCTGCCATGTCCGGCACCGGCAAGGACGGCAGGGTCACCAAGGGCGACATGCTGGCCGCGATCGAACGTGCCGCCGCGCAACCGACGCCGGTGGCGCAGCCGGCTGCCGCGGTGCAAGTGCGCGCGCCGTCGCCGGCCGATGACGCAGCGCGCGAAGAGCGCGTGAAGATGACGCGGCTGCGCCAGACCATCGCGCGGCGTTTGAAAGACGCGCAGAACACCGCCGCCATGCTGACGACCTTCAACGAGGTCGACATGGGTCACGTCATGGCGCTGCGCACGCAATACCGCGACCTGTTCGAGAAGAAGCACGGCACAAAGCTCGGCTTCATGGGCTTCTTCGTGCGCGCCTGCGTGCAGGCGCTGAAAGAAATCCCCGCCGTCAATGCCGAGATCGACGGCGCCGACATCATCTACAAGAATTATTATCACATCGGCATCGCGGTCGGCACCGAGCGCGGCCTGGTGGTGCCGGTGGTGCGCGATTGCGATCAAAAATCGCTCGCCGAGATCGAGAAGAGCATCGCGGATTTCGGCCACCGCGCCCGCGACGGCGTGCTCAAGATCGACGAGCTGCAGGGCGGCACCTTCACCATCACAAATGGCGGCATCTACGGCTCGCTGATGTCGACGCCGATCCTCAACGCGCCGCAATCCGGCATCCTCGGCATGCACAAGATCCAGGACCGGCCGATGGTGGTCGGCGGCAAGGTCGAAATCCGGCCGATGATGTATCTGGCGCTCAGCTACGACCACCGCCTGGTCGACGGCCGCGAAGCGGTGACGTTTTTGGTGCGCGTCAAGGAATGCCTGGAGGAGCCGGCGCGGCTGGTGCTGGATTTGTAATCAATGCCCTACGACCTCATCGTCATCGGCAGCGGCCCCGGCGGCTATGTCTGCGCCATTCGCGCGGCGCAGCTTGGCATGAAGACTGCCGTCGTCGAGAAGCGCGCCACCTTCGGCGGCACCTGCCTCAATATCGGCTGCATTCCGTCGAAGGCGATGCTCAATGCGTCCGAGCTCTACGAAGAGGCCGGCCACAAGTTCGGCGACATGGGCATCAAGGTCGGCAAGCCGAGCATCGATCTCGCGGCGATGCTCAAATACAAGGAAAAGGGCGTCGAGGGTAACGTCAAAGGCGTCGAATATCTGTTCAAGAAGAACAAGATCGAGACGTTTCACGGCTCAGGCCGCATCACGGCGCCCGGCAAAGTCGAGGTGAAGGCCGACGACGGCAAGACCCAGACGCTCGAAACCAAAAACATCGTCATCGCCACTGGCTCGGACGTGGCGCGGCTGCCCGGCATCGACATCGACGAAAAGCGCATCGTGTCGTCAACCGGCGCGCTCGATCTCGCCAACGTGCCGCGAAAGCTTCTCATTGTCGGCGCCGGCATCATCGGGCTCGAGCTTGGCTCGGTGTGGCGGCGGCTCGGTGCCGAGGTGACGATCGTCGAATTCCTCGATCACATTCTGCCTGGCATCGATCGCGAGATTGCCAATCAATTCCACCGCATGCTGCAAAAGCAGGGGCTCGCCTTCAAACTGTCGTCGAAGGTCACCGGCGTCGATGCCTCCGGCAAGGCGCTGAAGGTGAAGGTTGAGCCGGCTTCAGGCGGCGCCGCTGCGGAGACCATCGAAGCCGATATTGTTCTCGTGGCGATCGGCCGCGTGCCTTACACCGAAGGTCTCGGTCTCGAAGGCATCGGCGTGAAGAAGGACAATCGCGGCCGCGTCGTCGTCGATCCGCACTTCGGCACCAACATCGCCGGCGTCTATGCGATCGGCGATGCCATTGCCGGCCCCATGTTGGCGCACAAGGCAGAGGAAGAAGGCGTCGCGGTTGCCGAAATCCTCGCCGGCCAGGCCGGCCACGTGAACTACGACGTCATTCCGAACGTGGTTTACACCTATCCGGAAATAGCCTCCGTCGGCAAAACCGAGGAGGAGCTCAAAGCTGCCAACGTCAGCTACAACGTCGGCAAGTTTCCCTTCACCGCCAATGCCCGCGCCAAGGTGAACCTGACCACCGAAGGTTTTGTGAAAATCCTGGCCGACGCCAAGACCGACCGCGTGCTCGGCGTGCACATTCTCGGCCCCGACGCCGGCAACATGATCGGCGAGGCGGCTATCGCCATGGAATTCGGCGCCTCGTCCGAGGACATCGCCCGCACTTGCCACGCCCATCCGACGCTGACCGAAGCGATCAAGGAAGCGGCGCTGGCGGTGGCGAAACGCGCGATTAATTTTTGAACCTCGTCATTGCGAGCGCAGCGAAGCAATCCAGCGCGGCGTTGTGGATTGCTTCGTCGCTACGCTCCTCGCAATGACGTAGTGCTACAGCGTCGCGATGAACGGCACCGCATGCGGCGCGAACAACCCGAGCGCCAGCAGCACAAGCCCGATCGCGCCCAGCCCGCCGGCGAACCAGGCGAGCCCGATCATCCCGGTGATCACCGCCGCCGAGGCGAGCACGATGCCGACCTGGAAGGCGGCGGAAGATAATTCGTAATGGTGATATTTCGCCATGGCCAGATCGCGCTCTTCCACGGCCTCCTTGGCTTGTTCGGCCAGTTGCTCGCGGCCGGTTTTTGGTTCTGATTTCAGGCGCTCGGCGGTGGCTTTCCAGGCTTCGATTTGTTTTTCCATCGCCGCCTTGACGGCGGGATCGGTGGCGCCGGCGGCTCCGACAGCCATCTCCTCGGCGGCGGTCGTGACCTGGCTGATGCGGATGTTCTTGGCTTGGAAGAACGCCCAGAGGTCCGACGACTCGACGTTCTTGCTGATCGCTTCGGTCTGCGCGCCTTTGCCGGCCGTCTCAGAGAAGGAGAGGAACAGCGCCAGGATCGCGATCACCAGCGCGATCCGTCTGTTGAAGCCTTCGCCGTGCTCGCCTTCTTGCGCTTTCTCGATCGCTTCGTGAATTTCCGACATGGTGTCGCCCTCCCGGCAATGTGTCATTCGTCATTGCGAGGAGCGAAGCGACGAAGCAATCCAGGGCCGCGCCGCAAAGACCGGATTGCTTCGCTTCGCTCGCAATGACGAGCGCAATTGATAGCACAAATTTTATGCGCGCGGGTGGGCGGCGCGATAGGCGCCGATCAGGCGCTCGGCGTCGACCTCGGTGTAAATTTGCGTGGTCGCCAGCGAGGCGTGGCCGAGTAGTTCCTGGATCGAGCGGATATCGCCGCCGCGGGCGAGGAGGTGCGTGGCGAAGGAATGCCGCAGCGCATGCGGCGTCGCGGTCTCCGGCAGCCCGAGCGCGCCGCGCAGCCGCGCCATGGCGAGCTGGATGATGCGCGGCGACAGCGGACCGCCCTTGGCGCCGACGAACAGCGGGCCGTCGTCGGGCAGGTCGAAGGGACAGAGCGCGACGTAATCCGCAATCAGCTTGGCGACCTGCGGCAACAGCGGGACCATGCGCTGCTTGCGGCCTTTTCCCATGACGGTGATGGTGTCGCGGGTGCCGATGTCGGCGCGCTTCAAGCCCAGCGCTTCGGCAATGCGCAAGCCGCAGCCATAGAGCAGCGCCAGCACCGCGGCATCGCGCGCATGAATCCAGGGCTCGCGTCCGTCGCCGGCCGAGATGTCGGGATCGGCGACGCGCTTGGCCGCGGTGATGGCCAGCGGCCGCGGCAAAGTCTTGCCGATTTTCGGCGCCCGCACGGCGGTCAGCGCGCCAACCTTGCCCTTGCCGTTGCGTTCGAGAAAACGGCCGAAGGCGCGCATGCCGGCAAGCGCGCGCATCAGCGACCGGCTGCCGATATTTTTGGCGCGCCGCGCCGCCAGGAAGGCGCGCACGTCGGCGGGGGAAAGCCTGGCCAAATCTTGCAGCGACGGCGCGCCGCCGAGGTGCTCGGCCAAAAACGCGAGGAACTGCAGTACGTCGCGCCGATAGGCCTCGACGGTCTTCGGCGACATGCGCCGCTCGGCGCCGAGGTGGCTAAGCCAACTCTCCATCTCCGCGGCGACCTTTGGCGCCACGAAATCCGGCAGATCTTGCGATTTTTGTCGTGCGCTTGACACGGCGGGATATATCGCACCCCCTTCGTTCCCGCTTCCTTAATTGCCGAATCGGCTGTGGTCCATATTTAAGCGGGCAAATATGCAGCCATGATCAAACGCGTTGTCGATGTCCTGGTTCCGGTCGCCCTCGACCGGGCCTATTCCTACCGGGTGCCGGAAGAGCTTGAGCTCGCTCCGGGCGACATCGTCTGCGTGCCGCTCGGCGCCCGCGAGGCCACCGCGGTGGTGTGGGCGGACAATCCAAAGCCCAATCCGCGGCTCGACAACCGGCTCAAGGACGTTGAGCAAAAGCTCGAACTGCCGCCGCTGCGCCCCGAGCTGCGCAACTTCGTCGACTGGGTGGCGAACTACACCGTGAGCTCGCGCGGCATGGTGCTGCGCATGTGCCTGCGCATGGGCGAGCATTTGGGGGCCGAGCGCGAGCGGGTCGGCGTGCGGCTTGCCGGCGCACCGCCGCAACGCATGACACCGGCGCGGCAGCGCGTGCTGGCGCTCCTTGCCGACGGCATGGTGCGCGGCAAAAGCGAGGCCGCGCGCGAAGCCGGCGTCAGCGTCGGCGTGATCGACGGCCTCGTCGACGAAGGCACGCTCGAAGTTTTGGTGCTGCCGCCGGAGCCGGTGGCGCAAAAGCCAGATCCGGATTTTGTGCAATCGGAATTCACGCCGGACCAAAGCGCCGCCGCGACGGCGCTCAAGGCGACCGTGGCAAAGGGCGGTTATTCCGTGACCCTGCTCGACGGTGTCACCGGCTCGGGCAAGACCGAAGTTTATTTCGAAGCGGTGGCGGACACCATCCGCCACGGCCGGCAGAGCCTGATTCTAATGCCGGAGATCGCGCTCACCGCGCAATTCCTCGACCGTTTTTCCGCCCGCTTTGGCGTTCGCCCCGCGGAATGGCATTCGGAGCTGTCGCCGCGCAAGCGCGCGCGCACCTGGCGGGCGGTCGCCGATGGCGAGGTCTCCGTCGTGGTCGGCGCGCGCTCGGCATTGTTTCTGCCCTACGCCGACCTCGGCTTGATCGTGGTCGATGAGGAACACGATCCCGCCTACAAGCAGGAAGACGGCGTGCATTATCACGCCCGCGACATGGCGGTGGTGCGCGGCCACATCGCGCGCATTCCCGTTGTGCTGTCGTCGGCGACGCCGTCGCTGGAAACGGTCGTCAATGCGCGGCGCGGGCGCTATCAGAAACTGGCGCTGCCCGAGCGTTTCGGCGGCCAGCTTGAGCCGGCGGTCGAGGCGATCGATTTGCGCCAAGCGCCGCCGCCGCGCGGCCGCTTTATCTCGCCGGTGCTCGCCGGCGCGATGCAAACTGCCATCGAGCGCCGCGAGCAGGCGCTGCTGTTTCTCAATCGCCGCGGCTACGCGCCGCTCACTTTGTGCCGCGCCTGCGGCTTCCGCTTCTCCTGCCCGAACTGCGACGCCTGGCTGGTCGATCACCGTTTCCGCAAACACCTCGTTTGCCACCATTGCGGCTTCGCCATGCCGCATCCGGCCGCCTGCCCAAAATGCCAGGCCGCGAACTCTTTTGTGGCTTGCGGCCCGGGTGTTGAGCGCTTGGAAGAAGAAGTGCGCGAGCTGTTTCCGCAGGCGCGCGTGCTGGTGCTGTCCAGCGACCTCGTCGTTTCGGTCGAGCGGCTGCGCGAGGAATTGGACGACGTCGCCCAAGGCCGTTTCGACATCGTCATCGGCACGCAGCTGGTCGCCAAGGGCCATCACTTCCCGATGCTGAATCTCGTCGGCGTCGTCGACGCCGATCTGGGCCTGAGCAACGGCGACCCGCGCGCTGCCGAGCGCACCTTCCAGCTTTTGCATCAGGTGATCGGCCGCGCCGGCCGCGACGCCGGCATCGGCCGTGGCTATTTGCAGACGCACCAGCCCGAGCACCCGGTGATGCGCGCCCTGATCGCGCAGGACCGCGAGGCGTTCTACGACGCCGAGATCGAAGTCCGCGAGCGCGACCACTATCCGCCGTTCGGCCGCCTCGCTTCGATCGTCGTCTCCGGCCCCGACAAGCACGCGACGGAATCCCATGCGCGCGCGCTCGCCCGCGCCGCGCCAACCCACGACGAGGTGCGCATCCTCGGCCCCGCCGAAGCGCCGCTCGCGCTGGTGCGCGGCCGGCATCGCTTCCGGCTGCTGATCAAAGCGCCGCGCAATTTCGATCTCTCGGCTTACCTGCGCCAATGGCTGGCGGCGGCGCCGAAGAAACACGGCTCGATCAAGCTTGATATCGATGTCGATCCGCAGAGTTTTTTGTGAGGAAGATATCGCGCTCCTATGCGAAATTCTTCTAAATATCAAAATCTATTTACCTGCTTGCTAGCAGAATCATCGTATCTTACCACGCGTATCTAGCCGAACTGGAGAAACCAATGCTGCCACGTATTGCTAGCCTTGATCGCGAGTTCTCAGAAGCGATTCAGAACTACGTACGGGCTCGCGCGCGAGGCACGCAGCTCTTAAGTGAAATCAAAGCCCATATGATACATGAGGGCCGAGATTCGGCGATCCGTAGGAGTACGAACGAGTTAGAGCACGCGCGGATTCAAGAATCGATCGTTGAGACAACAATGTCATTTGAAGAGATCGACGATGTCGACTTGGATTATGTCATAAAGAAAGCGAATGAGATTGCCGCGAAATTCGAGGAGCAAATGTCGCGACATCTTTTTCAGACAATGGATGAGGCGACTCAGAAAACTGGCCTTCGAGCAGACGCGGGCGGAAAGCCCCTGACAAACGATCTGTTGATAGAAATGCTCTCCAAAATGCACATGGACTTTGAGAAGTCGCAGGCTGGCGATATGTCGATTGTTGCGTCACCCCAAATGATGCCAGTCTTCGAGCGATTGGGGCGCGAAATGGAGGAGAATCCCGCGATGAAAAGAAGGTGGGATTCAATGATCGAAGAGAAGCGCAATGAGTTCCGAGAGAGAGAAATTAATAGAAATCTGGTTGGATAGCGCTGGCGAGCGTCAATACCAATTTGCGTTCCGTAACTCGCTCCTCACGGCCAGTTATACTATCCTCCACGATACGAGTCACACGGCGCTAGAGCTGGGTAAGGACGTAATCGCTGTTGCCCCGAATGGAGAGCTGATCGCATATCAACTAAAAGGAAACCCCGGCGGCCGTATAACGATCTCCCAGTGGCACGAGTTGATACCTCAGATTAACGCACTCGTACATCAGCCGATATTCCATCCGGCTGTGAAAAACGGTACGCCGCATACACCTTTTCTAGTTACAAACGGCGAAATTCACGAGGACGTCCTTGCCGCAATCGCTGCGTATAACTCGTCGGTAAGCGCCAACAGCCCCAAAGCTAGGGGTCTGCGCACGATTGCTCGTGGACAGCTCTTGCGGATGTTTTTCGATTCCGCGGATACACTTTGGCCGGCTGGAATTCAAACTCAAAGGAACATCCTAAATGTCTACGCGGCTGCTGGTAACGATGAGTTACCAATCAGGGAGTTTGTTGAAATTCTAAGTAGTGTTCTTCGGGGGAAATATTCGGATACGGCAATTCCTGCCGTACACTTGGTAACTGCCATCCTCGCTTCAAATTGGATTGGCCATGAGAATTATTTCGAACTTGTAAAAATGTATACGCTCCTGGCCATTTCGGCAGCTTGTTATCAAGCAAGGTGGAAAAGGCAGCGTGCAAAAGATAAGCGATTTTTTGATGAGATTATGTTCGATGTCAGATCACAGACGCTTAGTTTCATCGATGACTTGTTGAACAATTACAAACGACCAGTGTTTCTCAATCGCGACGCTTTCAATGAATTTGGATACTACCATCCTCGAAAGAAAATGATTGCGGGCGTGATATCTGCGGCTTTGCTGGATCGCGACATGCCACTTAACCAACAACAGCGTGACGGCCTAAGGGATTTAGTTTGCAATATGAAACATTCTAAATTCATGCTGTGGGAAGGCATTGTGCCGTGTTGCCTTGCGGAATTTTGGGCTCTTTCAAACTTTCAAGGCACTAGGGAGCCCGATCGTCGGTTGGCCATTTTGGCGAACGATATATTAAATTCAAACGGCCAGGAGAATCCAGATTATCATCTTCCTGGCCCTTATTACAGCTTGGGCGATGTAGTGAGGTGGAAATACAAGACTCTATTGCAAAATTTTCGTTCTAATATTGATCAAGACGACCATTACAGGCGGTCATGGTTTGTCGACGCTATTTTTATGGTGCTTGTCCGTCGAAACTATAAGCAAACGTGTAAATTGCTCTGGCCTTCGGTTACCCGTTTTACGCATATTAGAACTCAACTTCCGGATTCGGTCTCTTTCGGGCCGATGCCGTGCGAAAATGCGATTTCTGAAGAAAAGTTGATCGACACTCGCACTCAGAAGAACTGGGACGACCTCACTAAAGAGGCAAGCGAAACTGCTACACCAGAAATTCCAACGGAGCTCTTAAGTCGTCCTTTCCTCACTTTGCTCTATTGCTTGTTTCTTCCCCAAAGAATGGACCGTAATGTGATCCTCTGGCTGGACCGTCAGTTTTGTAAGTCGTCGTGGTATTAGGGCCGACCAGCTCGTAGGATGGGTAGAATGAAACGAAATCCATTATTCTCTATTCTCTGAATTGTCACGCGCGCGGGGAGTCGCTGCGCTCTGCCCGTCCTACCTGCTTCTCGATGATCGCTTCCGCTTGGCTCGTGCCCGCGGGGCGAACTTTTTGCGTTCCGCAATGGCAAACGCGCGCTCCGCCCAGACCGCAAGCTCATCTGGATCGTCGTAGAGCCTTTCCGGCAGGCGCCAATAGGGCAGCGCGTGGCGCGTGGGCCGGCCAGAGTTTTTTCCGCGCGTATAGGTGAACGTCCGGCTGCCTTCGCGTTCGAAATCCGCAATGTTGGTCTCGTCTACTTTGAGATGGATCGCGCCGTCGACGATCAGCCCGAACATGAGACCGTCGGCGAAGATGCCGGCACCGCTGAACATGCGTCTCACCGTGACCGGACGGAATGGCGCGAACAGGTCGCGGATGAATTCGGGGTCCATGCGTGGTCTCCGCCGTCAGCGTCGCACGTATCAGATGTAAGACGGCCGCAGAAAGCGGCCTTGATCGCTTGGACAGCACTCTGTTCGCGTTGATGATCTTGTCAAGGATCGTAGACCGCCGGAGGCGGCGGCGCTTCGCGCCGTCCTTGACAAGATCATCAACGCGAACAACCAGCATCCAAGCGATCAAGGCCGCCACCCGATCACTGTAATTATCCCAGACACTCGTTTGATTCCGCCCCCGATGATGGCTACTTGTTTCCCATGACCGCGACAATCCAGACCATATTGCTGCTACTCGCCGTGCTGGCGGCGGTCGCCGTAGTCGCACGGCGGCTCAACACCGCGCCTTCGATCCTGCTGGTCATCGCCGGCATTGGGCTGGCGCTTGCGCCCGGACTGCCGCGGATCGAGCTGGCGCCGGAGCTGGTGCTGCTCGGCATCCTGCCGCCGCTGATCTATTCGGCCGGCGTCGCCATGAGCTGGCGCGAATTCCGTTTCAACCTGCGCCCGATCGCGCTTTTGGCGTTCGGCGCCGTCGTCTTCACCACCTGCGCGGTGGCGGCCGCTGTGCACTGGCTGCTCGGCATGCCGTGGGCCATCGGCTTTTTGCTCGGCGCCATTGTGGCGCCGCCCGACGCGGTCGCGCCGCTGGCGATCGTGCGCCGTCTCGGCGTGCCGCGCCGGCTGGTCGTCGTGCTGGAAGGCGAGGGGCTGGCCAATGACGCCACGGCGTTGATCCTCTACCGCTTCGCGGTTGCCGCAGTGAGCACTGGCTTGTTCTCCTTCGGCGAGGCCGCGGGCACCTTCGCTCTCATCGTCGTAGGCGAGATCGCCTACGGCATCGCCGTCGGCTGGCTCAGCCTGCGCTTGCGCCGCTGGGCGCGCGATCCGCGCGTCGAGATCACGCTGTCGCTGTTGACGCCTTACCTCGCGTTTTTGGTGCCGCAGCAATTGGGCGGTTCGGGCGTCCTGGCGGCGGTAGCGGCCGGCCTGTTCGTGAGCTGGAACGGACCGCTGCTCATTCCGGCGGCGACGCGGCTGCAGGGAATCTTCTTTTGGGATTTGCTGGTCTATTTCCTCGAAGGATTTGTCTTCCTGGTGACCGGCATGCAGACGCGCACGCTGCTCGACCGGATGGACGCAAACTTGCTGCACGGTCTCGCGGTGACCATTCTGGTCACCGTGGTTGTGATCGTCGTGACGCGATTCATCTGGATTTATCCGGCGATCTATCTGCCGCGCTGGCTGAACCCGTCGCTGGCGCGCCGTGATCCGTTGCCGCCGTGGCAGTGGACCTTCTTTCTCGGGTTTGTCGGCATCCGCGGCGTCGTCTCACTCGCGGCGGCACTGGCCATTCCGTTGACGACGGCCGCCGGGGCGCCGTTTCCCGACCGCGATCTCATTCTCTTCGTCACCTTCGGCGTCATCGTCATCACGCTGATCGGCCAGGGATCGCTGTTGCCGCGCGTCGTCGGCTGGCTGGGCCTGGCAAAACACGCCGCCGAAGAGCGGCAACGCGAGCACGAGGCGGAGCTTGCCGCGCGGTCGCAAGCTCTCGACGTGGCGCTAAATCATTTGGGAAAAGTCGCGGCCGATGGCCAGGTTTCACCTGAGGCGCTGGCGATCTTGCGCGCCCGTCACGACTATCGGACCGGGCGGCTGTCGGAACATAGTGCGGACGGCGGCGATGCCGCGGCGGTGGCCGCGGAGCTACGCATGGAGCTGATCGCGGCCGAGCGCGAATACATCTACCGGCTCTTGCAAGAAGGCCAAATAACCGACGAAGCGCGCCGGCGCATCGAACGCGAGCTCGATCTCGAAGAAGCGAGCATCGCCTGCAAAAAAGAAGGCGGCGTCGAGTCGCCGTTGTAGCCGCCGCCTCAAACCATCTTGAGCGGGATCGCGCCCAGGAAATCGCGCTTGCCGACATCCACGCCGCAATGCCGCAGGATCGCGTAGGCGGCGGTGCAATGGAAATAAAAATTCGGCAGCATGAAGTGGTTGAGGTAATCGTCGCCCTTCATCTGGCCCTTGTTGGTGCCGCCGAGCGGAAACGTGATCTCGCGTTCGGCCGCGGCATCGATCTGCTTGCGGTCGAGGGTCTTGAGAAAGGCGACCGTCTTGGCGATACGTTCCTTGAGCTGCGCGATCGTCGTCTCGTTGTCTTCGTAGCTCGGCGCCTCGACGCCGGCGAGACGCGCCGAACCACGCCTGGCGCCATCGGTCGCGACCTGGATCTGGCGGGTGAGATCGAACATGTCCGGCGACAGGCGCGAATGCAGCAGCACGGCGGGGTCGACTTTCTTCGCGGTAGCAAAAGCTTCCGCCTTGTCGAGAATGGCCGACAGCGCGGTGAGATTGATTTCGAAAACCGGCAGCGCGGCTTGGGACATTGCAAACGGCATGGGCAGTTCCTTTGGGTTGGGTGCCGGGTCTTACCGGCAAGGCAAATTTAAAAACGAAAATGGCCGGAACAAGCCCGGCCATGACGATATGGGATGCGTAACCCGAATAAGTGAAGCGACGGCATCAGCCGCCGCTAGTCCCGCGATCAGAAGCGCGGCGGGCGCGGTGCGCGCGGCGGGCCGCCTCGTCCGGGGGCGCCGCCGGGGCCGGCGCCGGGCACCACCCGGGGCTTCATCGGCAACAGGCCCTCGCGCTGCAATTTCTTGCGGGCGAGCTTGCGGGCGCGGCGGATGGCTTCGGCCTTCTCGCGGACGCGCTTCTCGGACGGCTTTTCGTAATGGCCGCGCAGCTTCATCTCGCGGAAGACGCCCTCGCGCTGCATCTTCTTCTTGAGCACCCTCAGCGCCTGGTCGACGTTGTTGTCACGGACGAGAACCTGCACGCGGCGTTCCTCTTCAGTCGAGCGGTTGATCAGGCCGATGGCCAGGGCGCTCGGGCCGCTGGCGCATGGATTAAGCACAATTCGCGGGCACTGGTCGGGTACGGCGGCGCCCGCGGTAACAATCCAAGTCGATGTTCGAAGTCGCGCGCCTGCCGATGGGCACCGTGCCGCCAACGGAAAAACGGAGACTTTGGCAGGTCGCCGTTATCGGGGCAGCTTTTCGAACGAGACAGTACTTGGTTCTATAGATATCGGCTTGGTTCTATAGATATCGGCAGACTTGTCAAAGACTTCCTACCCGCGCCCGGTCGGTCGGATAGTCGCTCAGGAGCGACCTTAGCGCCGCTTTTCCGGCGCGGTTGGCCTCCGTCATGGATTCGAAAAAAATCTCGGAATGCTCGATCGGGCTGGTTCGGCCAGCGCGATAGATTTCCCATCGCCACGGCTTCGGCAGCGGGGCGCGGTTCTTCACGACAACCGAAAAGTCTTCATGATCGATCATGGCCAAGGACATTATCACACATTACTGCAAAATTGGCCGGTAAATCGGTTGCTTTGAAAATAAAAGCGTGCACGCACTTGTTTAACAATCGCAAGGCCAATACTTATGGTGGGTGACCTAAAACTACTCAAAATCTTTTTTTTAAAAGGTAATACTAGGTCAAATCCTCAGCAGGGCGCCAACGAAGCCCTCCGGTCCGGCCAGCCCGCAGCAGACCTAGAACCCGGGCAGCCCGAAACCGCAGCGCGGTTCTCCACCCTTAGCCGGTACGGGTACCGGTTTCGATCCGGGAACAAAACCCGTTCGCGCCGGATTGACTTCGACATGACACGCCATGGCGATGCGATCGATCGACGACCCACGTAACAATCGACCACGGTCGGGGATGCGCCGGTGACTGTTCTCAATGTGCGGCACACCACGGTCTACCGCTACAGCCGCCCAGTCGCGCTTGGCGATCACAGGTTGATGCTGCGGCCGCGCGATAGTCACGATCTCCGCCTGATCAAAACCAATTTGACCTGCTCGCCGCCGGCGTCGCTGCGTTGGATTTACGATGTCTTTGGCAATTCGATCGCCATCGCATCGTTCCGCCAACCGGCGGCGGAATTACGGATCGAGAGTAGCCTTCTGCTGGAGACCTATGGCGTCGAGCGACCGCCATTCGAGATCACGCCGGAAGCGAGAAGCTATCCGTTCGTCTATTCCGCGGACGATCGCATCGACCTCGGCCGCATGCTCGATCGGCAATACCCCGATCCGAACGATCGGCTCGGATCGTGGGCGCGCGGCTTCGTGCGGAGCAATCCGACCGACACGTCGGCGCTGTTGGCCGATTTGAACAACGGCGTGGCGGCACAGATTTCATACCAAAGCCGGGAAACCGAGGGCACGCAGACTCCCGTAGAGACGCTCACCCGCGGCTGGGGCTCCTGCCGCGATCTCGCGGTCCTCTTGATCGAAGCCGCGCGCAGCCTGGGTTTCGGCGCCCGCGTGGTGACGGGATATCTGTATCGCGCTTGCGCCGATGGTCCGGGCGCGATCGGCGCCGGCACGACCCACGCCTGGGCCGACATCTACGTGCCCGGTTCCGGCTGGATCGCCTACGACCCGACCAACGGCACGATCGGCGGCCTCGATTTGATCCGGGTCGCCGTCACGCGCGACATCAGCCAAGCCGTGCCGATTTCCGGCAGTTTTGTCGGCGCCGCCGGCAGCTATCTCGGGATGACGGTGGATGTGACCGTGGTAGCGGAATCCGCAAAACAGCCGGAACGGCGCTCCGCCTGATCAGTTGAGCGAGAAAACGAGAGAAGGACGTTCGTCACGATGCGGCGGCGGGCGCTTCTACCATCGTGTGCGTGTATTCGACGCTGTCATAGACCGACACTTGAACGATCGGATAGCCCTTCTTGATGACCATCGCCGCCGATTGCGCGGCTTCCGCTGTCTGGTAGGAGCCCTTGGTCTGGCGGTCGACCTGGAGCCAATACCGGCCAGCTTCCGGGCGCTTGCGCTGTGACGGTGCTTCGTCGACTTCTTTGTCAGAATCGTCCTTTACAGGCATCTTGATTTGGCGCGAGGCCATTCGTCGCTCCTTAGTGGGGGAAGACCTTCATATAGACGGTCCAGGCAGCAGCCGCTAGTGGTTCCGGGTTCTGATTGAATCGGCGCCGGGCTCAGCAAGGCGGCCTCTGATGGAGCGAACTTTACCGATGCACACACTTGTTTTGGCAACGATCGCTATTGCCACGATATCAGGATTCGCCGGCAGCGCTGCGGCGCAATCTTTTCCGTCGCGGCCGATCACCATGATCGTGCCGTTCGCCGCCGGCGGCCCGACCGACGTGATCGCGCGCGTCATCGGCGAACGGATGGGCCAGTCGCTCGGGCAACCGGTCGTCATCGAGAACGTCACTGGCGCCGGCGGAACCATCGCCGCAGGCCGCGTCGCGCGCGCGGCGCCGGACGGCTACACCCTCGACCTCGCCACCTGGTCGACGCACGTGGTGACCCCGGTGCTCTATCAACTGCAATACGACGTGTTCCGCGATTTCGAACCGGTGGTGTGGCTGACGCAGACACCGTTGCTTTTGGTTTCCAAGAAAGAAATTCCGGCGAACGATTTGCAGGCACTGGTCGGCTGGCTGAAGGGCAAATCCGATCCCGTGCTCCTCGGCAGCGCCGGCGGCACCGATCAGGTGGCGGGCTTTTTGCTCCAGCAACAGACCGGCGCGAAAATCCAGGTCGTGCCTTATCGCGGGCTCGCTCCGGCGATGCAGGATTTGTTGGCGGGCCGCATCGATGTGCTGTTCGACCAGCCGTCGGATGCGGTGCCGCAAATTCGCAGCGGCACGATCAAAGGCTACGCGGTTACGGCCAGTCACCGCGCCGCGGTCGCGTCCGATATTCCGACCGTCGACGAGGCGGGATTGCCGGGCCTGCACATTTCACCGTGGCATTCGCTGTGGGTGCCGAAGGGCACGCCGCCCGCGGTCATCGCCAAGCTCAATGCCGCGGCCATGGAGGCGCTCGCCGATGCCGCGGTGCGCAAGCGGCTCGGTGATGTCGGTCAAGACATCGTGCCGCGCGAGCAGCAGACGCGGGAAGCGCTGGCGGCTTATTACAAATCCGAAGCCGACACATGGTGGCCGATCATCAAGGCCGCCGGCATCAAGGCGGAGTAGGGCATGATCCCGAAAAGTGGATACCGGTTTTCGGATAAGATCATGCTCAAACAAAAATCCTAGTTCGCTTGACCGCCGTTACGCAAATCGCTCCTTCGCCCTTTCACGCGCTTTCGCAGCTTCAACCTCGCGGTTCTTTGCCGGGCTCGCCGTTTCCAGCGCTTCCAGGAGGCGGCGGGCCACGTCCGTGACCTCATCGACGGCGCGGGCGAACGCCGCTTCGTTGGCGTGGGACGGGTGCGCAAATCCGCTCAGCTTGCGGACGAACTGCAGCGCCGACGCGCGGATTTCCTCGTCCGTAGCCGGCGGTTCGAAATTAAAGAGTGTGCGTATATTCCGGCACATGGTCCCTCCGTTCCTTGCCGCTCGCCAGTTTTATTGCGGCAGCATCCGATCTTCCGCCTTGAAATACTTTCGCGCATGGGCGACGAGCTGCGCGTCGCTCGGATGATCGACAGTCTCGATCCCGACAATAATTTTCATCAACTGGGGATCATGCTGGCCGATGTGCTTGACCAGTTCGGTCTTGGCGTTGGCCGGCCCGGTAACAAGAACCGCACCGGCGTCGGCGATCGATTGCACTACCGCATGAAGGAAATCGTGATCCTCCGCCGCATGTCCGCTGCCGATGGAGTTTGCCTTGTGGTGGATGTGCCTGGTCGGATGATCCGGGTGCAGCACCAGCCGCTCGACATCGGTCGGGCTGAAATGAAACACGCGCGCTTCATGGTGGTCGATCCACACGACGGCGTGAAAGTGATGGCTGCTCATGGAAAATCTCCTTTCGCCCGCATTGGGCTACCTAAAACCTGCGGCTATTTCATCAAGCATCGACGATCGTCTTGCCGATCGGCCACAGCGCAATGCCGGCGAGCTTGAGGTGCGCCCAGGCGAACGGGATGCCGATAATGGTCACGGCCCACAGAATCGCCGTGAGCAGATGGCCAAGCGCCAGCCACCAGCCGGCCAGCACCAGCCAGACGATATTGCCGACGAGCCCGAACGGCCCGGTGCCGATATCGTGGGTTCCCAGATGCTCGGCCCGCGATATCGCCTTCCGGCCGAACGGCAGCAGCGCATAGGAGGCGATGTTGAACGCCGCCCGCGCCCAGGGCAGGCCGATGATGGTAATCGCCATGATCACGGCTGCGACAATCCATCCCAGCGCCATCCAGAGGCCGCCAAAGACAATCCACAGAATATTGAGCAATAAGGACAAAGGGGACATGAGGTTTCCGTCACGCGTTTGGAGTAATGTGCTGCCAGGGTGATTCGTTTTGTTGGTGATTTAACGATGAGGGTAGGTATTTGCTAGACCGCGGGAGATGATCCATGGCCGTCAGTCAGCTTTTCATCGGACCGACAGCGGATCCTGCGCCGAATACGAAAACTGCTTCGGTTCATCGATTTACGCAGCAACCGACGGCACCGGTCGAGCGGATCGATCGCCTGGCTCTGCCCCAAATCATGACGGCGGCGCGAATCAACCAGCTGGGACCGCCGCAGATCATCGCGCTCGAACGCGTCGACGTGCCGGAGCCGCAGGAACTGCAGGTTCTGGTGCGGGTGTGCGCCGCCGGTGTCGGGCCTTGGGATGCCCTGGTGCGCACCGGCAAGAGCGGCTTGCCGCTGACGCCGCCGCTGACGCTGGGTTCCGAAATCTCCGGCATCGTCGAAAAGGTCGGCGCCAATACCACCGGCTTCGCGGTGGGCGATGAGGTGTTCGGCGCTACCAACCCGCTTTTCGTCATGGGCTACGCCGAATACGCCGTCGTCTCGGCGCGCATGATCGCAAAAAAGTCGGCGGCGCTGTCGCATATCGAGGCCGCGGCGCTGCCGGTGGTCGGCGTGATGGCGTGGCAAATGCTGTTCGATCACGCCTCGCTGCGCGAGGGCCAGACCGTCGTCATCCACGGCGGCGCCGGCAATGTCGGCGCCTATGCGGTGCAGCTGGCGCGGGCGAAAAAACTCCACGTCATCGCCACCGTCCGCAACGGCGACGCCGACTATGTGCGCAGCCTCGGCGCGCACGAGGTGATCAACACCGAGACCGTCAACCTGGCGAACTTCGCGCGGCGCGCCGACGCGGTGATCGATACGGTGGGCGGGCCGGCACAGGATCAATTGTTCACCTTCGTGAAACCCGGCGGCATCATCGTCTCCTCGGTGTCGCGGCCAAATGTGCAGCTGGCGC
>DATHHM010000166.1:0-2019 GCA_035317145.1 Xanthobacteraceae bacterium | reverse complement strand
GCTGGATCGCCGCCGACCCGGTCGGCGGGAGGATCTTCAATCCGCCCACCCCGACCGAGATGGCGGGGGAGGGAGATCGCGTCAGGGAGGAACCACGTACGCGGCTGGAGGATTGTCGAGGGGGTCAGTTTCTTCATTTTGTGCATCGAACTCGGTACGAGTCAGACCGCCACAATCTCCCCCAAACTTCGGCCCGAATGTGGCATACCTCACATGCGTCCACGCACTTCTGCCTCGCATTTCGCGTGCAAGCCGCCGGATTTTGGTGCGTATCTTGCCGCGAATTCCGGCTCGCCCGAGTCGCAGCGGTTGCGCAGCCTTGGTAAAAAGCCGGCGAAATCATTGCAGGAGCTTCCATGTCGTTTCGCGCGCTCGTGCTGAGCCAGGCTGCCGACCGCAAGGTGACCGGCACGGTGGAGACCTTGCCTGTGGAGAAGTTGCCGACAGGCGATGTCACGGTCGCGGTCGAATATTCGACGCTCAACTACAAGGATGGGCTGGTGCTGACGACCGGCGGAGGCCTGGTGAAGACTTGGCCGCATGTCGGCGGCATTGATTTCGCCGGCACTGTAGAAAGTTCGGAAAACGCTGCCTTCCGGCCGGGCGACAGGGTTGTCCTCAATGGCTATCGCGTCGGCGAGCTCCACTGGGGAGGCTATGCCACCAAGGCGCGCGTGAAAGGTGACTGGCTCGTCAAGTTGCCGGCCACGATCTCCGCCAAGCGCGCCATGGCGATCGGCACGGCGGGCTACACCGCCATGCTCTGCGTGATGGCGCTGGAGAAGCATGGCCTCAAGCCGGCAGCCGGCGAAATCCTGGTCACTGGTGCGGCAGGTGGCGTCGGCTCCGTCGCGGTCGCCATCCTGGCCAAGCTCGGCTTCACCGTCGTGGCCGCCACCGGCCGGCCGCAGGAGGCGGACTACCTGAAGGCACTGGGAGCTGCGACCATCATGGACCGCAAGGAACTGACCGAGGCGGCCGACCGTCCGCTGCTCTCGGAGCGCTTTGCTGGTCTCGTCGACACGGTGTCGGGCGTGATGTTCGCGCGGGCGCTCGCGCAGGTGAAATACGGCGGGGCGGCCGCGGTGTGCGGGCTCGCGGCCGGGCCGGCATTTCCCGGCTCGATCCTGCCGTTCATCCTGCGCGCGATCACCGTCTACGGCATCGACTCGGTCATGCTGCCCAAGGCGCCGCGCGAGGAGGCGTGGCGGCGACTCGGCATCGACCTGCCGCTCGACAAGCTCGACGGCACGGTGAGCGAGGTCGGGCTTTCGGCTCTCATGCCGCTGGCGCCCCGCATCCTGAAGGGCGAAGTGCGCGGCCGCGTCGTGGTGAACGTCGCCGAATAATCCGCGACCGCCCGCCATTGCCGGCTGGGCGCCGCCAGCCGGCAATGCTAGCCTTCAGCCAACCAGAAATTTCCGCCGGTTCCTGACCGGCGGAGAGCGGCATAAAGGGCGGAGGAAGACTATGGTAAAGCGGATTTTTGCGTGTATTGCGGGCGCGGTGCTCATGGCGTGCGGGGTGTCGGTCGGCCCGGCGGGAGCGCAGGACACCATCAAGATCGCCTATACGGACCCGCTGTCGGGTCCGTTTGCACAAGTGGGCGACGCCAACCTGAAGCAGATGCAATACATCATCGACTACATCAACACCGCCAAGGGCGGCGCGCTGGGCAAGAAGTTCGAGCTGGTGTCGTTCGACAACAAGTCGCAGCCCTCAGACGCGCTGATCGCGCTCAAGAGCGCCACCGACCAGAACATGCCTTTCATCATGCAGTGCAGCGGCTCGAACATCGCCGCCGCGTTGATCGAAGCGGTCGACAAGCACAACAGCCGCAATCCCGACAACCGAATCATCTACATCAACTGCGGCGCGGTGGCGACCGAGCTCACCAACGAGAAGTGCAGCTTCTGGCATTTCCGCTTCGATGCCAATTCGGCGATGAAGGCCGAAGTCATGGTGCGTGCGCTGCCGAAGGACGTCACCAAGATCTACCTGCTCAACCAGGACTACCTG
>DATHHM010000165.1:0-12268 GCA_035317145.1 Xanthobacteraceae bacterium | reverse complement strand
CCTCCTTGCGCTCCTTGAAACGCTGGATCAGTTCGGCGCCGTCGATATCGAGAATTCGCGCCGAGCCGTGCACGTTCGAGGTCAGGATCGGAATCTGCCAGCCCAGCCATGAGCGCGCGTTAACGCCAATTCCCTCCAGCGCAATGGCCAGCAAGCCGGCCGTGACCTGTTCGCCGGAAGCGACGACCGCGTCATACTCGCGCGTGTCGTGGAGCGCCGAGGCCTCGCGACACCATTCGACCAGCTTGTTCGTCGTGCCGGACATGGCCGAGACCACGACGGCGACCTCATGGCCGGCGTCGACCTCGCGCTTGACGTGGTGCGCGACGTTGCGGATGCGGTCGATATCGGCGACCGACGTTCCGCCGAATTTCATCACCAGACGGGCCATAACTTCAGTTCGCAGCCTTCAAAGACGGACGCGCCGGCGGCGCCGGCGCATACATACCGGCGGGGTCAGATGGCTGCAACCTGATCCCGCTTACGTGGCGGTGTTGGCGACCGCGCTCAGTTCTTGACGTATTCCTTCACGTCGGTAGCGGCGGTGAAGCCGGCGAACACGTGGCCGTCCTTGTCGACGGCGATGGCCTCCGGCATTTCCACCTTCGGATCGGTTCCGGCGATGAACGCCGTCACCTTGCCGTCCTTGACGCTGCCGATGCGGATGCCCTGCTTGAACGGCGCGTTCACCTTGTCGCTCGATTGCGAGTCGGCGACATAGATGATGTCGTTGCGGATGGCGATGCCGCTCGGCCGGCCGAACTGCTTCCACTCGGCGACGAACTTGCCGTCGGAATCGAAGATCTGGATGCGGTCGTTGGCGCGGTCGGCGACGTAAAGCCGGCCGGTCGAATCCATGGCGAGCCCATGCGGCACGTCGAATTCGCCCTGCGCCGATCCGTGATGGCCCCATGCTTTGACGAAGGTGCCGTCCTTGGTGAATTTGACGATGCGGTCGTTGGTGCCTTTGACCGGGAAATCGCCGTGGCCGTCGGCAACGAAGATGTCGCCGCTGGGCGCGATCAGCACGTCCGATGGCGAGTTGAACATGTCGGGACCGTTGCCGGCGACGCCCGGCTTGCCAAGCGTCTTCAGCAATTTTCCGTCGGCGGAGAATTGCATGACCGTCTGGTTTTTGCCGTCGGTGACCCATATCGTGCCGTCGGCGGCCGTGAACAGGCCGTGCGGCCAGGCGAACTGGCTCGCGCCGAAGCTTGCGACCCGCTTGCCGGTCGCGTCGAATTTCTGGATCGGCGCGACATTCGAGCCTTCACAGGTTTTGCCGGCGCAGCGATCGAACACCCAGACGCTGGTGCCGTCGCGGTCGATATCGACGCCGATCGCCTGGCCCCACGTCCGGCCTTCGGGCAGCTTCGCCCAATGCTCGACGACGTGATACGGATTTGGCGCGCTGTTCGGATCGTCGGCTTGGACCTGGCTGACGGACAGTGTCATGGCGCCAAAAACGGCCGCGCCGACGAGGCCGACACACAGCATAACTCCCACGCGGTCACGCACGGCGATTCCTCCCTTTCGATTAGAGCGCTGTACTGCGACAGCTCAACGCGAGCGTGCGCTTTTTTGCCGAGCGTCGCAAGCGTCCGGCGACGCAAGTGCCGGAATTGTCACGTCATATTGGACCGTGATACAGACGGCCGAAATTACGATACCAATCGACGAATAGCAGACGACCAAATCAGCCGCAGCGTTGCGTTGTGTGAGGGTGTGAAATGCCGGCCGTGATCGACCCCGTGAGCGGGCTCGAGCTTTACGAGCTCAGCCATCGCTGGGGCATGTATACGCCGATCTTCCCGGGCTACGAGGAGATCAAGCTCGAACGCATTACCCATCACGCCAAGCAAGGCGTGATGACGCACAAGATCACCACGATCTTCCACACTTCGACGCATCTGAATGCGCCGATCCACCTCGTGCCCGGCGCGCCGGCGGTCGGCGATCTTGAGCTGCAAAAGTTTTTCGGCACTGGTGTGGTGCTCTCTTTTCCAAAAAGAAAATGGGGCCTGATCGAACCATCCGATCTGGAGCGCGCCAAGCCGGCGATCAAGGCCGGCGACATCGTCCTCATCAACACCGGCTGGCATCGCAAATATGCCGATAGCAAGGAATATTTCGGCTACGCGCCGGGCTTGAGCAAACACGCCGCGGATTGGCTCGTCAAAAAGCGCGTAAAGCTCGTCGGCATCGACACCGCTTGCATCGATCACCCGCTGGCGACGTCGCTTGGGCCGCACCGCAACGGCCCGCAGATCAAATATCTGCTCCCCGAATACAAGGAAGCCACCGGCCGCGAGGCGATCAAGGATTTCCCGGAATGGAACGCGGCGCACCGCACGCTGCTCGAAGCCGGCATTCCGACGATCGAAAATGTCGGCGGCGATATCGATGCGCTCGGCGGCAAGCGCTGCACGTTCCAGGGCTTTCCTTGGAAATGGCATGAGGGCGATGCCTGCGTGATCCGGCTGGTCGCCATGCTCGATCCGAAAGGCACGTGCCGGCTGGAGCGTGGCGCGGGGCGCAAGGTGGCGGCGGCGAAAAAATCACCGGCCATAAAAAAATCGTCGCGCGGCGCCGACAGTTTGCAATTCTTCGACCTCAGCCATCCCTGGGGCCACGGCATGCCGCAATGGCCGTCGCGCGCCAATCTCAACGTCCGGGTGCTGGAGTTTCACGCCAAGGACGGCCTCCTGGTGCAGCAGTTCGAAGGCATCATGCACCGCGGCACGCATATGGATGCGCCGATCCATGTGGCGGAGAACACGCCGACGCTCACCGGCTATCCGCTGTGGCGCTTCTTCGGCACCGGCGTCGTCGTTTCGATCCCGAAGGGCAAGTGGGGCGTCGTCACGCCGAAGGATTTGGAGCGCGCCGAGCCGAAAATCCAGAAGAACGACATCGTGATGATCAACACCGGGAGCCACAAGAACCACGGCGACAATCCCGATTACTTCGCCTATTCGCCGGGGCTCTACAAAGAAGCGGCGGAATGGCTGGTGGAACGCGGCGTCAAACTCGTCGGCATCGACGTGCAGGCGCTCGACCATCCACTCGGCACCTTCCTCGGTCCGCATGGTCCGGGCCCGGCGCAGCCGCATCTCGACGTCGAGTACAAAGCCGAGACCGGCCATCACATCATCGAAGATTTCCCGTATTGGGAGCCGGCGCACAAGATCATGATGACCAACGGCATTCCCGGCATCGAGAATATCGGCGGTGACATCGACCAAATCACCGGCCGTCGCTGCACGTTCTTCGCGTTTCCGTGGCGCTGGCCGGAAGGCGAGGGCTGTGCGCTGCGCGTCGTCGCCGTGCTCGATCCGAAGCAGGCGTTTCGTTTCGAAACCGGATGATAAGCCATGATCTCCGAGCCGCTGCGCAATCCGCTGTCGCTGTTCGACGTCAAGGACAAGGTCGCCATCGTCACCGGCGCGTCCGGCACATTCGGCCGCGCGACAGCGCTGGCGCTGACCGCGCTCGGCGGCAAAGTGCTGCTCGCTTCCGGCACCAAAGGCGAGCTCGACGAGGTTGCTGCCGAAGTGCGCGAGCTGGGCGGCGATCCGGCCGTGATGGTCCGCCGCCCCGACAGCCTTGCGGATGCCCAGGCGATGCTCGATGCGGCGCTGCAAAAATTTGGCAGGGTCGATCAGCTCGTCGTCGCCTCGGGTTTCAACAAGCCGGGCTTCATTCAGGATTTGGAATACGAGGACTGGCAGGCGGTGATGGATGCCAATGTGCGCGGCATCTGGTTCATGGCCAAGGCGGTCGGCACCTATTGGATCGAGAAGAAAGTCAGAGGCAAAGTGCTGACGATGTCCTCGGTGCGCGGCCGGCACGGCAATGTTTCCGGCTATACCGGCTATTGCACGTCGAAGGGCGCCACCGATTCGCTGACGCGCGTGCTGGCAACCGAATGGGCCAGGCACGGCATCACGGTGAACGCGATCGCGCCGACGGTTTTCCGCTCCAAGCTGACGGCCTGGATGTACGGCGACAACGACCTCGGCCAGCAGACCCGTGCGCGTTCGCTGTCGCGCATCCCGCTCGGCCGGCTCGGCGAGGTGGAGGATTTGGTCGGGATGGCGATCTATCTGCTGTCGCCGGCATCCGATTTTTGTACCGGGCAGGTCATGTATGTCGATGGCGGCTACACCGCGGGCTAGTTGCCGCGCGGTCGGTTCATTTTCTTCGGCGCAGCCGTGAGGAACACGTGAGCGAACAGGGAAAACAAAAAATCGGCGTCATCGGCGGCGGCTTGATGGGCCACGGCATCGCCTATCTGTTCGCCGCGGCCGGGCATCCGGTCGGCTTGTTTGAGCCGATGGCGGAGATCCGCAACTCCTTACCGAAGCGGCTGGCGGCGATAGTTGAGCTTTTCGGTGACGATGCGGCGCTGCTGCAGCGGATCGAAACCTACGATCAGCTGGCGCCGGCCATGAAAGATGCGGCGTTCGTGTTCGAGGCGGCGCCAGAAAAGCTGCCGTTAAAACAAAAAATCTTCGCCGATCTCGAAAGCGCTGTCGCGCCGGAGACGATCCTCGCCAGCAACAGCTCGGCTATTCGGTCGACCGAAATTGGCCGCGATCTTAAATATCGCGAGCGCGTCGTCGGCACGCATTTTTGGAATCCGCCGCATCTGGTGCCTCTGGTCGAGGTCATCCAGAACGAAAAAACCAGCGACGCCGTGGTGGGCGCGACGATGGACTTATTGCGCAGTGCCGGAAAAATCCCGGTCCACGTGCGCCGCGATATTCCGGGCTTTGTCGGCAACCGCCTGCAACACGCCATGAAGCGCGAGGCGATCGCGCTGGTCGCCGCCGGCGTCTGCGACGCCGAGACCATCGACACGGTGGTCAAGGAAGGCTTTGGCGCGCGCACGGCGGTGCTTGGGCCGATGGAGCAATCCGATCTTGTCGGGCTGAACCTCACCCTCGACATCGCCGAAGTGCTCATTCACGACCTCGACCGCACGCCCGGGCCGCATCCGTTCCTCCGCGAAAAAGTCGCGGCCGGCAAGCTCGGCATGAAGACCGGCGAGGGCTTGCGCAAATGGGCACCGGGCGAGGCCGATGCGGTGCGCGAGCGGCTGTCGCGTTTCTTGGTCGAGCAGGCGAAGGCGCGGAAAAAGAATTCGGCTCAGTCCTCGTAGGGCAGTCCGACATATTGCTCCGCCAGCGAAGCCTGCGCGTTCTCAGACGACAGCAGATAGTCGAACTGATTGAGCCGCATCTGTTGCTCGAACGGCGTCTCGTCGGGGAAGCGGTGCAGCAGCATGGTCAGCCACCACGACATCCGCGCGGCGCCCCAGACGCGGCGCAGCGCCATGTCGGAATAGCCGTCGAGGTAATCGGTCTTGTTGTGGCGATAGGCTTCGGTCAGCGCGCGCGATAGATAAAAGACGTCCGAGACCGCGAGGTTGAGGCCCTTGGCGCCGGTCGGCGGTACGACATGGGCGGCATCGCCGGCCAGGAACAGCGCGCCGTAACGCATTGGTTCGGAGACGAAGCTGCGCAACGGCGCGATGGATTTTTCGATTGACGGGCCGGTGACGATGCTGTTCGCCATGTCCTTGGGACAGCGCGCCTTGAACTCTTCCCAGAAGCGGTCGTCCGGCCAGTCTTCGAGCCTGGTGTCGAGATCGCACTGGATGTAGTAGCGGCTGAGCATCGGATTGCGTTGCGAGGCGAGCGCAAAACCGCGGCTGTGATAGCAGTAGCAAATCTCCGGATAGGGCGGAGTCTCCGACATGATGCCAAGCCAGCCGAACGGATAGCTCTTCTCGTAGGTCTTCGCCAAAGCCGCCGGGATCGATGCACGGCTGATGCCGTGCGAGCCATCGCAGCCGGCGATGTAGTCGCAGTCGATGCGTTGCATCGTGCCCGACTTTTCGAAGGTCACGTAAGGCTTGCCCGACGTCAGGTCGTGCAGCTGCACATCGGCGGCTTCGTCGATCACTTGGCCGCCGGCGGCGTCGCGGGCCGCATAGAGGTCTTCGGTGATATTGGTCTGGCCGTAAGCCATCATCGGCTTGCCGGTGTATTTCTTGGTGTCGATGAGGAAGTGCGGCCGGTCTTCCCAGACGATGCTCGAGCCGTCATGGGGCGCGCCTTCGCGATCCATGCGTTCGCCAAGCCCAACCTCGCGCAATAGCGCAACGGTGCCGGCCTCGAGCACGCCGGCGCGAATCCGTTCCAGCACGTATGTGCGACTTTGGCGCTCCAGCACGATGCTAGCGATGCCGTTGCGGTCGAGAATGTGAGAGAGCAGCAAGCCTGCCGGCCCGCCGCCGATGATGGCGACTTGCGTGCGCATCAACCCGAAATTCCCATAGCCTCGACAAATTCCCGCCGCACCTCGGCCGGCTGACCGTAATGGTGGCGGAATTCCTTCAGCCGCTGGCGCAGGATCGGGTCCTTGTCGAACTCCGCAAGCGTGAGGCCTTCGGTATTGAGCTCGCGCGCCATGTTCGGCAGCGCGATGCACTGCGCCTCATTGGCGCTGCGGATGATGCCGCCGGGCTCCTTGCCGGCCGCCATGGCTTCGAGCTCTTCGAAGAAACGGCCGCGCATCATGGTGATGCCGATGTCGCTGGAACGCAGATGCTCCTTGGTGCGGTCGGCGATGCGGCCCTGGCCGGCCCAGGCGACGATGTCCTGGTTGATGACATGGCTGGTGATGAAGCGGCCGGTTTCGTCCTGCAGCGGGCTGACCCAGGTCGGCACGCGCTCTTGCACATAAGGCTCGCGGCCTTTCGGTACGCGCATGAAAAACCAGGCAACGCTGAGCGTATTCTCGTCATCGATCGGCACGCGCCATTCGAAATGGCTGCCGAGATAAAAACCGTTCGGCCACAGCGCGACGCGCCCGACGGTCCAGTAACGATCCTCTTCGCTCTGGCCTTCGCGCACGCGCTTATAGATGAAGCCATGGTCGAAGGCCTCGAACTTCAGCTTGAGATGTTTTGGTGCGGCGTTGGCGCCGCCGCCGCGCAGGCGGGCGCCCCAATTGTCATGCATCCACTCGAAGTGCACCGGGTCGATGGAGTTTTCCTGGCACTGAAACCAGTTGCACGGCACGTCGGCGAGCACGATCTCGCGAAAGCCGTTGCGCCAGGTGAACGGCTCCCACACCGGCAGTTCCGGCGCCGGCAGCGGGCCGAGATAGGCGAACAGCAGGCCGGCGCATTCCTTGACCGGATAGGCTTTGGTCTCACAGCCGGCCTTCGACGGTTTCGGACTGGTGGTGTCTTCATAGGGCTGTTCGAGGCAGCGGCCGGTCTCGTCCGCCAGCCAGCCGTGATAGCTGCAGCGGATGCCGGTCTCCTCGACCCAGCCATAAGCCATGTCGGCGCGGCGGTGCGGACAGTGCCGGTCGATCAGGCCGTAACGGCCGCCGCGGTCGCGGTAGAGGACGAGGTCCTCGCCCATCAGGCGCACGGTCTTGATCGGGTTGGAATCGAGCTCGCTGGCGCCGGCGATCGGCTGCCAGTAGCGGCGCAGCAATTCGCCCATCGGCGTGCCGGGTCCGACGCGGGTAAGCATCTCGTTGCGGGCGGCGGTGAGCAAGCGTTCCTCGCTGGTTGGCCGGATATCCGGTGGTGATTATTTCACCACTGGGCACGAATCGGGAAGGGGATAGCGTTAACTGCGCCGATGGCGGCGGAATTGCAGCCGAATCAGCCCTTTCGCCGCGCGGCGCGGCATTTCGATTCAAATCCAAAATGTTTTTTTATCGGCGATTCAACGGGTTTTGTCGTTCTATACCGGCATGAGCGCAGCCGAGAAAGTGGGCCGTGACGCCGGCGCATGGTTCGTCGAGGCGGATCATGTCAGCGTCACCGCGCTGGCGCGGCGGCGCTCGCGCGCCCGCATGGACGAGGAGCGCGCGAAGTCCGGGCGCGTCGTCATCGTTTCCTCGCTGTTTCTCGTGCTTTTTACCGCGGCCTTGCTGATCGGCGGCCATGCGGCGATCGACCCGCTCCTGCAGTCGGCGGTCGAGGCGAGGGAGACAAAGGGCGCCGGCGACGTCGTCTGGACGATGCCCGACGGGATATTTTGCCGGCATATGTCGTTTGACAACGTGACCGCGGAAATCACCGAGGGCGGCATCGAGCGTTGTGCCAGCGACATCGTCGGAAATCGGCCACGCCCAAGCCGGGGTTTTGCCTGGCACACCCATTGAACCGGCGGCTGTAGGCCGGCCGGTTATCCAAAATTCTTCGCCTAGACCGTCGACGGCGGGTCCGCTACTTTCGCCCCGGAGCGAGAGCTTTTTTCAAGACCGGGATAGAACAGATGCGAACCACGCTTTTCGTTTGCCGGCTGGCGTTGCCGGTCTGCGCGTTGCTCTTTTGTGGCATTCACCAAGCCGGCGCCCAGGGCGCCGCCACGGGCTCGGCCCCTGTCGACGTTGAGCAAATTTGTACGCCCGATGCGATGCGGCTGTGTTCCGATGTCATCCCGGATCGGGCGAAAGTCACCGCCTGCATGAAAGCAAAGCACGCGCAGATCAGCAAAGAGTGCCGCGTGGCCATGGCCGGCGGTGGTGGGGGTGGTGGCGGCGGGCGCAGGGTGCACCACTATTACCACCATCGCTCCGCGCATTAATTAAGCAGATATCGCGACTGATCATTTTTCACGCTGCAATCGCCGGCGCGACCTGAGCTGCGGCGCGGCGTCGCGTGGGCTGCGCCTTGAGCGTTGTCGCCTGAAAATGCCATGGTGCGCCGCTAACGGTCCGTGGCGACCGGTACGGCGCTGGGGCGGAGTTTTTCCAGGAGGGGTGATGCGTAGCGCCACGCAGCGATGGTGGCTCGGTATATTCGTCGCCACCGCGCTGGTCGCGGTTCTCGTCGAACTCCGGGCGCAAACCGCGCCAAGCGAAGACACCTTGGTGCTCGAAGCCGATCAAGCGCTCGGCGCGGCCATGCGTGCCGACGACAAATCGATCGCCCGCAAGCTTCTGTCGCTGCAATTCACCTTCGTCGACGCTGACGGCAAGGTTCACGAACGCAAGGATTTCCTCGCCGATCTGAAAACCGCGGCGGCTGCCCCGCCAAGCGATCCGGTGGTGAAGATTTACAGCCGCATTGGCATGGTCACCGGCCACCGCAAATCGGCCGACGGCCGCGACGTGTTTTTTCTCGACATCTGGGCCAAGCAGAAACGCGCCTGGCGCGCGCTGGTGAGCCAGGAGGTGGTGCTGGCGGCGACGGATACGCCGCGCTCGGCGCCAGTCCGGCCGAGCACGGCAGTGGCTCCTTACGATTGCAAGAATCCCTGCCAGACGATTCCCTATCGCGTGCGCTCGCCGGCCGAGCAGGACATCGTCAATTCGTTCCAGGCGATCGAGAAGGCCGCGGTCGGCCACGACGCTGCCGAATGGTCGAAGCACGTCGCCGACGAGTTCGTGCTCTACGGCAGCGGCCGCGCGCCGATCCCCAAATCCGGACGCATCGCCGCGATCAATCGCCAGAAGGAGAACAACACGCCAGTCACGGTCGGCGAGGTCCAGGCCATGCGGCTGTCGGTTTACGACGACGGCGCGGCCATGATCGCAACCCACACCCTGCCGGATAATTCGCGGCCGCCGTACCAAGCCGCCCGCATTTGGGTCAAGCGTAACGGTCAGTGGCAGATGGCGATCAGCGTGCAGACCGATATCAAATAACGGTCTTACTGCATCGGCTTGATGCCGAGATCTTTGGCGAAGGCCGCGACCGTGGCCCGCTGCTCTTCAATGGATCTGCCAAATTCGTCCGGCCCGCCGATATTCATGAGCTGGCCGGTGATGGTCAGCCGGTCTTCGATCGTCGCGTCGGCGACCGCGCGGATGTCGGCGGTGATCCGCTCGCGCAGTTCGAGCGGCATCCCCGGCGGCCCGAACAGGCCGACCAGGCCGTCCATGGTCAGCGTCGGATGGCCGGCCTGCGCGGCGGTCGGAATTTTTGGCTCGGTCGGCGCACGCACCGTGTTGGTCACGGCGAGGAGCTTTATCTTGCCGGCCTCGAGTTGCGGCCGCACGATCGCCAGCGCCGCGTGATAGACCTGCACCCTGCCTTCGGCGAGATCGTTAGCGGCATCGACCGGGTTGCGGTACGGCACTTCGGTCAGACTCAAGCCGTCGTGCTTGAGCCAGCCGGCAAACATGAACTCGTTGGCGCCGGTCACGCCGGCCCAATTGAGTTTTCCAGGTTCGGCGCGGGCCAGCGCCACGAGGTCATCGAGCGAATTGGCCTTCATGCCGATCGGCACCGCAACCGTCAGGATGGTGTTGGACACCCGCGTGATCGGCAAGAGATCGCCCGGCTTATAGGGCAGGTTGTCGTGCAGGAACGGATGCGCCGTGAACGACGACGACGGCGCGAACAGCAGCACGTGATCGTCGTGGGCGCTGACGAAGGCGTTGATGGCGATCAAGCCGTCGCCGCCGGGGCGGTTTTCCACGATCACCGGCTGGCCCCAGCGCTGGGTGAGGCGGTCCGCCAACAGCCGCGCGCCGATATCGGTGCCGCTGCCCGGCCCGAGCGTCACGATGAATTTGACCGGCCGCGTCGGCCAGTCGGCCGCCGACGCCGTGGCGGCGACAAGCAGGGCGGCCATTGCTCCGAAGACAATGGCGCCGAAGATGGACAGGGCGCGAAGGTACATGATCTGCTTCCATTCGCGTTCGTGGCCGCCCGATTGCGGGCGGGCGGCGTGAAGATTTAGTTCTCCAACCCCGTCGGCACGTTTTTATTCTCGCTCTCGAGCTTCATGCCGGCGGCGAGCGCCATGGTTTCGGCCAGCGCCGCGAAATCCTTTTCCAGATATTCCTTCGGGTTCTTCTGCAGCATGGCGGCGCCGAAATGGCCTTGCAGCACCTCGCGCGTTGCCGCCGTTATCGGCATCGGCACGTCCATTTCGCGGGCGAGCTCCAGCCCGAGATCGAGATCCTTACGCAACAGCTCCGGCGTGAACGTGGTGGTCCAGTCGAGATTGACCAAAGCCGGCGATTTGTAGGCTGTGAACATCGAGCCCATCACGCCGTTGTTGAGGAAGGCGAGGAAAGCGTGGCGCGGCACGCCCATCTTGTTGGTCAGAAGCGTGATCTCGATCAGGTTCTCGATGACGACGCCGAGCATCACATTGTGGGCGATCTTGCAGACGCGGGCGAGCTCGCCGTCGCCAACATAGGATGCGCCGCGCGGCGCGAATACTTCGATCAGCGGCGTTGCGATCTTGCAGGCGGCTTCGGGGCCGGACACGACCGCGGACAGCTTGCCGGCCTTGATCACCTTGGCGTTGCCGCTCACGGGAGAGGCGACGAAATCGGCGCCGAGCTGCTTGAGCTTGTCGCGGATGGCGGCGGATTCCTCAACCGCGATGGTCGAGCAGTCGACCACGATCGGCGGCATCTTGCCGCCTTGGCTGCAGACGCCGTTCTTGCCGTACAGCACGTCCTGCACGTCCTTGCCGGTGGCGACGATCGAGAACAGCACGTCGACGTCTTTCAGTTCGTACAGATGGTCGACCACCTTGCCGCCGATCTTGGCGAGCGGCTCGGCCTTGGCGCGGGTGCGATTCCAGATCGTGACGTCATGGCCCGCCTTGATGAGCCGCTCGGCCATCGGGAAACCCATGCGGCCCATGCCGATCCAGCCGATTTTCTGCGTGTTTTTCGTGGCCATGCCAAACTCCTGTGCTGTCGGCGCTGTCCTATCACAGGGGGCGGACACTGCAACGGCTTGGCAACGGCTTGTCCGGCCATGCGCGGGCGCACTATCCTTGCGCTGGCGCTGTGGCTGCGTCACAGCTTTGCAATTGCTCATGGCACACGACCTCGCTCAAGCTTCCCAAATCGCGACCGCGCGCGCTACGCGCGAGGACGGCCTGCTGCGCCGCGTGGCGCGCAACCTGTTTCCCTTCGTCGTGGTCGGCGCGATCTGGGAGGTCGTGGCGCATGCCGGTCTGTTTCCGCCGCGGTTCTTTCCGCCGTTGGAAGCCATTGCCGCGGTATTCGCGCGGCTGACGATCAGCGGCGTGCTGCCGCATCACGCACTCGACACCCTGGCGCGGCTGATGGCGGGCTTCGCGCTTGCGGCCTTGGTCGGCGTGACCATCGGCATCATGATGGGCCGCTCGCGGCGCGCCGAAGATATCTTGCTGCCGCTGGTGAGCATCGGCGCGCCGATTCCGGGGCTCGCTTATGCGCCGCTGTTTCTGTTGTGGTTCGGGCCCGGCAATGTCTCGGCGATCGCTCTGGTCACATTCGT